>NZ_JBGQKW010000017.1:0-40293 GCF_041499725.1 Sulfuricaulis sp.
ACCGCCCTGTCACCGCTCGACGGCCGCTACGAATCCAAAACCGCTCCGCTCCGCCCGCTCTTCAGCGAATACGGCCTGATCCGCCGGCGCGTGCTGGTCGAGATACGCTGGCTGCTCGCGCTCGGCGGTCACAAAAAGATCAAGGAGGTGGCGTCCTTTTCTCCGGCCACGAAAAAACTCCTCGAGGGCATCATCGCGAATTTCTCGGAAACCGATGCCCACCGCGTCAAGCAGATTGAGGCGACCACCAATCACGACGTCAAGGCGATCGAATATTTCCTGAAGGAAAAAACACACGGCAACAAGGAAATCGCGCGCTGCGCCGAATTCATCCACTTCGCCTGCACCTCCGAGGACATCAACAATCTTTCCTACGCGCTGATGCTCAGGGACGGCCGCGACGGCGTACTGCTGCCGCGCATGGACAAGCTGATCGCGGCGATCACGGACTTGGCCACCCGCTACGCCGATCAGCCGATGCTGGCGCGCACCCACGGCCAGCCGGCCTCGCCCACCACGCTCGGCAAGGAAATGGCCAATGTCGCCTATCGCCTGAAGCGCGCCCGCGACCAGGCGACGGCCGTGCCGATTCTGGGAAAAATCAACGGGGCGGTGGGCAATTACAACGCCCATCTCGCAGCCTATCCGGAAGTCGACTGGCCGGCGGTGGCCAAGTCCTTTGTCGAGGGACTGGGGCTTGCGTGGAATCCATATACTACCCAGATCGAACCGCACGATTACATCGCCGAGCTGCTCGATGCGCTGGCGCGATTCAACACCATCCTGATCGATTTCAATCGCGACGTGTGGGGCTACATTTCGCTGGGTTACTTCAGGCAGAAAGTGGTCAAGGGCGAGGTCGGCTCGTCCACCATGCCGCACAAGGTCAACCCGATCGATTTCGAGAATGCCGAGGGCAACCTGGGATTGGCGAACGCCCTGTTCCGCCATCTAGCGGAAAAGCTTCCTGTCTCGCGTTTCCAGCGCGACCTCACCGATTCCACCGTGCTGCGCAATCTGGGAGTGGCATTCGGGTACATGCTGCTCGCCGGCGACTCCTGCCTCAAGGGCATCGGCAAACTCGAGGTGAATACCGAGCGGCTCCAGCAGGACCTCGATCAGAACTGGGAGGTCCTGGCCGAGGCGGTGCAGACCGTCATGCGCCGTTACGGCGTGGAACAGGCGTACGAAAAACTTAAGGACCTCACCCGTGGCAAGGGTGGCATCACCCGCGATTCGATCCAAACCTTCATCCGCTCCCTGAGCATCCCCGATGCGGCAAAAAAACGTCTGTTGGCGCTAACCCCCGCCAGCTACACGGGTAATGCCGCAACACAGGCGAGAAATCTGGCCAAAATCAAAAGCTGATCCCGTTGTTCCCATCTCTCCGTTGCGCCTCCGTCTCCGTGCCATTCTCGCCACGTGGTCTATATATATCTTGATGGCGGCGATCAGCCGCTTGCGAGAGGAATATTCATCCCTGGCATGGATACGGCAAAAAACACACCCGCCGAAAACAAACCGGAACCCCCGCGCCGGGTAATCAGAGGACGCGACGAAGTCGGCGATTTCCTGGCCGGGCTGGCGGAAAGCGCGACACGCGAGATCGTCATTTTCGCCCCGCAGATTGATGGTGCTTTATTCAATACCCCCCGCTTTGCCCGCGCGCTCGCCAGTTTTGCCGCGCGCCACCGCAACAACCTCGCGCGCATCGTGGTGGAAGACACGGAACAGGTTTTGCGCGACAACGACCGTCTCGTCGGCTTGTGCCGACGGCTGAGCGATTTCATCCACATGCACCAGGTCGCCGAAGAGCATCTCGGCATCCGCGAAATGTTCCTGGTCATCGATCACTCCGGTTTCCTGCATCAGCAGGACATCGCCAAACCCGACTGCATCGCGGAGTCTCACAATACTCATGATGCCGTGCTGCTCGCGCGGCGCTTCAACGAATTATGGGACCGCAGCGAACCGATCTTTTCCCTGCGTTCGACGGGACTGTGATTTCAGTGTCGTCGATGTCCACCCGCTTTCCTCGCGTTCTGTTCCTGGTACCGATCCTGTATGTCCTGGCGGCATGCGGTCACGTTCCCATTGAAAACCCATCCGAGACGGCCGGAAACCACGCGGCGAATCTCGCGCTGGCCATGGTCGGCAAACCTTACCGTTACGGCGGCAACACACCGGCCGGGTTCGATTGTAGCGGTCTCGTGCAGTACAGCTACGGGCGTAGCGGCGTGAATCTACCGCACGGCACCGACAAGTTGCGCCGCGCGACGCGCCCGATATCGCGCGGCAAGCTGCAACGCGGTGACCTCCTGTTCTTCACGCAGGAAGGCCGGAAATCCGCGCACGTGGCGCTGTACATCGGCGACAACCGCTTCGTGCACGCACCTTCGAGCGGCAAAAAAGTATACGTGACGGGATTTGACGACTCCTACTGGCAGCTTCATTTCACGGAAGCGCGCCGCCCCTACATCGACTGACATGGTTCGAGGCAGGCCGATCGTCACTTCCCTGCTGGTCGCGCTGACGACCTTGCTGGCGTTCGCCGGCGTTAGCGCCGAGGAGGCACGCATTATCCAGCTGAAGCACCGTCCAGCCGGCGAAATCATCCCCCTGATCCGTCCCCTGATCGGACCGGACGACGCGCTGAGCGGCATGGATTACCGGCTTATCGTTCGCACCTCGGACAGGAATCTGAAAAATATCGAGCGCCTGCTGGCGCAACTGGACGTGGCGCCGCGGCAACTGCGCATCACGGTGGAGCAACGGGTGGCGGATGATCGCGACACCACCATCCATTCCGTCGAGGGAGAAATCCAGATTGGCGACGAGGCACAGATCAAGCTGCCGGAAAAATCTCCCGATAACCGTGGACTCGTTATACAAAGAGACAATCTCCGGCTCCGAACCGGCCAGCGCACGACGGTCGGTCGGAATGAAACTACCCAGACGGTCATGGCGCTGGATGGTCAACGCGCCTCTATCCGCATCGGTCAGTCCGTACCGCATGTAAAAGAGATTCTGGCGCTCGGTCGTCGCCAAGTCCTGATTGCCCAGGGCATCGCGCTTCAGGACGTCACGACCGGTTTCGACGTGCTGCCACGCGTGCGCGGGGACCGCGTGCGGATGGAGATCACGCCGCGCCTGTCCACGCTACGGGACCCCACCACCGGCCTTGCCGATTTCCAAGAACTGGCCACGACGGTGGAGGTAAGGTTGGGCGAATGGATCGACCTGGGCGCGATCCTCGGCCATCGCAGCGAAATCGACCGCGCCATCCTGGAGAGCGCCGCGACGGAATCGGGTGAGCGTCGAACCATCCGCCTCAAGATCGAGTAGTCATTCTCAGGCACCCGTATCCCGTGACGCGAAGGCGGGCACGAATCCGGAAATAAATGTGCGCACCTGCTGCTCCGACCGGGCGCCGCTGAAACAACCGGCTTCCTCCCCCTGGATGAACAGGATGACGCTGGGGAAGCCGCGCAACTGGTAGCGCCCAGCGAGGTGCATGTTGTGACTCGCCACATCCTTGTGGCTCGCCCTGTGGGCGCGCTGAAGCGCGCCCAATTCCGCTCCCGGCGGAATTGTCGTCCACTTCCACCTTGGCGAGCAGCACCTCCCCCCGGTAACCCTGAGTTACCTTCTCCAGCACCGGGGTCAGGAACCTGCAGGGCGGACACCAGTCGGCCCAGAAATCCACCAATACCGGTTGCTGATGGGAGGCTTCGAGTACTTTTTCGGAGAAATCCGTTTCGTTGACGTCAAAAATAAAGGAATGAAGCATTTTTATTGTTTCGAAGGCGGACCCGATTGTCGTGCCGCGCGCGGCCCGGCGCCGGAGTTCGTGCATCTCGACGACATCGAGGGAATGTTGAAGCTGTGCCGGGCCATGATGGAATCGGGTCTGCCGTGGGATCGGCCCTGGAAAATTCAGCGCCGGCTGATGCGCAAACGTCTGCAAGAATACCGGGTTCTTCTGCGAGGTTTTCGCTGAATGTCCGGGTTAAACGCCTGACGGCTTGGTCCCGGCTGCAAAAAGTGTTTCCACATTCAGCCACAAACCTTGTTCGCCCATGAGCGGGCGCACGTCCGCCAGGTGTTCGGCGCGAAACGACTCCTGCCGGGCCGAGGGGATTCTCTCAACCCATTCACGCATGCCGCTGTTCCAGATGACCTCCCACCACTGGACTTCGTCTTTCAGGTGATAGCCAAGCTGCTCAGTGTGCACCTCGATATCCTTGAGACCGGCGCCGCTCAGCAAATCACGACAGCGTTCGGGGTCGGCGAGACGCATCGCGGCAAAGGGTGCGTCTTTGTCCGGCGCGTCCACACCGTAATTTTCGATGCGCCGGATGAACAATTCCATCATCGGCTGGAAAGCCTGCTTCCCGAAAACAGTAAACAGGATACGGCCGCCCGGTTTTGTCACCCGCGCCCATTCCCGGAGCCCGACAGACATGTCGGGCAGAAAAAAAATACCAAAGGAGCAGACAACGTGATCGAAATACTCACGGCGGAAATCCAGCGCGGCCGCGTCCATCACGTGCAAGTCGATATTGGGGATACCGAATTTATCGATTTTTTCCTGCAAGCGGTCGAGCATCCCCTCGGCCAGATCGATCGCCATGACTCTGCCCGCGTGCCCCACGGCCTGCATAGCGGCCATGGCCACTACGCCGGTGCCGGTCGCCACATCGAGAATCTTGGAGCCGCGTGCCGGATTGAGCCGGACAATCAGACGATCAGCGCAGAATGGAAAGAAACGCGATGCGGGGTTGTCATAGCCGGCGGCGACGCGGTTAAAAACCGCTACCATCTCCGCGTGCGGGTCGGGCGTGGTCATGCGACGTTATGATGTCAGAACCTGGTTGAGGGGAACAGATACGCGCGAAAGCCCGCAACATACTGAAATAGTCGACGGCCAGCAGTCCTGGGGAGCAGGAATCTGAGTGAGGTTCCATGGCCTTGGCTCAGAATGAAACGTGCCAAACGCTCCTTGTCAATCAACTTAGGATCGTCCCCAGGATTAATATCCGCCAGCCAAAGGTCACATGTATGACGGTTCCTGAGTAACAAAACGGGGCGCCCATTTTTTGGTACGTATCAAAATCGCCGAAAGTTCCGAGCAAAAAAGCCTTTTTAGCGCCGCCTTGTCTTCTCGCTACAGGAAAAACCCCTCTTCGTCCAGCAATTCCTTGCTGATATCACCGATACAGGCCTGTCTGTTCTGGCACCACCTGTCGGCCGGACAACCCCAGATATCGTCGTGTCAACCCTTGTCACCGGCACGGAGCCTATACTTTTTCCGAAGACATAGTTGTTACTTATCCCTCAGTTGGCAAGGATGTCATATGACGGCAAGAAGTATTTTCCAAAAGGTCTGTCCAGAATGCATGTCCACGGTTCCACTGGATACCCGGGAATGCTCTTGTGGACATCATCTTGACCACGACGATACGGACACAGCGCTCACCTCGGAAGAGATCCGGCTGAAGGCCGAGGAACTCTACGAAAACTACCTCGGGGCACGCGTCGAGCAGGCCGCCAAAGCCGTCAAAATCGCACAGGCCGAATTTGTGCGCGACCCTTCGAACCCGGGTAAATCCGATCACGTTGCTTCCGCGATTCGTGAAGTGCAGATGGCCGAATCCACCCTGGCGACGCAATCTGCGCACGTAACGGAGATGAAAAAGGCATTGTTGCCCGCGACCCGGCCTCCGGCTCCGGTAATGGCTCCCGTGAAGAAGCGGACAGCCACCTTGAAACCTGCCGCGATAAAACCACCAGCGCAGGTTGCGCGTAACGTCGTACCGATCGTTACTAAGTCTACCGTCGTTGCACCTATGCCTGCCCGCGCGAAACGCCAGGATAAAACTGCACAAGTGGCGTCGAAAAGAACTTCCACGCCACCTCCCGCGCCCAGAAAACCGGATAACGCTCCGCCGGCGCAAACGGCGACACCGAATACCGCCTTCCGGCAGGCGCAGGCCGCCAAGGCGGAGAAATTCCTGCGCAGCAAAAACACTCAACCGACTCCTGTTGCCAAAGCAGTCAAAGAAGAAGCGCGCATGGTGCCGGTGGCGGAACCCAAACCACCACAAACAACGCCTATTACCGCGAAGACCGCTCCCCGCCTGTATACCCCGCGGGACAAAAAGGAGTGCCCGAGTTGCACGGCGTCGGTGGCCAGTTCGGCGGCGCGGTGCCGCTGTGGTTATGAATTCCCGTCCAGCGAACAGCTGATTCCCCCGCTCGCCATGAGCGACGAAGAACGCGCGGAGTTTGCCAAGCTCTTCAATTTTCCTTGAACGTTGCTTGCGCGCGATGGTGCGCGGGCCTACCGTTCGACTGACTTTCTGCCGAGTTCCCGGTTAATCCCGGAAAACAACTGCTCCATCGGCTGCGGTTTGGCTGGTAATAATGAACTGTATTTTAACGGGGACGGGGTAGTTTGAAACGCTCCCCCTGGTAACTCAGGACGGCACCATCCGGCACGATCGCTTCAACACGCGCTCCGCCCTCGATCAGACTGCCCTTGTGGTATTCGCGGTTGTTGATGAAAAGAATCCGCTGGGACTCCTGCGTAGAATACACATGGATTGTCACCGCCATCAGAGGAATGGCGCGCTGTATTTCCGGAGGCATCTGCTGCAACAACGGAGTGTTGTCCGTTTCCAGAAGAACGGCGTGACCATCAGCCTGTGACGAGGAACGTTGCTTAATGGCCGCCACCTGACGGCGTGGTGCAGTACTGGGCATTTTAGAGGTGACGGGAACAGGCACCTGCGTCTGTTCCGCCAGGTCGCGTACCGGGGACTCCCTCTTCACCGCCATTACGGGCGGCGGAGCCACGGCGGCGACCGGTTCGGCGGCAGACGGCGTGGCTGTGGCGGCTACGCTGGGAGACGTCACGGCAACCGCCGCCTCGGAAGAAATACGGCTGACTGTGCTATGCCAGAAGACCACTGCCGCGGCCAGCAGGAAGAGCAGAAGAATGATGCCAATCACCAACAGCCACCCGCCGCGCCACGGTAATGAAACATTATGCACCGGCCCACCGGGGCGCGCGCGAGTTCCGGGCTGCCGTTCCTGTTCGGACTTCCTGAGCGCATCCAGGATGTATGACATGCTCAGCGCGTCCCCGCGGTTCCGGCGTCGGCAACCAGCGCGGGCGATTTACCCGGCAGATAGTTTTGCAACTGGGCCAGGGTGATCCGTCCCGCCACGCCGTCAGGCATGAGCCGGTGTCGACCCTGGAACTCCCTGAGTTGCGCCTGCAACTCCTTGTCGAAAATTTCGCTTGATTCCGCCGCGAGCGGCTCACCCCGGTAGCGCGCCAGCGCGTCGCGCAACCAGATCACCGTATCGCCGCGATCACCGAGCCGTAACATCTCCTGTTCCGGCATCGGTGGCTTCCAAAGCAACAGATATTTTCCGAACCAGTAACGGCCCACCTCGCTCACCGGAAATTCATGCGGCTGGCCGCCTATCACGAGAGAGACGGCGTCGGCCGTCAACTCCGCCACGAGGACATGATGCTTGCCGCCCGCGGTGTCCTGCAGCTCGAGGACGGCGGGGCGGTTGTAGCTGCGCAGATTGTTCCACGTCCCGGTTTTGTATACGCAATGCAAACCGGCGTTCAGCGCGCGTTCGCAGCCGGTACCACCAACCAGCAAGGCATAATTTAGACTCCAGCGCTCGAACAGGCCCTTCATCGCCGATTCAGTGTCGGTCGCCAGTGCGGGATTGGCGAGCAGCGACTCGAGCATGGCCGCCGGTTTGGACGGACTGGCGGTGGAAACTTCACCAGCCGTTGTTGCTCCCCGGGGTTCGGCAGCCGGTGCGGCAACCACGATATCCCCGGCGACATTGGCTGCCGTCACTGCATCGGCTGAAGCCGCCACGACCGCTTTGTCATCGACTGGCAGCGGGTGTTTCCAGCCAGGCCACCATTGCCAGCCGGCCGCGATCAGGATCGCCGTCAGCGTAGCGATAGTGGGGGTGAGCACGCGCCATGTCAGCCAGCGGGAAGGCCTGGTGAATGACCCGATTTCGGCGGCGGCGCGATTCACGATACCCGTATCCACGACGGTCTTCTCACGCGTGTAGGCGCCGAGCAACGAACGATCGCAGATGATGTTGATCAGCCGCGGAATACCCCCCGAGAGCGCATGCACACGGCGCATCGCGGACAGGTTGAAGAGTAACACGCGTCCACCCGCCACGCGGCAGCGGTGGCCGATGTAATAACAGGTTTCTTCACGGGTCAACGCGGTCAAGCGATAGCGCGCCGTGATACGCTGCGCGAGCTGACGCAGATCCGGTTGCGCCAGCAACCCCACCAGTTCTGGCTGACCGATGAGGATAATTTGCAGAAGCTTCTGCTTGGTGGTTTCCAGATTGGTCAAAAGCCGGATCTGTTCCAGCACCTCACGACTCAGATTCTGCGCTTCATCGATAATCAGCATCGTGCGCCGTCCGTGGGCGTGGCTCTGGAGCAGGTGGGCGTTGAGCACGTCGATCAGCTGCTTGAGGCTTGCCCGTGCGCCGGGATGGGGCACACGCAGTTCATCGCAAATGGCGGCAACGAATTCAGTGACCGTGAGCACGGGATAGAGAACCAGCGCCACATCAACATCCTTGGGCAGCCGCTCTCCCAGCGCGCGAATGAGCAGGGTCTTGCCGGTGCCGACCTCGCCGGTCAACTGCACGAACCCCCCGCTCTCACCCAACCCATACTGCAAATGCGCCAATGCTTCCTGGTGGCCCCGGCTCAGATAGAGATAACGCGGGTCCGGCGGGATCGAAAAGGGATTTTCATACAAACCAAAATATTGGAGATACATGCAACGCCTCACTTCCTCTGCCGCCTGCCGTCCATGCCGTTGATGAGTCTGGCGTGACGTTAACGCGGTCTGCCATCAATCATATACAAGCTGTCGGGAGCCTGGGATTACGTCATCCACTATGGGCTATACGATAACATTATTTGTCCCCTCATTGCCTGTACGAGGCAAGATTCGGTCTGCTCAGGCTAGCACTCGGGCAACGGAGGACTATTAACGGGGAAAATCGCGCAATTCGGACTTTTTTCTGGCCGAACGCGTCGGTCGGCACCGCCTGCGCCTCACGCGAGGCGCCTCGGAGCATGAATCATCGTGCCAGCAGTTTGGGGATATACCCATCCCCTGCGCCAAGCAGGCCAGACAGTAAACGGGATTGAAGAAGTTACAATGTGGGATGATGCGGAGTAATTATTGACGGCGTCCAGGTTCGGCGATGTTGCCCGACGTTTTAGCTGCCTGGACGATCTTGCGCAAATCGGCCAGTTGCGTCTGCAGCGCCTTAATGGCCTCTGCTACCTCGACGGCTTCTCTGCCTGTTTCGCCTTTGACCACTCCACCGGATTCCATCTTTGCTGCGCGTGATGCATCGCTCATGCGAACCTCCTTGTGAAAATCTACAACGGTTGCCCGACGCTAGTTACATGAGGACTTCGTTGAACCTATTCCCTGCGCCTGATGAAGCATGTTATCAGCGGCATTCACCTAATTAAGGAGGAAAAACCGGGAAAAGACAAGTATTAAGACAGCACCTGATTCTCATCGCCAGACAATCGTTGAGTACGCGCCGATGAGCTGTCAAAAAATGGCGCTCTATCTACGATAACTACCAAATATCGGGCTGTGTGATACATGCGACAGGTGTCTGTTTTATGCCAATGCTGGCTTGTGACGTCCCCGAATCAAATTCACGCGATCCAAGTAGCGCTCTTACTCCTTCAGCACGCACTTGCGATAAATATCTCCCAGCGCACCATTCGGATCGTATTTTTCCTTGAGTCTTTCGTAGACCGACTTGTTGTACATTCGCCAGAACTGTTCTGCCGTGAAGTAAGAATCAGAATACAACGACTTCATGCCGCCAAGTGCCATCACCTGCTCCTCGACTTGACGGTTGTAGTAACCCGGCGGGAGTTTTTTTCTGCTACGTATCACATCCCAAAAACCGAAGTTGATATAAAGTTTTTCCGGATCCATGCGATAGAGCTCGAATTTCACGTCCTTGTTGTAAGCGCGCGTGGGGGATATCCATACCGGCAGGAAACGGATGACATCGTGATAAAACGCGAGGAACTGCGGCGCGTGCTCAACGGGAATCTCGACATCCTGGATCACTGGTTCGGCGTGAACGCCGGCAAGTTTGTTGAAAGTTTGCATGAGCTTCCAGCGACTGTTCCAGCGCATGATGCGGGTGTAGGTCAACGAATTCAACCGTGAGCGGCCATAGAGCCGGCGGATGAGCGGATGCTGGGCAAGCAGATTCTTGGAGCACCAGAACCAGTCCGTGTCCCAGCGCCAGAGGTAATCCTCGGTAGTCAGATAGTCCTGTGAGCGTTCGCGCAACGACCGATAGTATATATTCTTATAGGTGTAATCGCTGACGTAAGGCGCGTTATCGACAAATCGTCCAAGCGTCAGCACCATCTCATTCCGGCCAAACACCACGCCATCGACGAAATCGACGTCCTGACGATCACATTGCCGTGCCAGCTCGGTGAAATAAACATCGGGATCCGTGAAGATAATATGGGTGAGCTTTACGTATTTTTTTACCGGCACAACCTTTAGCTTGAGCTTCAGGGCATAACCAAGCGTGCCGTAGGAATTGGGGAACCCGTAAAACAGGCCGCGGTGTTCATTGCCGGGCGAGCACAGCACCGTGCGGCCGTCGCCCAGCAGTATCTCCATTTCCAGCACCGTTTCATGGACCAATCCATAACGGAAAGAAGAGGATTCGATGCCGCACCCGACGGTAGCGCCGCCAATGGTGATGGACTTGAGCTGGGGAACCACGGCCGGCATTACCTCGTGCCTGAGGCACTCTGCCACCAGCTTGACGTACGGCGTCATCCCCTCCACTTCAACATAACCGCCCGCGGCGTCTACACGCAGCACATTGTTGAAGTCGCGCACATCGAGCCGCTGTGCCTGAATCTTCTTGCGGTCGCGGAACAGATTGGAGGTACTTTTGCCCAGACGGATATGGTCTCCACCGCTGGCACGCAAAAATTCTGTCAGGCGCTGTTTCTTTTCTTCGTAAGTAACACTGGCCATTTCTGTGCCACTCTGGAGAAAACCCTGTAAAGTGTACCAGCATCCATGGCCGAGCCAGACTTGCATGGCGGTTGGCTACTGACGATAAATGCGAAATTTCAATATCGTCTGATTTGCGCAACAGAACCTGGCAACGCAAGTTCCTGACTTGGCATAAGTGCTGCCGCTGATCTGCTCAGCTTCAGCCCATGTCTGCCATTACACCTGATTGCCGCTATAAATCGGCCGTCTCAGTCTATACTTCAACAAAGTAGTATCCTCAGGATCGCCGCCATGACAGGGAAATCAACATGAGTACTTACAGCATTTATCAGAAGCCCTGCCCAGCCTGTGGCATGGTGGTGTCAACGGGTGCCAAGCGCTGTGATTGCGGCTATGCCTTCGGCTACTCCGACGAAACAGCTCTGCTGCCCGAGGAACAAGCGCTACAGGAAGAGGAGCTATTCGAGGCGTATCTGGCGGCGCGCGTGGGCCAAACCGTGGAGAAGGTTGAATCAGTCCGCACGGAACTGGCAGCCGATCCCGCCAACCTTCGCAAGGCCGACCGCCTGCTGGAAGTCGTGCAGGAGGCGCTGATCCTGCGTGACGAGCGAGACGCCCAGGCCGCCAAAACGGCTCAAGCCCGGAAAGCGGCGCAGGCGGCAAGGGGGGAAATCACTCCTGACGTTCCGGTTCAATCCGACCGACCCACTGAGGCCTTCCGGGCCCAGCAAGCGACCAAGGCGGAGAAAATCGTCGAGGCATTCGCCAATACCGAAACCAAGAATTGTCCGCACTGCAAGACTGTCCTGCCTGTCACTTCCACGCTGTGTTTCTGCGGTTATAATTTTTCGCGCCATGATGTCATGCTGCCTAGGGCCGTGGACAGTTCCCTGGGCGCGGGAAACCCGCGCTCCAAATAAATCCCACCTCCAGCACTAAGCGCTATACAGCAAGTTCACCAGGGCGGTGTACGCCTTGTCATCGTAGTTACGGAACCGCAATGCCACACCGTTCCTGTCCGTGCGCACCACCTCCGCAGGCAGGCGGTGCAAACCATATTCGCCATGCTCCTTGAGCGCGAGAACCGCTTCTACCGGGGTTCCCGGCAGAAACTCGTCTCTCCTCATCTCCACCATGGCGCCGCCAAGACTGAGGTCGCGCACTTTCCAGCGCTTCGAGTAGGCCAGATCGTAATTGATAACAATATTGAGCGAAATCTTTTTGCGGATACTGGTACGTTGCTCTGCTTTCATCTCCTGCTCCGTTTTAATCATGAGCCCGTATATCTAATAATGTTATTACCCTGACGACAGGTCAACCATTGGGCGCAAGGAGGAACAGCCGACAGGGGGAGCTGATATGGAAAAACGGCAAAAACCGCCTGTCTGGTTTTTTTTTCAGAATCGGATATGCTTTTGAATCAGGCATACCCGGACCCGTTACAAAACCCGGAAGGATATTTCCCTATGTCGGCACTGGTTGTTACCTCGCCTTTCCTGCCAGCGGAACCGCTGCGCAAACGCGCGCCGGCGTTTGATGAGCATGGAAAGGCGTTGAGCGATTTCATGGTGCTCTTCCCCGGGCTGGTCAAGAAACCGCAGCATTATATCCAGTCCACGATCGAACATATCCAGAAGGTGTTTGTGGAGTACGGCCAGGTGGTGGTGTTCGCTGAACTCAATCTCAAGCTCAGCCTGCTATGGATCAGTGTGAAACCGATCCCGGGTATTCGCTTCCAGATCACCGAAGCGCTACGCGCGGTCATCCCCGAGGCGCGCATCGTCTCGCATATTTGACGCCTGTCCAGCCTGCGGTCATCCGATTCCCGCATCCAATCCGGCCAGACAGTCTCTTATCGTTTCGACCCCAACACTCCCAGATGATCGACGGCGCGTCGGCCAGTATTCTCGCGCCGGTTGTGTTTGTTAGGTTCCCAGCGTATGTCCTTGCGGCGCTCAGCCACTAAACGACGCGAAAATTTACGGCGCTCCGGACCTTTGTATACCGGCTTGCCGGTATTGTCTGCGTTTGCCATGGTACCCTCTCCCGGCGCGGGTTTTGGCATGCTGACCGGCCGGCTGATTAAGATACAGGTAACAAAGCAGAAAACATGCCAAAGCTAAATATTCGAGGAAAATCGCGCCCATAATACCCATGCAACCTGAAGCAGAAAGACCAGGATACCGACTCCAGCCAGATAAACCGCCCCGCTCATACCGATACACGTCACGATACCCGCCGCCAGAAAAACCAGCGAGCGTACACCGCTGCCCCAGGCAAGCTTTCGCGCGGTGCATTCATAGACAGCGGTGTTACGCGCTGGCCAGAGCCACACCGGCAGAAGATAGCTGACGGCCCCGGTCACCAGCGGAAATAGAAATACAAAAAAGAATACCTGCATGGAGACGCCCGACGGCCGTGCACCCACCGCGTGAAAACCGGCGATAATCAACACGGCGATCAAACCAAAAACGGCCAAACCCGATGAGGTGCTGGAACGGTGCCAACCCCAGACGAATTTTCGCCACTGCATGACAAGGGACGATGCGAAACGCATCAGGGGTATCAGCCATAGCACAAGACCCGGCCAGACAAGCCAGCCCTGCGAGGCTGATCCTACGGCGATGAGCAGTGTGCCGATAACGGCAAAATACAGATCACCATGCAAACGGCGGCGCGCATCGTCGTCAGCATATCCGGCAACGGTGGGAACCAGCACACGCAACGTGCCGAAGGCGGTCATCCCGACAAAACCGAGGAGATTGATATGCAAGTGGAATCGCCTGAGAGCCATCCAGTATTCAGGCCGAAACATGGCAACGAGAATCGCCATCAATCCCAGAAGCAGACAAACCAGTGCCCAGCGATACCAATCCAGTCCGGGATGCGGGCGACCGAACATGGCGCGGGCGCGGTACCACATCCACCCGAGCAAGGTGCCGGCCGCAACCAGAGCGAGAACAGCCGGGATGGGAAGCAGGTCGCGGTGCCAGAGGAGGCCTGTGGACGCGAGAGCCCCGGCAACCAAGGCCAGCAGCGGTACCATTAATACCAACCACCCCGCGGCACGGCTATGCGTCAGGACCGGCGTGAAATAAATCATGGCGCCCATGATGAGCGGCATGATACCGATCGCCATAATGAGATGAATAAGCGATGGTTCGTTTTGTGGGAGATAAAGCCGCACGACCATGGCGGCAAAGAAGGCGATGACCGCCACGGTCGCCAGGCCTGTCATCGCGTGGGCAACCGGATTCGATGAACCGTCGATGCCATTGGGCTTCATATCGGTAATACGACTGTTCAGCCTATCGCGCCGGTTCCGGCTTCCAGATTTCGATGCGGACCGAAAGTTTGTATACGTAGCTGAAATAACCAGCGCCAATCATGAACACCAGCCACTAACCGCGGACAATCACAATGACCCATTTCCAGTTGATGCGTCGCACGTCGAAAAGTCGGAAACCCATATAGACCGTCGTGGTATCCCTATCGACATGTTAATCCGCTCATCTCGACATGAAATCGACGTGGTCACCCTCTTGTAGTTATCTCTTGTAGTTATATAGAGATTAACAACTTACACGCTCTTTTCAATAAATAACCTGAGTAATGAAGTTACATCAATCGTTTCGGATAGGTAAGATACCTGATACAGGGAGTGTGAGGAGCACATCTTTTCTTTAATTAATTTACAGGTAAGGATAATAAACTTTACAAAAAGAGAGAATCGTAATGAAATCAGTTCGAAACGTTGTTTACGCATGTTTTGCATTGTTCCTCGGCACATCAGCTTCACACGCAGATTCTTTGACGGGAACCATGCTCATAGATCCCGGCACAAAAGGGCCCGGCAGCTGCGCCACCCCCGCTAACTGTTATGTTTCTGGCTCCTACTTCGCGATGGGGGCGGATAATCCAAACAGCTCTGCGGCAATGCTGCAGCCAACCGTGTCACCGGATCCTGGTGGCATCGTGCTGGGAACTTATCAAAACTTTGTGCTGAATCCCGATGTACCACATCCCTATAACTGGAATGGTTTAGGGGCTTCCGCCGGAACCGGTTTCAGCGGTACACCCACAACACTGAGCAACATGCTCAGCCCATTTGCATTTTTTGGAGTTCAAACCTACGTTGGCACCAATCCAGTCAGCTATCAATCCGGCGATTCCCATCCTGCCCCGACGGCCGATGTTAACATGGGGAGTTGTGTGGGCAGTGCATGCACTCTGACAATGGATCTAAGTTCATGGGAAGTGATGTGGAATGGCAGCGCCTTTGAACAGGGGCCGCGTCCAGATAATACCGGCCCGTTTGTACCAGCCGTGGGAACTTATGATGTACTAACCCATGCCTACTCCCTTTCCTGGGCTTCACAAATCAACGGGGGGCCTTTTGGCGGTGTTACCGGGTATTGGCATCTTGAAGGTACGGTTGTACCCACAACGGTTCCTATACCTGGCGCGGTCTGGTTGTTGGCCTCAGGCTTAATCGGACTATTCGGAGTGGTAAGAAAAAAACCAGCTTAAGCTTCACCGGTTCTGTCGCAACCTCGAACCCCCGCAGAAGAATCTGCGGGGGTTTTTATTTTGCGAGCCAAGGATTCTCATTCGTCCGTCACACAGCCTTCGGAGGCGTTTTTCACACTCTTGATGTATTTGTACAGCGTGCCGCGCGTGGCCTTGTAGGGCGGCATCTTCCACGCCGCCTTGCGCTTCGTCATTTCGACATCGCTCACGGCGACACTCAATTCATTCCTCGCGGCATCCATGGTGATCACGTCGCCATCGCGCAGCAACGCGATGGGTCCACCCTCCTGTGCCTCAGGCACCACGTGGCCGATGATGAAGCCGTGCGAGCCGCCGGAGAAACGGCCGTCGGTAATCAGCGCGACGTCTTTTCCCAAACCCGCTCCCATGATCGCGGAGGTCGGCGTCAGCATCTCGGGCATGCCCGGACCGCCTTTCGGACCTTCGTAACGGATGATGACAACATCACCCTTCTTGATCTCGTTGCGTTCGAGTCCTTTGAGCATATCCTCCTCACAGTCATACACACGCGCGGGGCCGACGAAGCGCAAGCCTTCCTTGCCGGTAATCTTTGCCACCGCGCCGCCCGGCGCGAGGTTTCCGCGCAGAATCTGGATATGGCCACTTGGCTTGATCGGCCTTTCGAGCGGCATGAACACGTCCTGTCCGGCCTTGAGGCCCGGGAGCGCGGCGAGATTCTCGGCGATCGTCTTGCCGGTGACGGTAAGGCAGTCGCCGTCAATGAAATCCTTCTCGAGCAGATATTTCATCACCGCCGGAGTACCTCCGACATTGTGCAGGTCTTCCATCACGTATTTGCCGGAAGGCTTGAGGTCGGCCAGGAATGGCACGCGGTTGCTCACCGTCTGGAAATCCTCGATGGTCAGCGGCACGCCCACGGCGCGCGCCATGGCAATGAGATGCAGCACGGCGTTGGTCGAGCCGCCGAGCGCCATCACAATCACCATGGCGTTTTCGAAGGCCCGGCGCGTCATGATGTCGCGCGGTTTGATGTCCTTTTCCAGCAGAGTGCGGATAGCCTTGCCGGAATTCAGGCACTCTTCGAGCTTGCCCGGTTCAACCGCGGGCATTGAAGAACTGTACGGCAGCGACATGCCCAGCGCCTCGATCGCGCTCGCCATGGTGTTCGCGGTGTACATCCCACCGCAGGCGCCCGCACCGGGGCAGGCATGCTCAACGATGTCTTCGCGCATGGTTTCGTCGATCTTTCCCGCGATGGACGCACCATAGCTCTGGAACGCCGAAACGATGTCGAGCGTCTCGCCCTTCTTGCTGTGGCCCGGCTTGATGGTACCGCCGTAAACCATGATGGCAGGACGGTTCAGCCGGCCCATGGCGATGACACAACCGGGCATGTTCTTGTCGCACCCCGGCAGCGCGATCAACGCGTCGTACCACTGCGCCGCCACCACGGTCTCGATCGAATCGGCGATGAGGTCGCGCGATTGCAGGGAATACGACATCCCCTCCGTGCCCATGGAAATGCCGTCGGACACGCCGATGGTGTTGAAGCGCAGACCCACGAGCCCGGCCGCCTGCACGCCTTCCTTCACCTTGGCGGCCAGGTCGTTGAGATGCATGTTGCAGGTATTGCCCTCCCACCAGTTGGAAACAATACCGACCTCGGCCTTGTTCATGTCCTCGCGGGTCAGGCCGGCGCCATAGAGCATCGCCTGGGACGCTCCTTGGGATTTGGGTTGCGTGATGCGGGAACTGTAACGGTTCAGCTTCGTGGCCATGGATGACTCCAGAATAAATTCAAGACTCTCTCTGCAATTAATCCCGTCCCTTGCCGCGCCGAAATCGGCGCCGTGGCAAGAAGCGCGATTTTACCGCAGAGACAGGAAAAGCACCGAGGAAAAAATCGGACAACAGCAAAATTCTGCGCCCGCGAAACGGGTGCAGACTGTGACACGGCGGGAAACTTTAAATCAGGCGCCCAACGCCCGGGACGCCCGGCTCACGTCCTTCTGCTTCACCCACAGGATGGCGCCGAAGCGCCCGCCGCCGGCGCAGACCGCATCCACGGCGGTGACGTTGATTTTGGCCACGGCCAGCTTCGACATGATTCTGGCGATAGCGCCACGCTGGTCCGTGCCGCGGATAAGAAATCCCGTCTTCTTTTCCCGCAACCGCAATTTCATGCCACGCGCAACTGCCAGAAAAGTCTTGGGGTTGGCGGGAACAAAATCCATCTGGGAACGCTGTCCGTCGGGAAAGCCGGTGAACGCCAACAGATTGATTCCGGCCTTCGCCAGTCCTGCCAGAATCCGACCTGCCTCGCCCACCCGATTGGGGACTTGCATTGCGAAATAACTGACCTTCTGTGCTCTGGCCATATTCATCCTCCTGATGTCATGTCCGATGGGCTGATGCCGGCATCATCATATCGCAGCACAAGCTCTGCCAACAGCATCATTGCGGCAGGCCGTCTGGCACCATGCGTTTCCCGGTCAAGGAACGAATGGGTTATGATGGCGCCACGTATATGGCCTCCTGCGCCTGGTATAGATTGCTGCGCCCACTGCTCTTCCGGCTCCCCGCCGAAACCAGTCACCGACTGATATTCACGCTGCTCGGTATTTTCTACCGCATGCCCGGAGCGGGCGCCCTCGTACGAACTTTGTTCGTCCGCCGCCTTCCGGCGCTGCCGGTCAGCGTGATGGGATTGCGCTTTTCCAATCCGGTGGGCTTGGCAGCGGGCATGGACAAAAACGCCGAACACATCAGACCGCTTTCCGATTTCGGCTTCGGGTTTCTCGAGGTCGGCACGGTCACGCCGCGGCCGCAACCCGGCAATCCGGGCCCGCGGATGTTTCGCCTCACGCGCCACGCGGCCATCATCAACCGCATGGGCTTCAACAACGTCGGCGTGTACCGCCTGATCACCAATCTCGTGCCACAGGGCAAACCTTGTCCGATTGGCATCAATATCGGCAAGAGCCGCGACACGCCCGTGGAACGGGCCGTTGAGGATTACCTCTCCGCGCTGCAAGCGGTGTATGGGCATGCCGATTATGTCGCCGTGAATATCTCGTCGCCGAATACCGCGGGACTGCGCGATCTCCAGAACGAAGAGAATCTCGACGCCCTGCTGCGCGCGCTCAAGGCCGAACAGGCATCGCTCGCCGAAAAACACGGACGCTACGTGCCCATCGCGCTCAAGATCGCGCCCGACCTGGACGACTCACAGATCGCCGCGATTGCCCGCCGGGTGCTGGAGCACCGATTCGACGCGGTGATCGCCACCAACACCACCATTACCCGGCCCGGTCTCACAGACGAACCCCTGGCCGCCCAGACCGGCGGTTTGAGCGGACGCCCGCTCAAACCGCTTTCCACGGAGATCATCCGCAAGTTGTACGCGCAATTGCAGGGGAATGTGCCGATCATTGGCGGAGGCGGCATCGAGAACGCCGACGATGCCTGGGAGAAACTGGTGGCCGGCGCCGACCTGATCCAGGTCTACACCGGGTTCATCTACGAAGGGCCTTGTATCGTGCAAGCGATCGTGCGCGGCCTCGCCGAACGACTGCATGCCTCGGGCGGCAACAATCTGACCGAAGCCGTGGCCCATGCCAGAAAACAGCGCGCCAACTGAACCAATGTAGCACCTTGTAAGGCGCAGTCTAAGAATTAAGGCGGGCGGGTTGTCGATGTCAATCGTCGGTTTCTATTCTGTCCGCCTCGAAATGAAACCGATGAAGCAGGCGATGGACCATGGGAGCGAGAATCAGACCGGCGCCAACCAGGAAAACAAGTCCCGAAAACAGCGCGTACAGACCTGCGAATAATTTTCCAGCCTCCGTGTGCAGTTCATTCACTGGCCCCATGCCACCCAGGATCATCGAGGCATTGAGGAATGAGTCGATCCAGGGCAAATCCTCCAGCTCATGATAACCCAACATTCCAGTTCCCAATGCGCCCAGCACGAGCAAGGCGGCGATCGCCGTGTACAGGGCTACTCGTCCCATAAACGCACCCAATGACAGAGGTCGTTGGCGGCGATGCTCTAAAATCAATAATTTCCGGCCGTGCTTTTTTGGGTTGGTCATTTATGCTCCTTTATCCCACTGGTTTTGATCCACCATATCGAGCGGTTGTTGGCCGGCATGGCGCGGTCGCCCGCGAGCATCAAGCCGTTCCGTCCGGCCAGCCGGTTCACGTCCTCGAACAAGCGCACACCGGATGCCGTATCGCGTGCTTTCAGCCAACGGTCAAACTCCTCGTTGCTGGGTTCAAGCGGTCGGTCGGCGTAACGGTAGGGTCCGTAAACGTACATGACGCCACCGGGCGAGAGCAACCGGCCGGCGCCGGCGAACAATTTGTCCACCGCCTCCCACGAGACGATATGTATCGTATTAATGCACACCACAGCCTGTGCCGCGGCTACCGGCCAACGATCGGAGAAAAGGTCGAGCGCCAGTGGTTCGCGCAGATTGACCAGTCCGGCCTCGTCGCGCCAGGCAGAAATACTGGGAAGATTATCGGCCACGTCGGTCGGCTGCCATTCGACATGCGGCAAGCCACGCGCAAAGTGCACCGCGTGCTGTCCGCTGCCGCTGCCGACCTCGATCACCAGGCCGGGAACCGAGAGAATCTCGCGCAGTACCGCCAGAATCGGCTGCTTGTTGCGCTCACAGGATGGCGACGACTGTTTCATTTATCATGCTATGGTGGATTATTATGTCCACTAGCGCCCCGTGTCGGAGGTAAACGCTCCTTCGGCAATAGGCGCAGCAGCCGTAATGAGCAATGTTACCATGAGCGCTACTGCCGCCGTCTCCGAAAGAGCTGCGCCTCGGGATCCGGCGGCTACGACAATCCAGGAGGAGCCCCCATGCCCTATCTGAAAATCCAGACGAATCGCGAGGTAACGGACGACGCGAAGCAGGAGATTTTGAGAAAGCTTTCCGTGCTGGTGTCAAAAAATCTCGGCAAACCCGAGAAGTATGTCATGGTACGCTTCGATCCCGCGCAGCCCATGATGTTTGCCGGAGACGCCCATCCTTGCGCCTACCTCGAGTTGAAATCCATCGGGCTGCTGGAAAGCAAGACCGAGACGCTCTCCAGGGTGTTGTGTCAGTTCCTGAATGATGAACTTAAAATTCCATCGGAGCGGATTTACATCGAATTCGCCGACGCCAAAAATTCCATGTGGGGCTGGGACGGCGGGACGTTCTAAGAAATTTTAGTCCGCGTAGGGCGCAATACGCTGCGCTATTGCGCCCTACGCGGACTTTAGAAGAACCGAGACTCACAGTAGCGAACCCAGTTCTTGCCGTATCTGTTTGTTCCTATAGTCTTCAAACTTCCACAAAGTTGGAGATTTAGACAAATCCAATTTGTAAAAGTTAATTAACGCTTGCTCGATCCAATGTGCTGCCTCAAAAGCTGGATCGATAATAATGGTGGTGTCGTCAGTGTCCTTAGGGTCCTTCATGTGCTTTATAGTGTTCTTCGAAAAATTCACTATACGCTTGGCTTCCTTATCCGCCTTTTTGTTTGCCTTCGTATTTTCTGGCGCCTTTCCTGTCTCGATAATTCGAAGTGCCTTTTGAGCCTTGCAAGCAACGTTGGAAATGCGCTTATCTTCCGGTAGATGCATCCCGAGTAACTCCTCTGCTGCAGCCGCAAGATGGATAGCGCAGAAGTAATTTCGTTCCTCCACGTACAGTTGCATTGCCATGTCCATGTACTCGCAGGCGATATTTAGTTTTTTATGAACAGCTTCGCTCATGGATTCTCCTCGACATCGAAATCGGCGTTGTGTACAGAAGCATTTTTTGCAACCTAACGCTAAACTCGGCCGCGGGCCGACCGACGCGAAGCAGCGGCAGGAGTGTCTTGTTGGGCGACACTCTTAGCATGCGCTTACTCAAATAGTGAGGTCTCGGGCCAAGGCAAAAATGGGATCATGCGAAGGTGAATGTAACCCTCGTGGTCCACTGGGAGCGGGAATGATCCCCAAATAATGACTTGAAGTATAAAACATGCGATCGCAATGCCTATGACAATAGTAAGGGACCACAAATAGCGCCGACTGTAAGTCGAACTGTCGCGATCGAAAAACGTTGGAATCATTAACAGCAGCAGAAGCGGAAGAAAAACAGACGCCAGGACACAGGTAAAGAACAGATACGCAGAAGGGGAGATGAAGATGGCCCAACTGAACCGGTGGAAAACCAACACGACATTGTGGTAACCGCTTGTGACATCGGGAATTACGAAATAAAACACTACAGCCACGCTCAGCGGGAGATACCAAATAAAGTTTGCGCGCATCAGTGAGATGAGGCTGCTCATGAATTGTTCCCTATGGTGCCCAACAAGAAGTCGACATTTAAATTGACGCCTTTTAACGCGTCAATAATGACACCTAATCAAGCGCAAGTGCAAAGAACCTAGCCAGAGGCCAATTGAACTCCTTGCCGACCTCTCCCGAAGAGAGAGGTTTCAGAAGATTCTCAGCCCCTGACGGCTTCGAGCAAAACTTCACACACACGCTCGATGTGATCGAGCGGCATGCCGGGATAAATGGGAAGGGAAAGGGTTTCGGTGGTGGCGTGTTCGCACGCGGGCAGGCTGCCGGGCTTGTAGCCAAGGTGCTTGTACACCTCTTGCAGGTGCAGGCCCTGCGGATAGCACTGCGAGGTGCCGATCTGCGCGTCGGTGAGCGCCTGGCGCACGGCGTCGCGTTTCGGTACGCGAATCGTGTAGAGATTGAAAACGTGCGTGCCGTTCTTGGGCAGCGACGGTGTTTTCACGGGCGAGCCCGCGAGCCGCTGCGTGTATTCCTGTGCCACTTTCTGCCGGCCGGCGATGTCGTCCTTGATGTGCCGCAACTTGATGCGCAGCACCGCGGCCTGAACTTCGTCGAGGCGGCTGTTCATGCCGATCTCGGTGTGGACGAAGGGCTTCACCGCGCCGTGGTTGCGCAACCGGCGGATGCGTTCGTCGACCGCGTCCGAGTGGGTCGTGACCATGCCGCCGTCGCCGTAGCAGCCGAGCACCTTCGTGGGATAGAAGCTGAAGCTGCCGGTGTCGCCGATCGAACCGACCACTTTGCCGTTGTGCAGGGCGCCGAAAGACTGGGCGCAGTCCTCGACCACGGCGAGCTTGTGCTTTTTCGCGATCTCCATGATCTCGCCCATCTCGGTCGGGTAACCAAAAATATGCACCGTCACAATGGCCTTGGTCTTGGCGGTGATCCTGGCGCGCACGCTCGCGGGATCGAGGCATAAGCTGCCCGGGAGAATGTCCGCGAACACCGGGGTCGCGCCCGCCATGTCGATGGTCTCGGCCGAGGCGAAGAAGGTAAACGGCGTGGTGACGACTTCATCGCCCTTGCCGACGCCGAGCGCACGCAG
Source organism: Sulfuricaulis sp. (assembly GCF_041499725.1). Taxonomy (GTDB): domain Bacteria; phylum Pseudomonadota; class Gammaproteobacteria; order Acidiferrobacterales; family Sulfurifustaceae; genus Sulfuricaulis. The sequence goes on from NZ_JBGQKW010000017.1 coordinate 23,027, forward strand.
CGAAAGGAACAGCGAGTCCGTGCCGTTCGCCACCGCGATGGCGTGCTTCACGCCGACGTATTCGGCGAATTCCTTCTCCAGGGCCTGGGTATTGGGACCGAGAATGAAACTCCCGCGCGCGCCGGTCTCGCGGATGGCGGCGAGCCATTCGGCCTCAAGACTTTTGTACTGCGCGGAAAGATCGAGAAACGGGACGGGCTTGGTCTTGGTTATGGCATGCATGCGGCAATTTTCTCCTTTACCAACTGAGCGACGCGCAATGCCTCCAGCCCGACGTGGCCATTGACCACGGGCAGGGTACTGGTGCGCACGGCTCTGACAAAAGAATCCAGTTCGGCATCGAGCGGTGGACGCGGTGTGATAGGGACCGTTTCAGTGACGATCTGGGGCCACTCGGCGCCGGTCTCGCTCGGCAGGGCGTGCGTTATGTCGAGCTTCTGCTCGGCGTAATCCAATCCGTAGTATTGATGATCGCCGAAAACGCGGATGCGCCGCAGCTTCTTGTTCGAGACGCGGCTGGCGGTAACGTTGGCGACCGCGCCGTTCTCGAACTCGATGCGCGCGTTGGCGATGTCCACGTGATCGGTCAACACATGAATGCCGGTCGCGGCGACGTTGCGGATATCGGACCTGACCAGCGACAGCACGATGTCGATGTCGTGGATCATGAGGTCCGTCACCACGTCCACGTCGGTGGCGCGCGCGACGAACGGACCGATGCGATGGACCTCGATGAAGCGCGGGTTCTGCACGCGCGCGGCCAAGGCCATGACCCCGGCGTTGAACCGTTCGAGATGACCCACCTGGAAAATGACTCCGGCGCGTTCGGCGAGCTTCACCAGCTCGGCCGACTCTTCATAGGTCGGCGCGATCGGCTTTTCCATCAGCATGTGCACGCCGCGTTCGAGGAAGGGTTTTGCCACCTGGCTGTGATAGACCGTAGGCACCACGATGCTCACGGCATCCACGCTGCCGAGCAGGTCGCGCGAGTCGGCATACGCGTGGCAGCCGTGTTGCTGGGCTATCTCCTGTGCCGCCTTCTCATTGATATCAGCCACGCCCACGAGCTCGACATCCGGCATGGCGGCATAAATGCGCGCATGAATGCGGCCGAGGTAGCCGACGCCAGCCACGCCGACGCGCAGTTTCGCGCCATTTCCTTTCGAGTGCGTGTGGGTTGCAGCAGTCATTGGTTGGTTGGGCGGCGGAGTCCTTCAGCCAAGTCGAAAACGAAACGAAGCAATAACATGTTTGCGGCGCGGATTATACCGGAAATCGGCGCCGGTGCCACGAACCACACCTTCAGCGTTGGAGCCGCCACGCCCCGGATTCGACAAACACGTGATAAAGCGTGGCGTCGATCTTGGCGGCCCGGGCCTCGGCCGCGAGGATATCCAGCGCCTTCTCCGCCGGCAGGCCCTGCTTGTACGGCCGGTCGCCGGCCGTGAGTGCGTCGTAAATGTCGGCAATCGTCATGATACGCGACTGTACTGGAATTTTATCGGCCGAGAGGCGGCGCGGATAGCCGGAACCGTCAAGCTTTTCGTGGTGCGAGAACGCAATGACGGGCAGGTTCGCCAGATTTTTCGTCCACGGAATCAGGTTCAGGAACGCGTAGGTGTGGCTGACATGCGATTCGATCTGGGCGCGCTCCTCGGCGTTCAGGCTGCCCTTGGAGAGCGCAAGGTCGGCGAACTCGAAGTCATGCAGCAGCGGGAGGTCTTCGCCGTCCTCGCCCGGGAAACGGAACGTGACCACCTCGGCCAGTTCAGCGCTGACTTCTGCGTGTGAAACCGTCGGCTCGTTCGCGCGCAACACATGTTGCAGGAACTCGTCCAGGCGCGCCCGGTCGGCGGCGAGTTCCCGCTCGATTTCCCGGCGACGCGTTTCGAATTCGCTGGCATCCCGGTTCCGCGCTTCATGTAATTCGAGCAGGCGGCGGTAGGCGCGGCGTTCCAGACTGGCGCGCGCGTAGCGAAAGCGCTGCTTGAGCAGGTCGAGATGGGCGGGCTGCAGCTTCTTGGCCTTGACCAGCACGTTCTCGCGCACGCCAACCTTGCCGAAGTCGTGCAACAGGGAGGCGTAGCGCAGTTCACGCAATTGTTCCTTCGTGAAACTGACATCGCGCAGACCGGGCGCGTCGGCCCGGTCTGCGGCCACGGCAATGCGCTCGGTGAAGTCGGCCACGCGGAACGAATGCCCGGCCGTGGTCGGATCGCGCGCCTCGATGGCCTGCACCGAGGCCTTGATGAAACCCTCGAACAGGTTCTCGATGTCGGCGTACAACATGGAGTTCTCGAGCGCCACCCCCGCCTGTCCCGCCAGCGCCAGTGCGATGGCGCGATCCGATTCATCGAACGGCAGCACGTGGTTTGCAAAATCTTCCGGCCGGCGCAGCACGACATCCGGGTTGTTCTTGCGGTTGATGAGCTGCAATACGCCGACCACCTCGTCCGCCTTGTTCGTGAGCGGCACCGTCAAAAGCGATTGGGTGTGGTAACCGATGGAGCGATCCGAGGCCGGATTGAATTTATACGGCGCCGTCGGAGCGATCATGTAGGCGTCATCCAGCATCACCGCCTTGCCCTGACGCGCGACATGGCCGGCGATACTGTACTCGCCGACCAGGGTTTTCTGGGCATCGGAGGTGGCGCCGGTGGAAGCGTTCTGCCACAAGCGGAAATAGAGTTTGCCGTTGCCGTCGCGGGTGTAGATCGAGGCGCCATCGGCACCGGTCAGATGGCGGGCATGCGTGAGAATCAGCCCGAGCAGCGTGTCGAGGTCCTTCTCGGAGGCCAGCGCGCGTCCGATCTCGAGCACGTGTTCGAGCATCTGCGCCGCACGCTGCTCGCCGCCTTGCCGCAACAGGGCCGTCGCCGATTTGAGCGTGGCATATGCCACTTCCTTCGAGCATCGGGCATCCAGCACGCCCGCCACTTGCGGGTGATCGAGCAGGGCACGATCCACCTTCTGCCGCGGGTCGTTCACCCAGAGAATGACGGCAAACTTGGGGAGCGATGCATTTTCGGTCTTGCGGCGCGCCAGTGCCTCTTGGGCCATTTCCGGAACGACAATCAAGATCGACCCCTCGATATCTTTCCGGATTTCCGCCAGCGTGCCGAACCTACGCTGGCGCTCGGGCGGCGCAAAGGACAGCAACACCTCTCCATCAAGTTCCGCCTCTTGCACGATCAGCAAGCTGGGATGAATGTCGGGCATCGCTCTGGGTATGTTATTGAACTACGATAATAAACACCCTACAGTCACTTCCGGTGTGGTGCAACCCTTCCGGTCAGCCGCACCGTCAAACATCAGCGAGTCTACTTCCATGGAACAGAAAAGCGTGCTGATCACCGGCTGCTCGTCAGGCATTGGTAACTGCCTGGCGCGCGGGCTGAAGCAACGCGGCTACCGGGTGTTCGCCACGGCGCGCCAGGCGGCCGATATTGAATCCCTGACGCAAGCTGGTTTTGAAAGCCTACCGCTCGATCTGGATTCCTCGAGTTCGATCCGTGCGGCCGTGGAAACGGTCCTCACGCGCACGCAGGGTCGGCTCTACGCGCTCATCAACAACGGCGCCTACGGTCAACCCGGGGCGGTCGAGGATTTGTCGCGTGCGACATTGCGGGCGCAATTCGAAACCAGCGTCTTCGGCACGCAGGAACTGACCAACCTGGTCATCCCTACCATGCGCGCCCAGGGTGAAGGCCGCATCATTCAAATCAGCTCGATACTCGGCATCGTATGTTTCGCTTATCGCGGCGCGTACAACGCCGCCAAGTTCGCGCTCGAGGCACTGTCCGACACGATGCGTCTGGAACTGCGTGGGACAAATATACATGTATCGATCATCGAACCCGGTCCGATCACAAGCCGCTTCCGCGCCAACGCCTATGCGGCGTTCAAACGCCACATCGACCGGGAACACAGTGTGTTTCGCGAATACTACGCGCGCGTGGAAAAACGTCTCGAAGGTCCCAAGCCCCTGCCCTTCACGCTGCCGCCGGAGGCGGTGCTCGGGAAAGTCATCCGGGCGCTGGAGGCGCGCCGGCCGCGAGTGCGCTACGCGGTGACCTTCCCGACGCATCTGTTTGCGGTTCTACGGCGAGTATTGCCGGTGCGCGTGCTCGACCAGATACTCGCCGCCGTCAGCAACAACGGCCAGCGATAACACGGCAAAGGGGGATCTGTGTTACCGCCTGCTCCGCCTGGTCAAGCCCAACAAACCGAGAAGACCTGAACCGAAGAGCCAGAACGCAGCGGGAACTGGAACGACGGTTGGAAGATCGTACTCGACCACATACCCCTTGATCGAGAAGTAATCAGATCCGCTTGGCGGATTATTTATCAAATCGTTCCATTTTCCCGGCTGAGTAAACGTGCCTGTAGACACCGCCGCACCAAACATTGCCAAATAATTTTCAGCGCCGCCAGAATTACTCGGTTCGACGTTGGGTAACCAGTTGGAATAAAGAATATCGGGGCCCACCGTACCGTCTGTACCACCCTGCCAGAATCTTTCGCCCGTTACCCATTTCCATGTTCCTTCGGTCTGCGCGTCCGATCCGCCCAGCCAGACAGAGCCGATCACGCCGGTCAACAAGCCTTGAACGAAATCATTTTCAGTCTGGTCGAAAATGGTGGCGAGATGACCGTAAACACCCGAGTACTGCATCCCCATGGCAGCCGTATTGGCGTCGATCCATGTGACGCTATCGCTCACGACATATTCGTAGGCATATCCCGAGGGAGCGACGAGGGCTGCGTGGACAGGCGAAAAAGCGGTTGTCAACGAAAATACCAGTGCCGCCAGAACACGGGATGGTGAACCCACTTTGGCAGGAGCACAGGTATTAAGACGGTGATGGGTAAAAATACGCGCATTATCACTCACGGCTAACTCCCCCATAACATTCATTTTTCAGGACAGAATAACATCGCTTCCCCTGATGAAAGGCACTCTGGAGTCCATGAGCATTCTATGCAATTTATTGTAACTGATTGCGCATGCCACCGGCAATTTGCCGCTTCAGGGCTTTATGTGCCGGAGCGAAATTATTTGGTTGAGATACCACTGCTAACTGATTGAGTTGGCGTCCGGATCGCGTGAAAATATGCATCGAATGCAACACGGCATACAACGGTTATCTCAGCCCAGCAGATGCGACACCAACCCATCGGCGAGCTTGGGTTCAAACCAGGTGGATTTGGGCGGCATGACTTCGCCGGCGTCGGCGACGCTCATGAGGTCCGCCATCGAAGTGGGATAAAGCGAAAACGCACAGGCCATCTCGCCGGAATCCACGCGCCGTTCGAGTTCCTGCAGGCCGCGGATGCCACCGACGAAATCGATGCGTTTGTCGCGGCGCGGATCATGGACGCCGAGCACCGGTGAAACCAGGTTGTCCTGGAGCAGGCTGACGTCGAGACGCTTCACCGGATCGTTCGCGGGGATCCGTTCGGGCTTGATGTTCAGGCGATACCACTGTCCCTGCAAATACAGGCCAAACTCGCCGGCCTGTTCCGGTATTACCGCCGCCGGTTCCGGCTGGGTGCGAAAAGCGGTTTCGATTTGTTTCAGAAAATCTTCGCACGTCAGCCGGTTCAGATCCTTCACCGCGCGGTTGTAATCCAGAATCTGCATCTGATTGTCTGGAAAAATAACGGAAAGGAAATAATTGTAGGCTTCCACGCCCGTATGTTTCGGATTGGCGCCCTTGCGCGCCGCCGCCACACGCGAGGCCGCGGCCGAGCGGTGATGCCCATCGGCGATATAGAGGCAAGGCATGGCATCGAAGGCGGCGGTGATCGTGTCGATCTGTTGACGATCGCGCATCACCCATAGCGTGTGGCGCACGCCGTCGTCGGCGGTAACGTCCACTTCCGGAGCAGCGCGCGCGACTTCGTCGATAATCGTATCCACGACCGGTGACCGCCGGTAAGTCAGAAACACCGGGCCGGTCTGGGCATTGAGCGCCTCGATCTGCCGCACGCGATCGTCTTCCTTGTCCGGGCGGGTAAACTCGTGCCTGCGGATGCGGTTGGTGTCGTAGTCAGAAACGGAAGCCGCGGCCACGATACCGGTCTGTTGGTGCGCGCCCATCACGAGACGATAAACATAATAATAAGGTCCGGGATCGCGCCGCAGTACGCCGGCGTCGAGCAGCTTCCGGAAATTCTCCCGACCCTTGGCATAAACGACGGCGCTGTATGGGTCAGTGCCCGCGGGCAGGTCGATCTCGGGCTTGGAGATGTGCAGGAAACTCCACGGTTTGCCGGCGGCGCGTACGCGCGCCTCATCCGTGTTCAGGACGTCATAGGGCGGCGCGATCACATCGGCGGCGCGGCCGGGCGCCGGGCGCAGGCCGGCAAAGGGGCGAATCAGATTCATATCGTTGCTCAATGTTATATTTATGCAAAAGGCCACCCCCCTCACCCTCATTCCCTCTCCCGCAACGCGGGAGAGGGAGGCGAGCCGAGCGCGCTACGCGCGACCTTGTTTACTCGGGCGCCATTCAAAACCAGTTGCCGAGAGAAATCAAATTATCCGAGGAAAACGTCTGTCTGGCGAAGACCGGATGGCTACGCTAGCATACGCCGGTTTTTCGAGTCTGAAGTGAAGAAATCCCATGACCGACAGCTGCCGCAACTACCTGCCTCCTGAATGGGCGCCGCAAAGCGGCGTCATGCTCACCTGGCCGCACGCGCACGGCGACTGGGCCAAGCGCTTGAAACAGGTGGAGCCGGTATTTACCGAAATCGCACGGCAGGTGAGTCTGCGCGAGAAAGTCCTGATCTCCTGCTACGACCGGAAACACCGCGAGCATGTCGGGCAACAGCTCACCGACACCGGCGCCGATATGAGTCGGTTCATGCTGCGCACGGTCCCGTCGAACGATACTTGGGCGCGCGATCACGGACCGCTCACAGTCGTGTGCCATGGCGAAACCATGTTGCTCGATTTCGGATTCAACGGCTGGGGCGAGAAATTCGGCTACGAGCTCGACAACCAGATCAGCCGCAAACTTTACGGCATGGATGCTTTCGGCCACGCCCCGATGCAGACCGTGGACATGGTCCTCGAAGGCGGTTCGATCGAGGTGGATGGTTCCGGCACCTTGCTTACCACCAGCCGTTGCCTGCTCGCTCCCACGCGCAACCCGAAACTATCGAAGCAACAGATCGAAGAGCGACTCATGGGATCGCTCGGCATAAACCGGATTCTATGGCTGCAACACGGTTATCTCGCCGGTGACGACACCGACAGCCACATCGACACGCTCGCGCGCTTCTGCGACCGCGGCACGATTGCCTACGTCAGTTGCGATGACACCCAGGACGAACACTACGTGGAACTGAAAGCGATGGAGGAGGAGCTGAAAAGTTTCCGTGCTGCCGACGGCCAGCCCTACCGCCTCGTGCCCTTGCCGTGGCCGCGCGCGAGATACGATGAAGACGGACAGCGTCTGCCCGCGACCTATGCAAATTTCCTCGTCATCAATAATGCGGTGCTGATGCCTACCTATGAAGATCCGGCCGACGCTGCAGCACTGACAAGTCTGAAGGCATGTTTTCCGGATCGCGAGATCGTGCCGATCAACTGTCAGCCGCTGATTTATCAATTCGGCAGCTTGCATTGCGTGACCATGCAGTTACCAGAAGGTGTTCTTTAAAGGTGTTCTCTTAGTCGAATCGCCTGCGGCAATACCAAATAAAACGGGAAGGCCCTCTCAGGCCTTCCCGTTTCCCGATACGACAAACTGCGATTACTTCTTGTTCTTGCCTTTGGCCTTGCCTCCGCCTTTGGACTCGATGCTGGTGGCGGTCATCTTGTACTCGACCGTCACCTTGTCGCCCACCTTGACGTCACCCGTCACCTTGGTGCCGGCATCGCGGGCCAATTCCCATTTCTCCTTGCCCTTCTGTACCACGATCTTGCTGTCGGTCACTTCCAGCACCGGGCCGGTGACCTGATACGCCATGGCCAGAGGGCTCGCGAGTAACAGCGCTGTTGCCAGAATCATTGTCGTCCGCTTCATACGTCACTCCTTTTTTGGTTGGGGCGCAAAAGATAGAAATCCGCTTGCTAACAGTCAAGCGCGCAATAAAAAACGCAACGGAACATGCTACCATTGGCGCCATGAATTCAACAGTCAAAGTAGGCCTCGTGCAACACGCCTGCACCGAAGACCGCGGCAAAAATCTCACCGCCACCCTTGCCGGCATTCGCGAAGCAGCCGGCCGGGGGGCGCGTCTGATCCTGCTGCAGGAGCTGCATACCGGCGTTTATTTTTGCCAGACGGAGGACACCAAGCACTTCGACCTGGCCGAGACCATCCCCGGACCGACAACGCGGGAATTGGAAAAAGTGGCCAAGGAATTGGCGGTCGTGATCGTCGGCTCGCTGTTCGAGCGACGCGCGCCCGGCGTGCACCATAATACCGCGGTCGTGCTGGACGCCGACGGAACCTTGAAAGGCCAATATCGCAAGATGCACATTCCGGACGATCCCGGCTACCACGAAAAATTCTACTTCACGCCGGGAGACCAGGGTTTCACGCCGATTGCGACTTCCGTCGGCACGCTCGGCGTGCTGGTGTGCTGGGACCAGTGGTACCCGGAAGCGGCGCGTCTGATGGCGATGCACGGCGCGGACATCCTGCTCTACCCCACCGCCATCGGCTGGGACCCGCGTGACGATGAACCGGAGAAAAACCGCCAGCGCGAGGCGTGGGTCACCATCCAGCGCGCGCATGCGATCGCCAACGGCCTGCCCCTGGTGACATGCAACCGTATGGGGCTCGAGCCCGATCCCTCCGGACGCTCGCCTGGCATCCAGTTCTGGGGGTCGAGCTTCATCGCCGGCCCACAGGGGGAATTTCTCGCGCAGGCCTCGGCCGACAGGCCCGAGGTGCTGGTGGCGGAAGTCAGCCGCCGGCGCACCGAGGACGTGCGCCGCATCTGGCCGTTTTTCCGTGACCGTCGCATCGACGCTTACCAGGATCTCCTCAAGCGCTACGGGAAATAATCAATCTGCCTTCACGTCTGACGGCAACTTTCTCAATCACCGATGGCCAAACCGATACTGCTCAATTCCGCCGCCGAGCTGCTGGAACGCATTCTCAGCGGAAAAATGCCCGCCGACCGGCAAATGGAGGGGTATTTCCGGGCGCATCGAGACATGGGCGTGCGCGACCGCGGCTTCGTGGCGGAGACGGTCTACGGCTGTCTGCGCGAAAAACGATTGCTCGAGCACATTGCCGGCAACGCGCTTTTATTGGATATTGTGGCGGCCTATCTGCTGACACATGGTTACAGCGCCCGCGCCCTCGAAGAATCGGGTTTTCGCGGTGATGCACGTGAAATGGTCGAGCGTGCGCGGACGCTTGAAAAATCCTCACTTCCCTTTGCGATTCAGACGAATATGCCGGATTGGCTGGCGGAACGTTTGCGCGCGCAATTCGGCGACGCCGAAGCGCTGACGCTGTCGCTCGCGCTGAACCAGCCCGCGCCGGTGGACTTGCGCGTCAACACGCTCAAAGCCAAGCGCGAGGAAGCCCAGGCACGGCTGGCAGGGGAAGGTTTCCCGTGCACACCCACGCCATATTCCGCCGCCGGATTACGCCGCAACGAGCGTGCGTCCGTTTTCAAGACCCAATGTTTCAAGGAGGGTTTTTTCGAAGTGCAGGATGAAGGCAGTCAATTGGTGTCGCTGCTGCTCGAACCGAAGCGGCAAGAGATGGTCGTGGATTTTTGCGCCGGCGCCGGCGGCAAAACCTTGTATATCGGCGCGCTCATGGCCAACACCGGCACGGTATATGCCTTCGACGTGCTGGCGAAACGTCTGGAGAAGCTCAAACCACGGCTGCGGCGCGCGGGGCTCGACAACGTGCGCATGGTCGCGATCAGCCATGAGCGCGATGCGCGGGTGCAGCGCCTTAAAGCCAAGATCGATCGCGTGCTGGTGGATGCGCCCTGCTCCGGGACGGGCACGCTGCGGCGCAACCCGGACATCAAATGGCGCGAGATCGATTTGCCGGAGCTCACGGATATGCAACAGCGTATCCTTGCCGCCGCGGGGGAGCTGGTCAAACCCGGCGGACGGCTGGTGTACGCCACGTGCAGTCTGTTGCGTGAGGAAAACGAGGATGTCGTGGAAAAATTCCTGTCAGCTCATCCCGAATTCAACATGCTGCCGGCGGGCGAGATACTGGCACGACGGCATGTGCCGCTGACGATGAACGACGCCGCGCTGCGGCTTTATCCGCACCGTCACCACACCGACGGCTTTTATGCCGTCGCGCTGGAAAGAAAACAGGGATAAGCAGGCCGCTCGTGGCACGGCCATGAGATTATTTTTTATGCGCCAGCGCCTGGCGGCGGTGACGTATCAGCGTAATCAGCCAGATCGTCAGGCCCACGAATACCAGGGCAAGCAGCACGTACAGCTCGTAACGCTTGAAATCGTTCAGGAACAGGCGGAAAGCCTCGCCAAAGAGATAACCGGCGTAAGCAAACGAGAACGCCCATACGATGGCGCCGGTCAGATTAAGAAGGAAGAACCGCAGGCGGGAAATGTGCGCCGCGCCGACCGCAAAAGGGGTAACGTTGCGCAATCCATAGAAGAACCGGAAGGAAAGAATGAGCAGGTTCTTGTGACGATGCAGATGTTTGTAAACCTTCTCTGCGCCCTCCTGCCACGAAAGACGTTTGGCAATAACTTTCGGTCCATAATGCCGGCCAATGTAATAGAACAACTGGTCGCCGCTGAAGCTGCCGACCAAGGCGCTCGCGATCACCCAAGGCAGTTCGAGGAATCCCATGTGCGCCGCGAAGCCGCCGAGGATCAGAATGGTCTCCCCTTCGAAAAACGTTCCGATCAGAAGGGCCAGATAGCCGTAGTGCTTGATCAGTTCGGTGAGAGTTTCCAGTGACATGAGCAAATCAAGGCAACGGCTTCAGAGCGGACTCAAGCCCACAAGAACAACACGCCCCGTATGCTGTCGGGGCCCGATAAATCGGCGCTACGGCGTCTGATCGTCAGTCGTCAGCCGGGAATGACGCGCGTGGCCTGTTTACCTTTCGGTCCCTGAGTGTGCTCGAATTCGACCTTCTGCCCTTCATTCAGGCTCTTGTATCCATCCCCTTCTATGGTGGAGAAATGAACGAATACATCCTCACTGCCGTCGGTCGGGGTGATGAAGCCGTAACCCTTCGCGTTATTGAACCACTTCACAGTACCGGTCTGCATACATACCTCTTTTTATTTGATTGCCAAACCGCCCACCCCCTAGTAATACTCCGGTCGGGCGTGGAAACATCCTACGTGAAGTCCCCAGGCATGACAATGCTGCAGGCATGCCTTGCCCAGGCCTGCAGAATGAGGAAACGCTAATATTCCTCGTGCCCCCGGCCGCGGCCGCGCTTGATAGCCGCGTGGCGCTTCTTGGCATCCAGCCGTCTTTGCTTCACACCCCGGCTGACGCGGGTCGCCTTGCGCATCTTGGGCACGTGATTCAGCACGCGCAATTTGTGGATCAGCCGTTCGAAAGCGATCTCGCGGTTGCGGATCTGGGAACGATTTTCCGTGGCCGTCACCACCACGCCCGATGGCAAGTGGGTCAGGCGCACCGCCGATTCGGTGCGGTTCACATGCTGCCCGCCGGGTCCGGAGGCGCGATAGGTATCCACGCGCACTTCCTGTTCCAGAACCGCGCGGTTCAACGCATAGGGCGGGGGTTTAGCGGCTTTCAGTCGCATGATGCATCTTTAATTTCAGATAACGGGCCTTCTGTTAGAATACGCGCCCTTGAGCTGCACCGAATAATAAAGGAAAAGTGGCATGATCGTTATCCTTAAAACCGATCTCACCGAGAAGACGCCGGAATACCAGCAGGTTCTCGACTACCTGGCGCACAAACCGAACATCAAGACGCGGGTGCATCAGGAGATCGGCACCTTGCAGACGCTGACTGAAATATATCTCATCGGCGACACCGCCTCACTCGACAAAACCGAGATCGAGAGTCTGCCCGGCGTGGACCGCGTGGTGCGCGTCTCGGAAGAATACCGCATCCTGGGACGGCACAAGGACGACAGCCGCCCCACCGGCTTCGAGTACAACGGCGTCGCATTCAGTCAGGACAATCTCAACGTCTTCGCCGGTCTCTGCGCCGTGGATAACCCGACTCATGTAGAAATGATGCTGAAGGCGCTGCGCGACAACGGCCAGGTGTGCACGCGCATGGGCGCGTACAAGCCGCGCACCAATCCGTATTCGTTCCAGGGTCACGGCAAGCAATGCCTGCCCTGGGTATTCGAGCTCGCCGGGAAATACGGCATCAAGGTGATCGCCATGGAGGTCACTCATGATTCGCACCTGCACGAGATCCAGGAGGCGCTGCACCAGACCGGCAAGCCCACGGGCGTGATGATCCAGATAGGCACACGCAACACACAGAACTTTGAACTCCTCAAGATCGTTGGGCGCCAGCACGAGCTGCCGGTGCTGCTCAAGCGCGGTTTCGGGATCACGCTCGAAGAATCGCTGAACGCCACCGAATATCTGGCGAGCGAAGGCAACCGTAACATTGTCTTCGGGCTGCGCGGCATGAAAACCAACATGGGCGATCCGCACCGCAACTTCGTGGACTTCGCGCATGTGCCGGTGATCAAGCGCCTTACGCGCATGCCGGTGTGCGTCGACCCATCACACTCCGTCGGTACGCGTGACCGCGCTCCCGACGGCATGCTCGATATCTCGCACGTGACGGCGCAGGGCGTGATCGCCGGCGCCAATATGGTCCTCGTGGATTTTCACCCGGTGCCCAAGAAGGCCCTGGTGGACGGCCCGCAAGCGCTGCTGCTGGAAGAACTGCCCTACTTCCTGGAAGACATCGCGATCGCGCGCGAGGCTTATGAAAAACGCCGGGCGCTCACGCAACGATTTCTGAAAAAATAAATAATTTGATATTCGCAGAGTGGGTCAGGCGGTTTCTGCCGTAACTTACCATAATAGCCTGATTTCCTACCTCTTCAGTATTGAAATACGGTGAGTGACTCATGTTGGCCGATAGCGGCTCCTCTTTCCATTTCCCGGCTGCTTTCAACGGTGGATTCCGGATACCCTTTTAATCTGCCACGCCGTAAACCACATCCACCATCACGCGCGTTTTCTTGTCCATTAGAACGACATCCTGTCCGACTCGCACGCGTGCATAAGGATGCGGTAGCGGCGACAACTTTTGCTCCAGCTCGCGCGGGAGCGGCTCGCCCTGAATCCTGGACGGTAAGAAATTTCCCTTCACGAGTTTCGCCGGCGCCGATGATTTTGCCTTTTGGCGGCTGGCGGAGTTTTTGTAGTAACCCTCAATCATCGCGCGGTCGCTGTCACTGAAGCGGAAATTCGCAGTCTGGCTGTCGTCCTTCAGCACGATCTGACCGGACGTCGCGCTATACGCCGCGCAACCGCTAAGCATCAGCGCGAACAGCAGATATTTGTGCATAGCGACTACTTCTTGCCCGGATAATGCCGCAGGGTCTTGCCAACATAGATCTGGCGCGGACGGTCGATGCCGTGGGACTCGCCCTGCAGTTCGAGCCAGTGACTGACCCAGCCGGCAGTGCGCGCGACCGCGAACACGGCGGTGAACATGTTCATGGGGAAACCCATGGCGCGCAGCAGGATACCGGAATAGAAATCCACGTTCGGGTACAGCTTGCGCTCGATGAAGTACTCATCCTTGAGGGCGATTTCCTCGAGGCGCATGGCGATCTCGAGCAGCGGGTCGTCCTTGCCGAGATGCGCCAGGACCTTCTTCGCCTGCGCCTGAATGACGAGCGAGCGCGGGTCGAAGTTCTTGTAGATGCGGTGGCCGAAACCCATGAGACGGAATGAATCGTTTTTATCCTTGGCACGATCGATGGCCTTGGAAATATTCTCAACTGAGCCGATCTCCATCAGCATTTTGAGCACGGCCTCGTTCGCACCGCCGTGCGCCGGCCCCCACAGCGAGGCGATGCCGGCGGCGATGCAGGCGAATGGATTGGCGCCGCTCGAGGCCGCGAGGCGCACCGTCGAGGTCGAGGCATTCTGCTCGTGATCGGCGTGTAAAATAAAAATCACGTCGAGCGCGCGTGCCAAAACCGGATCGACGACGTACTCCTGGGCTGGTGTGCCAAACATCATCTGCAGGAAGTTCGAAGCGTAGTCGAGCCGGTTGTTCGGGTAGCGCTGCGGGCGTCCGATCGAATAGGTATAGCTGGCCGCGGCCAGCATCGGCATCTTGGCGACGAGACGCGTGGCAGCCAGCTGACGGTCGTTGGCGTCGCGGATATTCATGACGTCGTGATAGAACGCCGACAGCGCCCCCACCACCCCCACCATGACCGCCATCGGATGGGCGTCACGGCGAAACCCGCGGTAAAAAGACAGCACCTGCTCGTGCAGCATGTTGTGACTGCCGAGAGACAGATCGAGCTGCTTGCGCTGTACCGACGTCGGGAGTTCGCCGTTCATCAGCAGATAGGCCACCTCGACGAAATCGCTGTGTTCGGCCAGGCCCTCGATCGGATAGCCGCGGTAAAGCAGAATGCCCTTGTCGCCGTCGACGAAAGTGATGGCGCTCTTGCACGCGGCGGTGGAGCGGAAGCCGGGGTCGAAGGCGAGCAGGTTATGCCGGGCGTACAACGTCTGAATGTCCACGGCGCTGGGCCCGAGCGTGCCTTCCAACACCGGCAGGCTGCCGTCGCCCTGCTCTTCCGAGATCACTGCGTTAACGTATTTGGTTGCCATGTTGTTGCGTCCGCCTCGCCAGCCGAAAACCTAAGAATTGACCATACCATAAGGACTGTCCAGCCTGAAATCTCAGGGCCGTTCATAAACCCATTTAAGCACGGCTTCCTGCACTGCCTGCCCGGCGGAGGTATCGGCGCGCGAATTGTTATGCAGACACACCACCAGCATGCGCCGGCCGGTCCGGTCCTGCACGTAACCCGCTACGCTTCGCACGTCGCGCAGGCTTCCGGTCTTGAGATGCATTTGCCCTTCGAGCCCGTCTGCATTAAACCGCTTGCGCAGCGTTCCGTCCATGGCAGAAATCGGAAGCGAAGAAACGAACTCCGGCATATAGGGACTTTGCCAGGCGGTGAGCAGGACTTCACCCAGATGGCGCGCCGATATCGCCTCTTCGCGCGACAACCCGGCACCGTTCTCGAGCACCAGTTCCGGGAATTCGAGCCGGCGCTGCTTGAGCCATTCGTGCACCACCTGAATGCCCTTGTCCGTCGTACCCGGCGCGCCGCTCCGCTCCGCGCCCAGCGTGAGCAGCAACTGGCGGGCCATGACGTTGTTACTGTACTTATTAATGGAGCGAATGATATCGGCCAGCGGCGGCGAGTTCACCGTGGCCAGCAGCCGTGCCCCGGCCGGGACCGTCGCTTCGCGCACCTCGCCCTCGAATCGCCCACCGAGTTCCTTCCACAGCGCGCGGAACATACCCAGTATATAAGGTGCGGGTTCGGAGACGACGCGGAACAGTTCGTTGTCCCCACAATCGGCGTCATAGCTGCCGCTGAAGATGACGCGGGTCTGTCCCTTCCGGTGCTGAACTTTCATGCCCAGGTTATGCGCCCAGCCGCGGCAGGGACCGCGCGCGAGCGTGACCCGGTTCTCCACTTCGACGTTGGCCGGGAGCGGATCGGCGAAAATCTGCATGCGGTCGGCCTCCGGCTGCGGCATGAAACGGAAATTCACCGCCTGAAAATTCACCAGCAGCGCATTCGGCAGGACGTTGTAGGCGCGCAGCGGCTGATTGTCGAATTCGCCGGCATCGCCCGGCTCGCGCGCGAAATAACCCTGATCGAGGACGAGATCGCCTTTAATGGTCTCGATACCTTCGGCGCGCAGCGTGCGCAGAAACCGCCAGAAATGTTCGATGACCAGATACGGATCGCCATAACCTTTAATATAAAGATCACCGTCGAGCCGCCCGTCGCGGACCGGCGCGGTGACATAGGCCTCGGTCTTCCAGCGCCACGCCGGGCTCAGTTCTTCCAGCGCCACGAGCGTAGTCAGCACCTTGATGGTCGAGGCCGGATACCGTGGGGTATCGGCCGCTATCGCGAGCAGCGGCTCCAGCTGGCCGATCTCATGCACGTAAAGACTCAGCCCGCGCGCGGACAGGCCCTGATGCCTGAGCTCGGCCGCAATCGGATCGGGCAGTTTGTCGTCGGCAGCCGACGATGCCAGCCAGCACAGGCCCAGCAGAAACAATGCCATCGACTTCCACGCGGCCGGGCGCCTCATCTCAGGCATCCTCCTTCCACCACTTGGCGATCGCCTCGCCCAACCGGGGATTGACGAGGTATCCGTAGGAACGATGCACATTCAGCCCACGGTCATTGCGAAAGTAATTGAAAATTCCGCCGTTGAGATCGGTAATCGATTCGACAACACCCAGTTCGAGCATGGCCTTGAAATCGTCGCGCAGAGTCGGGTCCAGCGCCGTGAGGTCGCCCTGGGCCGCCATGTTGGTCCAGTGACGGATAATGTGCGGGTAACGCCTGGCTCCTTTTTCATGCGCGCCCAGCAGACGCTGCTGCGTGTAACGCATCCCAAGCGGACTGCCGATGGTCAGAAACAGGTCCACGCGGCCCGGATTTTTCTCGATATGCGTCAGTTCCCACAAAGAATCGTAGGCTATCACGGAACCCATGCTGTGGCTGATCACCAGGACACGTTCGCCCCTGGCAAACATCTCCCGCAGCGGCGCCTTGAGCAGTTCCCGCACCTGTTGCCCGATGTTGTCTTCGTTGCTGAAATAACGCGCGGTTTCCCGGATCGTGCTCTTGACCGCCGGGTCGGGCAACAGCGGAATAAAAAAATTGAAAACATCGGCGAGGGTGTAAAGCAGCCAGGCGATCCGGCGCCGGAACGACAGCGCCTCTTTCACGTCCGCGCGCGTGGGGCCGTCCTGTTTCAGCAGCGCGTCGATCCACGGCAAGTCCTCGTCCAGCGGCTTGTAGCTCCGGTAATAAAGCGGGTTCCATGCGATCACCTGGAAGGCCTGGCTGTCCGCCTCGATCTCCTGTGCCACGGCGGGATCGGCGCGCTCGACGCCACGCCGCAGGCAGCGCAGGAGCTGCCGCCGGTGTTCCTCCACCGGCGGCTTGGGATTTTTCCCAGGGATAAAGATGATGCGGTTGGTTGCGCTCAAGGTGTCCACACAGCAAGCAAGTGAGATTTTAACTTTGGGTTCCGTTAAACT
>NZ_JBGQKW010000018.1:0-40273 GCF_041499725.1 Sulfuricaulis sp.
GCAGGCCCCGCTCCAGCCGGAGAAGGTGGAGCCCACGGCGGCGGTGGCGGTCAGCGTAACGTTCGCGCCGCTGGCGTAACTGGCGCTGCAGGTGCTGCCGCAGTTGATGCCGCTCGGGGTGGAGGTGACGGTGCCGGAGCCGGACATCAAGATAGTGATGGTGGTGCCGCTCGTGCCTCCACCACCGCCGGTACTTCCACCGGTGCCCGTGCTGATGCTGGAGCTTGTGGTTGTGGTGCCTGTTGTGCCTGTTGTGCCGGCATCTCCGCCGCCACCGCAAGCCGTCAGGAAAATACTAAGAATGAGGGATAAAAAGAATACAGCGCGCCCTGCAGTCATGAATGTCATCATGCCTTGTGTCCCTTTTCGCTTGTTGAAAATGATTCCTTCGCAGATCCGCCCGACCGTGTGCCGCGAAGGGGCGGATTATTTATTTGGCGGCCGACACACGACGCGTCAGCCATTCATGTCGAGAAGATAGCGAAATCGAAATCGCAGATCAAACGTAAATGGTTGATTTGGTGGACAAACGGCCGTTTATCAGACGAACGCAGCGAACCACGTGATTAACGGTGGGACAGCGGCGGCCTGGGTTGGTTGGATCGGGCGCAGTCACCGGGTGGGGTGAAGTAGTCGATGTGTAATATACTCAAGACGCATTTTTTGGCCGCACGCCGCCACGGGACGTATTCTTAAAAAACTTTTTTGAAAAAACGTTGATTCAGCCCGTAGTCGGCAACCGCGGGTGTGGTTGCCGCCGTCATCCCGAAAAGAACCAGTGAGCCGTTGAATTGTGACACAGCGAGCAGACGCCGGGATTCCAATACTAATGTATCACGAGGTTGCGGAGCGCGCCGAAATCGGCGCGCTCGCGCGCAAGACCCAGCGTGGTTACATCCTCGCCCGTGACGACTTCGAACGGGAAATGGAGCTGCTCGCGCGTGACGGATTCCATTCCATATCGCTTTCCGATCTGCGGAGCTGGTCCCGCAGCGAGGCGACGCTGCCGCCCAAACCGGTCGTCATCACCTTCGATGACGGCTTCGCGGGAAATTTCAGACATGCGTTTCCGGTTCTTGCCCGGCACGGCTTCACGGCGACCTTCTTCGTCGTCACCAACAAGATCGGTGATCCGGTCATGCTGACATGGGCCGAACTGACGGAGATGAACCGCCACGGCATGTCCATCCAGTCGCACACCGCCAATCACCCCCTGCTTTCAACGCTGACTGAGGCTCGCACCCGGGGAGAACTGATGGAATCGAAGCATACAATAGAAGACAAGCTCGGCACCCACGTCAATTTTCTTTCATTGCCGAATGGCGATAGCAATCCATTCTATGTCCCGGTTGCGCAGGAGTGCGGTTACCTTGGGGGCTGTTGTTCGCGGTTCGGTTTCAATGACCGGAAAACCGATCCATTCTTCTGGCGTCGAATTGCCGTGAAACATAAAACAAAGCTGAAGGATTTTAGAGATATCGTGTTTCAGAGTTCCCGTACTTTGGCCGTCCTTCGAACCATGGCCGCCACCAAGGCGGCGGCGTCGCGGCTGCTTGGTAAAAAGAACTATGACCGACTTTATAACCTCGTCTTTGGCGTGGAAGATCAGGAGAAGAGCAAGCACCCGTGAAGATTCTAGTCCTTACCACGAAGAGTCCTTTCCCTCTGTATGAAGGACGAGCTCTCCGAACATACAACCTCATCAAGCAGATATCGAAAAACCACGAAATCTATCTTTTCACCTTTGTCCAGACGCCCGAAGAGATGAGCGGTGTCGAGCACATGCGCACGTTCTGTGCACATGTAGAGGCGGAGCCCCTTTATCTCGGCGCCGGCAAATGGCGGATCTTGCCGGACTTGGTGCGTGAACTCTTCGGTACTTCACCGCTATTGGCGGTGAAGTACCGATCGCGCACGATGCGGAAAAAGATCAGGGCCATTTTGGCGACGCAGGATATTGATCTTGTTCATCTCGATATGCTGCATCTCGGCGACTATATCGATGCCTGCCGGGGAAAACCGGTGGTGCTGGTGGAGCACAACGTGGAATCGGTCTTGTTGCGTCGCCGAGTGGAGAACGAGTCCAATTGGCTTCGTAAGGCCTATCTGTATTATCAGTATCTCAAACTTCTCCGTTACGAGGCGCGCATTTGTCGCCAAGCCGACCATGTGGTCGCGGTGTCGGAGGTCGATGCCGACCTGTTGCGCAATCTGTCTGGTGCCAAAGGCATAACTGCAATCTCGAACGGTGTGGACACCGCTTATTTCCGGGAAATCGGATCGCCGCGTCACGTCAACGGCCTCGTGTTCGTCGGCGGTTTGAACTGGTTTCCCAACTATGATGCCATTCGCTATTTCTGTTCCGAAGTGCTCCCGCGCGTTGCCGCCGAGATACCCGACGTGACGCTGACGGTCGTCGGCAAAAGCCCGGATAACAAGAAAATACGCGATATCATCGGCAACCCGCGCGTGCGACTGACGGGCCTGGTTGACGATGTGCGTCCGGAAATCTCAGAGGCCGACGCCTACGTGGTGCCGTTACGTATCGGTGGCGGCACGCGGCTGAAAATACTCGACGCCTTGTCCATGGGGAAGGCGATTGTCTCGACCTCGGTGGGCTGCGAAGGCCTGGATGTCGTGCATGGCCGGGATCTGCTGGTCGCCGATGACCCGGAAGCTTTCGCGCGAGAAACCGTGGGGGTCCTGCGCGATCGTGAACTTGCCCGGCGTCTCGGCGAGGCCGGCAGGCGGCTGGTGCAACAGAAATATGAATGGGGAGTGATCGCCAAGGAGCTCGACCGTGTGTATGAAGACTGTCGTGCCCGGACGCGCCGAGCGGCCGTTCGGCCGATCGCGGTGGGCGATGGACCGACTCGGTAGACGGGTAGGGGAAATCGACGTCATCAATCTCGACGACACGGCCGTGGGTTCCCGGCGCGGCGTCGTGAGCCACTGTTTCATATCTTGAGCCATTGCAATGTGTGGAATTACCGGCATCTTGTACCAATCCTCGGGCAGCGTTGACGGCGCTGAGCTGAAGCGCATGTGCGACGTGATGCGGCATCGCGGTCCCGATGATGAGGGTACCTACATCGCCGGTCCCGTCGGAATCGGCATGCGACGTCTCAGCATTATTGATCTTGCCTCCGGGCACCAGCCGATCCATAACGAGGAAAAGAACATTTGGGTGGTGTTGAACGGCGAAATCTACAATTATCGGGAGTTGCGCGACCGGCTCGAGGCAAAGGGGCACCGCTTTTATACCAAGTCGGATACCGAAACCATCGTGCATCTCTACGAGGAATACGGTGAAGATTGTGTGCAGCATCTCAATGGCATGTTCGGTTTCGCCCTGTGGGATGATCGTCAGAAGAAGTTGCTCGTCGCCCGCGATCGCGCCGGCGAAAAGCAGATCTACTACGCGCTCAAGGGCGGAAAATTCGTCTTTGGGTCGGAGATCAAGTGTTTGCTGCAAACCGACGTGGTATCGAAGGACATCGACCACGGCGCCCTGGATGCCTATCTGACTTACCTTTATGTTCCGCCTCCCGCCACCATCTTCCGCGACGTGCGCGAGCTGCCAGCGGCGCATCTGCTGGTTATGGATCGCGACGGGTTACGGATCCGCCGCTACTGGGACCTCGAGTTTCGAATCGATCGGAAGAACAACGCGCAACATTTTGTCGATGCCTTCGCCGAGCGTTTCCGCCGTTCGGTACGAAGTAGGTTGGTAAGCGACGTGCCCCTTGGAGCTCTGCTAAGCGGCGGAATCGATTCCAGCGCGGTAGTGGCGGCAATGAGCGAGTCGGCCACCGGTCCGGTCAGGACATTTTGTATCGGATATGGGGAGGAGGGCGCATATTACGATGAACGGCGCTACGCCAGGATGGTGGCCGAGCAATTCGGCACGCAACATCACGAGTTCGTGGTCAAGCCGGAAATTGTGAAAATTATCCCGGAGCTTGTCCGTGCCTTCGACCAGCCGTTTGCCGATTCCTCGGCGATCGCGAACTACTACGTATTTCAAGAGACGCGCAAGCACGTGAAGGTGGTGCTGTCGGGACTGGGGGGCGACGAGGTCGGAGCGGGATATGAGCGCCATCTCGGCATCCGTTGGCAGAAGCATTACCGGGACGTGCCACGCTGGTTACGCGAGGGAGTAGTGGAGCGGATGGTTAACCTTTTGCCCGATTCCAAAAAAGGCAACCGCCTGGTGGAGCGAGTCAAGCGCTTTGTGCGGACCGGCGCCTTGCCCGAGGATCAGGCTTATCACCGTTATATCTCGGCTTTCGACGCAGGACGACGCCATGAGCTCTATAGCGACAAGCTAAGCCAATCGATCCGGCTTGAGGCGGCCAAGGAGAATTTCGATCGGTTCTTCAACCGCGACGGCATCGACGATGTGCTCAATCGTGCGCTCTATACGGATATCATGATGTATCTGCCCGGAGATCTGCTCACGCTCACCGATCGCATGAGCATGGCGCACTCGATCGAGGCCCGCGCTCCGTTCGTCGATCACGAGCTGATGGAATTCATGGCCACGGTGCCGCCCGAGCTCAAGCTGAGGGGTTTCGACAAGAAGCATTTGCTGAAACGTGCGTTTGCCAAGACCTTACCGAGGGAGATTCTTTACCGGCGCAAGCAGGGTTTTACGGTGCCCCTGACGGTATGGTTCCGCAACGAGCTGAATCCTTTTATAAAGACGGTTTTGTCGAAGGAGCGAATTGAGCGCGTGGGGTTGTTCAGGTGGCCGGTAATCGAACGCATGCTCGCGGAGCACATGGGCCACAGGGAAAATCACCACAGCCGCATCTGGGCGTTGCTGATGTTCATGGTATGGCATGAGATCTATCAGTCCAGCTAGCGCGGGGATGCCGCGAGACTCCCGGCGATTACGCGCGCCATCAGGTTGTCCCTGAGGGACGTCAACCTCGCGGAACGCGCGGTGGCGTCGCAGCCTCCCTCACAACATGTTCATAAAGCGCCAGGTATTCGCGCGCCATTTGCGCCGAGGAAAAGCGCTGTTCAACGCGCTCGCGCGCCGCGGCTCCCATGCGTTTCGCCCGCTCTGGTTCGGTGATCACCGCTTGCAGCGCCTGTTGCAGCGCCGTCGCATCCGCGGGCTCTACCACCAGACCCGAGACTCCTTGTTCAATGATGCGCTCGACGTCGCCGACGCGCGTGGCGATGACGGGCAGGCCGCATGACATGGCTTCGAGCAGGACCATGGGAAATCCCTCGCGCCGTGACGGCAACACGAAAACGTCGAAGGCCGCGTAGAGTAACGGCGTGTCGCGGCGGTTTCCGAGGAAATGGACGCGCTCGGTTAGCCTCAATGCGCGCGCTTCCGTCTCCAGCGTACGGCGATGCTCCCCATCCCCGACGATAACCGCATGCACGGACTCTGCCAGCGATGTCGGCATCGCCGCGAGCGCGTGCAGCAGATGCGATAAGCCCTTGTCGGCGGACAACCGGCCGACGAATCCCACCAATGTCTTTCCTGAGAGACCCAAGGCCTGTTTGGCGTCAAGGTGGGACGTCCGGGGGAGGTAGACCTCCGTGTCGATGCCATTCCCGATGCGCCGCACCTTGGGTGCCGGTACATGGCGCTGCAGTTCCTGTGTCACCGGCTCGGAGACGCCGACCGCCGCATCGCAGTAGCGCGCCAGGCGTTTGTCGAGCGCAGCATAGAATCGAAGAGACAAGGTGTCATAAAGCCAATTGTGATACGTTGCTATCAGGCGGCAAGGCGTGTTTCGTCGGGACAACAGCGCGTAGAAGGTGGTTTTGTACTTGTGGCTGTGGATCACATCGGGTCGTCGCTGGTTCAGGTATCCGTGGAGGACACGTACGGCGGACCAGTCAAACTGGCGGCGGCACGGGATGACCAAGCTGTCATTAATATAAGGGGCGGCGACCCGGAGGATCTCCTTGTCAGCGCGGCCGTCGTTATCGAACACACCCAGATCGATCGTGACCCCCACAGCATGGAGTTGACGGACCAGCTCGACCGTCATTGTCTCGGCGCCGTGGAAGCCGGTGCTGCTTAGAAGCTGCAGAACGCGCACGATGTCGGCATTATTATTTTATTCGGAGGCGGTCTGCGAGGCTTGGTCCGTATCCGGCTCGGCGTCGGTGACGGGAGCGGGCGCCTCGTGTGTCAGCACCACGGCCCGTTCGACCACTCCCCAAAGCAGCCAGAAATAGCTGCCCAGCGCGAAGTACGAGAATCGATCGCCGAAAATATTGGTAACGACCAATGCCGTCACGCAACCGACGAACCCGAGCCCCAAACCTTGATGGAAGGCGGATTGGCCACCGCGATAGAGTCGCCAGCCGCTCGTGAAGGCCCTGAGCAGCACGAGCCCCAGCAGGAAAAGACCGATTACGCCCTGTTCGGAAGCGGTCTTCATGTAGAAATTATGGGTGTCCGTCAGGCGCTGGCCTTGAAGCGTAAAGGGAAATCCGTTGAACCCGATGCCGAAGACGGGGTTTTCCTCGAAGAGTTGTTTGGCATGTTCCCACAAGATCACCCGGTCGGCGGCCGATTCTTCCAACTCACCGCTCGAGGATTCGGTCATCTCGATGCGATCGACGACGCTGGGCGGCAACACGACCTGCCACGTGAAGACGAGTGCCGCCACCAGAACCAGCAGTGAACGTTTCTTGATCAAACCATAGACGACGATGACCGCCAGCATCGCGATGTAGGCCCCGCGGGAGTAAGAGAAAAACATGGGGTGGATGGAGAACAACACCGCCGCCAGATACAGCCACTTGCGATACTTGTGTTTGTCGATCAGGAACATTCCCAGCAACAGGCCGGCATAGTCGGCAATGAAAGCGCCGAGATGGTTGGCGCCAAGTCCCACGACCCAGAACGGGCCTTCGGCGCGCTTGTCATACGCGAATATATCTCCCGCTGTGAAGTTGCGGAATTCGCGTACGGCAATGAGCAGGATCACGGTTGCCACGATCACCAGCATGGTTTTTTGCTGGTCTTCGGTTTTGATGGCGCTGAAGGCGATGAAGTAGAGGAAGATCATCTCGACGTAGTTCTTCCAATCCGCCAGAACGGGGTTGGCGGTGGTAAACGGCAGCGGCAGATGGTAGCGAAGCGTGATGTTCCATACCGCCACGTAGCTCGCCAGCATGAAGCTGATGACGAGGAATGTTCCCGGCGTTCTATCGAAGCCGTCCTTGTTGACGAAGATCCCGAGCAATGCGCCGAAAATAAGGATGTCCATGGTGTCCTTCCCCATCGGGAACTGATGCAGCTGGTACCAGAGGACGGGCAATGGTGCGAGGATGGCGAGCAGGTATACGGCCCATTCGGCACGCTTGACTGTGCTCACCAGGAACGTGAGGAACACCGTGGCGTACAAGCTCGGTGCGAGGATCCAGCGAAGAAATTCTTTTAGAGCAGTCAGCATGTATCGTAATCAGGGGATGGCAACGCGTGGTTTCGGTGCGTGCTGATAATGGGCGCGTAGAGTATCCTGTCCGAATGCGCTCGGCACCAGCGATGCGATCAACCCTTCTCCGGCGTCACCCTACCTCCGCCAAGAAAATCGTCGAATGGCGACTCAGTATGCCATGGCCGGGCTGTGTCTATATAATGATGGGGTGGATGGGAAACCCGATCCCGCGCCGCACTCCCTCTGAAAAACAAGTCTAAACAAATAGTTACCAGAATCCTACCCTTTATTTTTGATGTGATCCGCCAGCATCAAGTTTATACTCTGTGAACGTGCGGAGAAATGCTGGCAAGGGATCTCGCGGCAGCGCGGTGTAGCGCGAGAACAGGAGCCTGCGATTGCACGCAGTTAGGGATGATGATCGCATCCCCGCGTCGTGGGGGAGGGTAGGGAAGGGCGCTGCTGCCGTCGAGGCGCCACGAACGAACCCGATTCACGGCTTGCCATAACTGAAGATGGGGTCGAACGTGTTTCACCAAATTAGAAAGCTGGTTGCGCGCCTGCGCGCGGCATACGAGTTACGCAAGTATTCCCCCGTCACCATTGCCGAGTATCTGCGGCGCCAGGGCTCCCAGATCGGAGAGGGCTGTTTCATCGTTCCGACGAGCCTCGGCACCGAGCCTTATCTGGTGAAGATCGGCAACCACGTGGCAATCGCATACGGAGTGACATTCAGCACCCACGACGGGGCGGCCTGGATATTTCGCGACCAAGTGCCCGACACCCAGGTGTTCGGACCGATCGTCATCGAGGACAATTGCATCATCGGCAGTAACGCCATCCTGCTCCCGAACATCCGCATCGGCAGGAACTCGGTCGTGGGGGCGGGGTCGGTCGTGATCAGCGACGTGCCGCCCAATTCCGTCGTCGTGGGAGTCCCGGCCAGACCCTTGGGGTCGGTCGACAAGTACCGGGAGAAATGTCTCGAGCGCTGGAAGGCACAGCGGCCGCCGGACGCGATATTGGAACCGGGCGAGACTTGGTGGAACTCGAAACATTTCAGTGAAAACCGCGAGAAGCTGAAACGCCATCTGATGCAGCTGTTTCGCGAGCAATTACAGTAAAACCCGGCGGGCACGAACCACCGGCGTCCTCGGCGGCCATGCAGCTTGGCCTTTCTGGGATGCAAGGTTTGCTGTTCCAGAAGCAGAAGAGGTGGAACATGAGCACGATGTTATCAAAAATAATGTTGCTGGCCGGCCTCGGGCTGGCCACATCCACTGTACAGGGCGAAAACGTGAATCAGACATCTGAAACCGCGACCGCGGAAAAACCCAGGCACGTGGTGCTGCTCGGGGCGTCCATCGGGATGGAGTGGAGCTTGCCCGAGCTTCCCAAACGCGTGAACGAGCGGCGTTACTCGTTTGAAGCGTTGCAGGCGTGGGAATACGACAAGTCGGAAATCGTCGAAGAAACGCTGATGCGCCCGGCGCGCAAGTTCCGACTCACGTCCGGCTACGTGAAAGGTTTCTTCAAGTCTTCGCCGCAACCGGCGGACATGATCATCATCAAGGAGTGCTCGTCTTATTTCCCGAGCGACATGCGGCGCGATAAAGAGCTCGTACAGCAATGGGTGCAGGAGATCAGGCAGAAGAATATCGCGGTCATGCTGGCCACGGTGGTGCCGGTGACGAGGGAACGGGCACGGAGCAATCCGGGCAAGCAGGAAGGTATCCGCGAGTTCAACGATTGGCTGCGCGCCTATGCGCGACAGGAGGCACTGCCTCTGCTCGACCTGGAACGGGCGCTGAGAGTGGACGATGAGGAACGATATCTCCGGGACGACCTGACCAGCGGTGACGGATCACATTTGAACCGCAAGGCGTACGATATTCTCGATCATCTGCTGATCGAGTCCGTGTCGATACAATCCGCCGTACGCTGATAGGGTCCGGGATGAATTCCGTCAGCGCGCACAACCAGGCCGCACTATCGGCAACGGGCAGACTCACCGTGCACCGGGCGACGGAGCAGGAGTTTCTGGAAAGCCGGATTGCCTGGAACCGCCTCGTTTCGGCAATGCGGTTTCCTTCCCCCTTCTGTACGTGGGAATGGATCTACACGTGGTGGAAGCAGTTCGGTAACGCGCACGAACTTGTTTCGTTGTTTATTTACCGCGATGACGAGTTGCACGGCATCCTTCCGCTTTTCAGACGCCGCACGACAGCGGTGATTCAGTGGTTGAAGGGTACGACTCTGGATTATTGCGGCGCCACCGAGGTGTACCCGGATCACCTGGATATCCTCTGCGCTTCAGAGAATGCCGTGGCTTGTGTCGATGCTTCGTGTAATTTTCTCACGGCAAATTTGCCGGGATGGGCATGGGCACGGATGCCGATGCTCGCACGGGACAGCGATTTGCTCCGTGCCCTGACCCTTCCCCGCGGGAAGCTCCAGACCACGGTTCGCCAAGTTTCAGTGGCGCCCTATGTCGCGCTGACCGGTAGCTTCGAGGAATACCTGGCCAAGTTGCCGAAAAAGGACCGTTACAAAATAAAAAGTCCGAGGAAGAAGTTGCTCGAGGAGGGCAAGCTCCGGTATGCGGCCTTCGAGCCCGCCGATTTCGAGACGGCGCTGCGGACGTTGTTTGAACTTCATGCCAGGCGCGCGGACGCAAAAGGAATCACGAGCACCTTTGGCCGATCTCCCGTATTCGAGTTTCACCGCGCACTGCTTCAGCGGCTACCACCGAATGACGTTGTGTTCAGATGCCTGAAGGACGAGACGGGGATTGTCGCCGTGCTATACGGGTTCCGTTGTGGTGATCGCATTTTTTTCTATCAACTCGGATACAACCCCGACTGGTCATGGGCATCGCCCGGAGTTGTCCTCGTCAGCGAAGCTATTCGAGAGGCGTTCGCGACGGGTTGCACGGAGTTCAACTTTCTCCAGGGTGATGAGCCGTACAAACATACGTTTACACGCGAGGCGCGGGCGTTGTTCGATTGTCACGTTTACAACGCGACGTTTTCAGGCCGGCTGGCCCGCGGCGCATTCGGGCTGCGCGAACGTCTCAAGGCGGCGGTCCGTGGCGGCGCCGAGATACAACAGGCGGGCCCGCATGCAACGCTTTGACTCGAATATTAAAGGGCGGTATATGTCCGGCCCACGAGCAACAGCAAGAGGATAGCGGCCAGTGGCTGAAATCGCGTTTTGGTCGGCTGTCGTGTTGATCGCGTTCACCTACGTCGGTTATTCGCTGGTGATCCTCGTGTTGTCGCGCCTCGTGCACAACCCGGTGAAACGCAGCCCCATTGAGCCCAAGGTCACCTACCTGATCACGGCCTACAACGAGGAAAAGAACATTGCCGCGAAGCTCGAGCAGGTCATGACGCTCGACTATCCAGGGGATAAGCTCGAAATCATCGTGGCCTCTGATGGCTCGACCGATCGCACCGATGAGATAGTCAAAGGGTTCGCCGATCGCGGAGTAAAACTGATCCGCGTGGAAGGGCGCATGGGCAAGACGGAGACACAGAACCAGGCCGTCAAGCAGGCGAGCGGTGACATCGTTATTTTCTCCGATGCCACGACCCGCTATGAGCGCTCGGCGATCCGCAACCTCGTGCGTAATTACGCCGATCCCTCGGTCGGCGCGGTGAGCGGACGCTACGAATACTGTAATCCGACGGGAGCGGCCATCGGTCTGGGCAGCATCCTGTTCTGGAAATACGAAAACATGATCAAAACGATGCAGACCAATATCAAGACAATCACGGGATGTTGCGGATGCATCTACTCGGTGCGGCGTGAGGCGTATACGCCGCTGCCGGCGGACATCATCAGCGATCTCGTAGAGCCGTTGAAGGTATTGGAAAAGGGTTATCGTATCGTTTTCGAGCCCGAGGCCATTGCCTTCGAGGAGACCACCGAAAAAAGCAAGGAGGAGTTTCGCATGCGCGTGCGCGTCATCACGCGCGGCATGCGCGGATTACTTTACATGAAAATGCTTTTCAACCCGTTCCGTTATCCCTTTGTGTCGTTCCAGCTGTTATCCCATAAAGTTCTACGTTGGTTCATCCCCGTGTTCTTGGCGGTTGCGTTGGTCTCCAATCTGTTTCTCGCGGGTGTTCCGTTTTACAGCGCGACCCTGGCGCTTCAGCTCTCCTTTTACGCGCTGGCGCTGATCGGGTTTGTCGCGGAAAAACGTAACATCCTGGCCAAACCATTGACCATCCCGCTTTATTTCGTCACGGTCAATCTGGCTGCGGTGGTTGCCATGTACCGAATCTGGAAAGGTCATAAGGCCGTCACCTGGGAAACGGTGAGGAAATGATGGCATTCAATATCCTGTTCATCACCCAGGAGGACCCGTTCTATGTGCGTTTGTTTTTCGAGGAGTTCCTTGCTCATTACCCGCACAGGGACGAGATCGCCGGTGTGGTGATCGCCCCGACCATGGGTAAAAACAGCCTGTCCAAACTCGTGCGTCAGATGTACGGGTTTTACGGGCCGGTCGACTTCGTGCGGATGGGGCTGCGCTACGTGTATTACAAGCTGATGAACCGGCTCGGGCGAGCATGGCGCACCGGCCGGTTCTATTCCATCCGGCAGGTTTGCGAGCATTACCGGGTGCCGGTCCTGGAGACGCCCAATGTCAATGACCCGGTTTTTCTGGCGTCGATCCGGTCGTCGGTGCTCGATCTGATCATTTCGGTGGCGGCGCCGCAGATTTTCCGCGAGTCCTTGCTGGCCATCCCGAAGCACGGTTGCATCAATATTCACAACGCCAAACTTCCCAAATATCGCGGCATGCTGCCCAACTTCTGGCAGATGTACCATGGCGAGAAGGCGGTGGGCACGACCATCCACCGGATCAACGCGAAGCTGGACGACGGCGACATCCTGTTGCAACGCGAGTCTCCCATCGAGCCGGGCGAGAGCCTGGAAGCGCTGATACGGCGCACCAAGCGTTTTGGCGCCAGGCTCATGATCGAAGCGGTGCAGGGCATCCGCGAAGGCCGGCTTCAGCCGATCCCGAACAACTCGGCCGAAGCGACGTATTTCAGCTTTCCCACCGGGGAACAGGTGCGGGAGTTCAAGGCGAAGGGTTACCGGCTGTTGTGAGACCGCGTAACGATAAGGATTTTCTTCAAAACTAATCATGATCAGGCAGCTTGCAAGAATGGCGATGTATCGGTTGGCGGCATGGGAGCCGCTGTTGGGACCGGTCCGCAAACGAAAGCTCGGCGGCAAGGCCGTGGTTCTGATGTACCACGAACTCGCCGAGGACAGTGACGACGTCGAGGCATGGACGGTCGTGAAGCGCGGTGACTTCGTGCGGCAGATGGACTACCTGCGTTCCAAGTTCGACGTCGTGAGCCTGTCGCAAGCCATTGCGCAGATGGCACAGCCGGACTCTTCGGACCGTCCCAAGGCCGTCGTAACCTTCGATGACGGCGATCGCGGAAATCGGGACGTATTGCTGCCGGTCGTCGAGGAACTGGATTTGCCGGTGACGATATTCGTCGCCACGCGCCAGGTACAGAATCAGGAACCATACTGGTTCGATCGTCTGGTTAATGCCCTTCAGATCGAAACGCCCGTCACGGTGACGCTCCCCGCCGCTTCGCCGGTTACCTGCGTGATCAACGAAACCAGAGGGGCGCAGAACTGGGCCAGGATACAGTATCTATTGTCGTCGCTTAAGAAACTGGAGCCGACCACGCGCGAGCTCGTGGTCGATGATATCGTCAAGAACGTGGAACGGCACGATCCACGTTCCCGCGGCATCGTGCCGCTTGCCATCAACGAAGTCAGGGAATTGGCGGATTGTCCGCTGGTGACGATTGGAGCACATTCCCATTGCCACAACATCCTGACGCAGCTCGACCGTCGGGCGGTGTTCGAAAGCGCGACGCGTTCGAAACAACTGCTGGAGTCGTGGACCGGACGCCGCGTGAACTATTTCGCCTACCCGAATGGCGATTTCAATGATGCCGTCGTCTCCGCGGTCGTGGAAGCGGGATTCGAGGCGGCGGTGACGACCGCTCCGCGCCCCTGGGGCAGGGGTGAGCAGCCGTTCACGTTGCCACGCATCGGGGTGGGGCGTTACGATTCGCTCGATGTATTCAAGGTA
Organism: Sulfuricaulis sp.; assembly: GCF_041499725.1. GTDB lineage: Bacteria > Pseudomonadota > Gammaproteobacteria > Acidiferrobacterales > Sulfurifustaceae > Sulfuricaulis. Next base: position 13,561 of record NZ_JBGQKW010000018.1, read on the forward strand.
GGGTTAATAGGTGGAATCGAGCACTTTCTGAACTAGACGGTCCCGATGATCCCTGCACGTCGCGCGAGTTTGATAAACTCTTGTCAGCAGGCAGGTTTTCCCGCTATTGTCGCAGCAACCAGCATTTGAAGATCAGAGGCGGCGTGAAACCGATCGCTATAAAAAACGGCCTATCGTTCGACGTTGAAGACTGGTTTCAGGTGGAGAACCTGCGTTCGGCGATACCGCGCGAGCAGTGGGAAACGCTGCCACTGCGGGTGGAAACCAACACGCGCAGGATTCTTGCGTTGTTACGTGCCAGCGAATCGAAGGCGACGTTCTTCTTCCTGGGCTGGGTCGCCGAACGCTGTCCGCAGCTCGTCAGGGACGTCGACCGCGAAGGCCACGAGGTGGCTTCGCACGGCTACGGACACGAGCTGATTTACCGCATGACGCCGGAATCGTTCCGCGCCGACGTCCGTCGGTCGAAGCGATTGCTCGAGGATCTCGTCGGTAAACCGGTGCTGGGGTACCGGGCGCCGAGCTTTTCCATCGTGCGTGACTCGATATGGGCCATCGATGTGCTGAAGGAGGAGGGCTTCGTGTACGACTCGAGCGTCTTTCCGGTTTCACTGCACGACCGTTACGGCTTTTCCGAGCGTGGGGTGCTTCCCTTCCGCTGGCCGAACGGCCTGCTGGAGATACCGCTGGCGGTCTACAAGATCCGTAATTTCAGTCTGCCGGTCGCTGGCGGCGGGTATTTCCGGCTGTTTCCCTATTGCTACTTCAAGTTTCTGCTGCGGCGCCTGAACGCCAGACAGCAACGATTCACCTTTTATCTGCATCCGTGGGAGCTCGACCCGGGGCAGCCGCGGGTGTCGGTTCCGCCGTTTTTCCGTTTCCGTCATTACATAAACCTGCACAGGACCGAGAAGGGATTGTCCCAATTGCTTGCCGACTTCGCGTTCGAGCGTATCGCGGTAGCCTATAACGTCGTCCAACAAGTCGGTGCGTAACCAGAGTGGAGACACGCAAGGGCATGCGAATCACGTTCATCATCGATCACTTCCATCATGCGCTGGGCGGTACCGAGAACCAACTCGAGAAGATGCTTCGGGGGCTGTCGAGACGCTTCGAGATCGAGTTGGTCAGCCTGCGAGCGAGCGAGTGGCTCTCGACGCGGAGTAGCGGTCTGGACTGTCGCGTCAGCGTGTTTCAGATCGATAAATTCAAACGTGCGTACACTTATCGTAACTTCATCAGACTGGTCTCCCATCTCCGCGCCACGAAACCGGACGTCGTGCACACCTTCTTTCCCGTTGCAAATATCGTCGGCGTCATCGCCGCGCGTTTGGCGGGAGTCCGCACAATCGTCGCCAGTCGGCGCGATTACGGCGAATGGATGAACTGGCGTTACCTGTACATGACGCGCATCGCCAACCGGCTTGTCGCCCGGATCGTCACCAATTCGAATCAGGTCAAACGGCTGACCGAACAGGTCGAGCGTTTCCCCGGGGACAGAATCGACGTGATTTACAACGGTATCGCCATGGATTCCTTCAATCGTGCTGCGCCCGTGCTTGAGCTCAAGCACGCCCTGCGGATCCCAGAAAGCCGCAAGGTTGTCGGCCTGATCGCCAATTACCGGCCCATGAAACGGCATGAGACCTTCGTGCGTGCCGCCAGCGAGATTGTGCAGGCGCGTGATGATATCGATTTCCTCCTGGTGGGGGACAACGCGGTTCCCGGAAAACCCAAGGAGGCGATTCAACAGCTCGTCGAGTCACTGGGGATAGCTGGACGTGTGCATTTCGCCCACGCCACTGGCAACGTGCAAGACTATCTCTCCATCCTGGACGTGGGAGTGAATTGCTCCGAGGGCGAGGGACTCTCTAACGCAATCATGGAATACATGGCCGCGGAGGTTCCGTGCGTGGTTTCCGACAGCGGCGGTAACCCGGATTTGATTACGGACGACGTCAATGGGTATACGTTCCCTCTCGGCGACCACCGCGCGCTTGCACAAAAGATTCTGCACATGCTCGAAGACGAACCCGCCCGTCGGCGTTTCACTCACAATGCAAAAGAGAAAGTGCGCAATGAGATGAGCCTCGAATCCATGCTCGGCCGTTTTGCGAAGTTTTATCAGTCTTTGGGGGACGGCGGCGGTCGGATAGCCAAGGAACCTAACTGAGCCCGGCAGGTAGCGAGTCCGGATTGCATCATATTCCGCCTGCGAGGATTACCGCGCCGCGGCTGGTTGCACCATAGCCGTGTATCGCGTGCGGCATTATAATTGACGGCGCCTGTCGTGCGGGGACGGTGTTTCCGATGCGCGACGCGATGCCTCTTCGCTCACGAGACGGAGAGGCGCGAACGACCGAGTCGCCGAGGACAGCCTTGACCGGGGAGCCATGAGAATAGATGAAACAATATTGTTGGCCTTGTCGCACCAGTCGGACAATCGCGTCTCACCCGGCGAGCCGGTGGGGCGCGCGCCGGAGGACCCGTTGGCCATGCTTCGTCACAAGTATCCCGACTTTCACCGGATGGCCTGGCGCAAACGCGTCGTGGACTTCGGCTGCGGCACAGGCCAACAGTCCGTGGCCCTGGTGCAGACCGAAGAGTGCGAGGTTTGCGGGGTGGATACGAACCGCAAGACGCTCGATAAGGCGATACAGTACGCGAACCGCCAGGCGCTGCCCGCGGGACGCCTGGAATTTCGCGAGCGCGTGAGCCGCGACATGTGGGGGACGTTCGACGTCGTGATATCGAAGGACGCGATGGAGCATTATCCCGAGCCGGCCGCCACTCTCGAGGAGATGCGACGTCTGCTGAAGCCCGGGGGCAGGCTGTTGATTACGTTCGGTCCGCCCTGGTTCGCGCCCTACGGGAGCCACATGCACTTTTTCTGCAAGGTGCCGTGGCTCAATCTGTTGTTCACCGAGCGAACCGTGATGGCCGTGCGTGCGCGCTTCCGCCAGGACGGCGCGAAGCGCTACGAAGACTGTGAGTCGGGCCTGAACAAAATGAGCGTCGCCAAGTTCGAACGCATCATCGCGGAGGCCGGGCTCAAGGTGGAGGACCGCCGCTACGATTGCATCAAGGGCCTCAACTTCCTTGGTAGGCTGCCGCTTCTGCGCGAGCTGTTCATCAATCACGTCACCGCCACCCTCACCGTGCCTTGAAGAGGCATCGTCGACCGGGACGTTTGTCCGCTTCGACGAGGGACCCGCGATACGCCGGCCTCGCCGGAGATTCCGATGAGTGACGTACATTTCACCGTCGTTCCCTACCAAACCTGCGTCGAGGAGGTTATCGCGTTTCGCAACGCCAACCGCGAGCTCACGCGCGACCGGCGGTATTTCGAGTGGCGCTATGAACGCCGCCCATGCCGGCAGACGGCAATGATCGTCTGGGGGGTGGACGCCCAGGGTCGCAAGGTGGCCGCCGCGTCCCTCATCCCGCACGACTTCTACGTCCTGGACGGCGTGTACCCCGTCGGGCTGCTGGGGGATATATCGGTCGCTCCAGAGTGCCGCGGCCGCGGGGTCGCGACGCGAATGCTCCAGTTTTTGCAGCAGGATCCGGCGCTCGAGGCGTTGCACGCGTGCGTCGTGCTGCCCAATGACGAAGCGACGCATTCTCTGGAGCGCGCCGGTTGGCGCCAGGCCACGACGATCGCGCGGCTGGTGAAAATAGTCGACGTCGGACCGAGGCTGCGGAACCGGTTCGGCGAGCGGCGTGCGATCGTCGGAGTTTCACGCGCGATCAACCTGCTTGCGAGGTTCACGTCCCTGGACGGATGGTACCCGCCGCAGGCGCCGTATCATGTAGCGGAGACCGGGGAGTTCGACCATGGCTTCGACGAGTTGTGGGACGAGATTCCCAAGCGTGGCAGGATTCTGGCGCTTCGTAACCGGAGCAATCTGCATTGGCGTTATCACGAGCACCCCACGGTGCGCTATCGGACGTTCGAGGTCCGTCATGAAGGACGGCTTCGTGGCTATGTCGTATTTCACGTGGCTGACGACGTGGCGGTGGTTGACGACTTCCTTGCCGTGGATGCAACGGTGGGCCCCTGGCTCATCAAGGAGTTCTTGGCTCATGTCCGACGCGGGCGGCTGGCGGCGGATATCCACGTTCGCTACAACGCCGGCAGCTTCCTTGCTATACCCTGGACGCGGTTCGGGTTTGTGCGCCGGCGCGATTTTCAGCGCGTGATGGTCAGTGCGCCTCGGGTTGACCGATCCCCCGGGTTTCCATCCGAGGAAGGCTTCTGGTTCGTCACTGCCGGCGACAAGGATGTTTGAGCCTCGTGCGACGCCCGTTCCAACGCGCCGCTGAACGGGGCGGTTACGGGCTCAAGCGCCCGTCTGCGGAAGCACCGAACGGATGACCTGTTCGAACTTCGCGACCGCGTCGGTCCAGGAGTAATGCGCCAGCACGTTTTGCCGGCCGCTCGCGCCGAGTCGTTGCCGCAAGCCGGCATCACCCAGCAACCGCAGCACTTCCGTGGAGTAGGCGTGGGGCGTTTCGGCGATCAAAATGTTGGTCTCGTGCTCGCACTTGAGCCCGCGTGCCGCCAGCGGCGTGGCGACGACCGCCTGGCCGAGCGCCCAGGCCTCGAGCACCTTGTTCTTGATGCCCGAGCCGGACACCATCGGGGCGATGGAAACCTCCGCCGCCAGGATATGTTCGCGGATGTCGGGCACGAAGCCGATGACCTGCACATTCCCGTACCGCTCCCACTCGCTTCGGAGATCCTCGGTGAGCAGTTTCCCTATCACCACCAGGCTAGCGTCGGGTCGTTGCCGGCGGATGTTTTCCCAGCAGTGTCGCAGGAACCACGACACGGCGTCCTGGTTGGGAGGCCAGTTGAGACTACCGGTGAAGATGATGCGACCGCCGATCTTCACGACGCGGTCGGACGGCTGAAAATAATCGCAATCGACCCCGTTGTTGACGGTGTAGGTCTGAAGGTTTCCGGAGAAGCGCCGGATATTGGCGGTATCTTCGTCGCTTACGGTGACCAGGGCGTTACATCGGGGGAGATACCGACGCGCGGCGACTATCGCCGCGACCAGATGTTTCGCCAAGGAGGCCGTGAGTTCGCCGGATCGGATCCAGCGCCATAGAAACAGGAGCTCGGAATCGACGACATCGAGCACTTTCGGGATGTTTCCCCGCAGCAAACCGAAATAGGGGGCGAGGTCGTACCCGAAGCCGATGATCACGTGGGGCTGGTAATCGGTAACGGCCTGCTGCAGCCACGCAAGTTTTTCCGGGGTGGAGCGGTAATAGTGCGCGACGAGCGGCAGGCGCCGCGGCGGCGGGGCGGCCGACACGGAGGGTGAAGAACCTGGCGGGCCCGCGGGGTAACAGCTAAACGGAAGAAAGTAATCGGACAGTTCCGGTCCGTAACTGTCGTCGAGCACGAACGCCTTGACCATGTGGCGCGCTGCCAGGCCGCGCAGTAAGTGGTGGATGACGAGATGCAGGCCCGCGTGGACCGGTATCGGCAGCTGGCGGACGACGACGGCGATTTTAATTTTCGAGGACATCACGCACGCCGCTTACGATAGAGTCCCGTACCGAGACGCACGACGGTTTCCCGCAGCCCGCGGTCGAGGACAAGGACGATAATCGCGTAGCTGGCGGTGGTCACGAAGGATTTGAGAATCAGCGACACGAACAGATTGGGGTGCTCGACGTGAATCGCCATGAACGCGGATACCGCCGCGGCGGCAACATAGATCGCGAGCGAGCGGAGTGGCCACTTGACGTGGAGCAGGTCACGCGAAAAGGCAGTGACGAGCACGGTCAGGATGAAATAGGAAGCCACGGTCGCGTACGCCGCCCCGAGAATGCCGTAGGACGGGATGAGGACGAGGTTGATCAGGATGTTGACCAGGGCGCAGCTCAGTGTCAGCGCGGCGATGGTTTTCGTCCGCTTGGCGAGGTAGAAACCGGCGGCGGTGATATGAGTGGTGCCGTACAGCATGACGCTGATGATCACGAAGGGGGTTATCGATGCCGCCGCGGCGAACTTGTCCGTGGCAAGCAGCGTGATCAACTCCCGGCTCGTAACCGACACCCCGACGATGATGAGAATTGCCAGCGCCAGATAATATTTCAAAACCACGACGAGGAACTCGGAGGTCTTCGCGGGGCCTTCCGTTTCCCAGATTTTCGTATAGATCGGAAAGATGGTCATCCACAGGGGGGCGGTTATCATGCCCTGGACGTACATGGCGAAATTATAGCCGACGGAATAGATGCCGACCTGGGCCGAACCCAGAAAATGGTTGATCAGGAACCGGTCGGCGTTGTCGTTGACGAGCGAAGACAGCTCGAACAGAAGCAGCGGCGCGCCAAAAACCAGGAGCTGGCCGGCCACCGACGGCGAGACCTGGCGGAGACTGAAGAGGCCGCGTCGCGCGAAATGCAGGCCGAGCAGCAGCACGAGCGTGGCCTCGAAGGCGATCACGCCCACGATATATCCCGTGAGACCGCCGAGCAGCATCACGCAGGCGAGAATGCCGGTGGTGACGGAACCCACGCGCATCACCAGGCCCACCAGGCTCAGTGTCAGTACTTTTTCCTGGGCGCGCAAAAACGCGAAAAACAGATCACGCAGGTCTCCGATGAGGATCGGCAGGCCGGCGAATAACAATATCGTCGTCAGGGCGCGACCGAAATAATCGCCAAGGAAGAATATGACGATGGTATAGACGACGGCGATGCCGAGTCCCAGAGCGACGCTGGCCCCGAACGCGCTGGAGTAAAGTTGCCGGCGACGGCTGTCGTCGGCCGTTTCGACCGCGGCGTATGAACGGATGAAAGATGTCGTGATGCCGCACTTGGCCGCCGACATCAGGATCGAAACCGTTGCGTTGAAGAGCGCTAGGTTGCCGTATTCCTCAACCGACAAGACTCGCGTGAGGATCGGAAACGATATCAGGGACACCGCCATACCCAGCCCCTGGAACAGGGTGTATAGCGAGCCTTGGGTGAAAGCGCGGCGGAGGGCGGACATGGGCTAGTTCTCCGGCGCGAGGCGCGGGCGGCAGGGTGAACTACCTGGCGCAGATACCGTCATCGTGGATTATGCTATGCCGTGACGGCGCCGACGCGGGACGCGCACGCGTGTGACGGGAGATGGTCCGCGATACCGGTTGAACACTGCACCGCGCACTCGGGGCGGCGGTTCGGGCAAATCACTCGTATGACTGTCTCCTGTCGGCAACCTTGCCCTGCACAAGGACGGGACGACGTCGTTCGCGCGTCACGGGCATGGAGGACGGGGCGGGTGAAATGTGCGGATCCGGACGCAAACCGTCGAGGCGGGATGGATCCCACAGCAGTTGCTGTAAATGTTCACGCAGCAGCATGGCGTAACGCGCCTTCTCATTCTGAATATCGGCAGGCGTATAGTGTACACCGGCACGCAGGTCGGCCATATAGCCTGGCGGCTTTTGCCGCTGCCAGCTCTTCAGCACTTTTTGTTTGTATTCATCGAGCGTGCATATCGGCTTCGCCGGACAGCCGGCCACCACGGTGTTCGGCGGCACGTGCCGGGTAACCACCGCGCCGGCGCCGACGACGGAATTGGGTCCGATGCGAATGTCCGGCATGAGGATGGCATTCTGACCGATGAAGCAGTTATCGAGAATCTCGATAGCGCCGAATTTCTGCAGGCTGGGCAGTTCCTCGGTGAACACCCAGGCGGCGCCGTCGTGAGTGATGAAACTAACGCCGTAGCCGATGGTACAATGATCGCCGATGCGGATCAGATACGGCTCGCTGCCGAGTTGACGGGTCAGAATGCGGCAATTGACGCCGACGCGCGCACCCTGTTCACGAAAATAGTCGGCGATCGTAAAATCATCATAACGCCAGAGGCGGAATCTTTGCCATACGGTTTTTACAATGTGAGCGGTGGCACGGAAGAAGTGCATAACCTAGGACTCTCCACTAGGCCGGGTTCCGGACGAGAGAAACTCGCGTTGTTTGTCCATACCGGATTGTCTCGACACATGCAGCATCTCATCGATGCGGTGTGTAGTGTCAGCCGAGGTATTGCACCATAGAATAAGAAAAAGTGCTATAAGAACAAAAGCCCATAAGATTAAGGGCAATAAAAAATTTCGGGTTGCGCCACCACAGGGTGGCGCGAGGCAAATGCTTCCTCGTCTCGGCCACTGCACTGCTAGGGGCGGTTGTTCGATCGGGTGGGCTGCCAGGTTTGGTGATGGCGCTGGAGATTGTGAGCGATATGCTGCACGTAGACGTGTATCAGGGTCGGAACGGCATGACAGCTGCGTCTGAAGATTGGCGCCTCCTGTTGCAAGACCTCCGGCGGAAACGATACCTTCATTACTACGGATGGTGGAAAAGCTACCTGGGCGCGCTCGATCAAGAACCGGACGCTGTGTCGATTTTTGTGGCACGACGTGACGGGAAGCCCGTGGCGATCCTGCCCCTCAAGCACGGCACGCGGAAATGGTATGGGCTGCGGGTGCGGCAGTGGGATTTACCCGAGCATCCGCATTTACCGCTCAACGATATCCTTCTTGGCCGTGGTGTGACCGCCGCCGAGGTCATTGCCGCGCTTACCCGCACCTTGCGCGAGCACGCACCTCGGGGGTGGGATGTGCTGAGCTTCACTGGTGTGCTGGAGGAGTCGCCGCTGGTCGAGCTTGTCACGGGCACTCGCGGCCGCGTCGCAACTTCGCTGTTGAAGACTTGTGATTATCTCGTCTGCCGGGGAACTTATGAGGACATCACGGAAAAATTCTCGCACAACTTCCGTTCCAATCTCAATAAAGCGCGAAACAAGCTGGCGCGCGTGAACGGGGTCGAGTTTCGGTCGGTGACCGACCAGCCCGAACTCAGCCGCGCCTTTTCGGAGTTTGTCGATATCGAGGCTTCCGGCTGGAAAGGCGAAAAGGGAACCGGCACCGCCATCAAGCTGCACCCCGAACTCATGAGATTTTATCAATCGGTTATCGACGAGTTCAGCACGAGCGGCGCGGTGACGATCAATAGCCTGAAGGCGGGCGGCAAGCTGATCGCGAGCCAGTTTTGCGTCAAGGACGAAGACACGCTATACGTGCTCAAGCTTGCTTACGATGAGGACTGGTCGCGTGTCGCGCCGGGCAATATGTTGTTCGAGCGAGTGATCCAGGAAGGGATTCGGAGCAAGGGTTTCCAGTACGTCAACCTCGTCGGTGACCCGCCCTGGTTCAAGGATTGGCGGCCGGAGAGTCAAAACGTTTACAACATCTGGTTGTACAACCGGACACCGATGGGGCTGGTGCTGTTTGGAGCCATGAAGGCCAAGCAGTTGCTAAAACCGTTCTATAAGAAGTACCTGAAGCGCGGTCGAGCGGGCGGCAAAGCCACACGCGCGAGTGATCATCAGGGATACCCCGCAAGACAATGACTAGCCGGATTCACCGGCGCGAACCAGCATGCGCAGTTTTTCGACAAGCCATACCAGCATGCGTACCACGTAACCTGGAAAGTATAACAGCACGCGGTAATAGATTGGATACCCCGTCACGTCGGCAAAGGCCGACTTCGCCTCGCGCATCCGCCCGGCCTTGAGAAGTTTTTTGGCGGCATAAAATTTCCGCCGCCGCCGCTGATCCTCGATAACTTCACGGTAGGCATTCCCATGGCGCGCGAGAAACTCAGTATCCGTGCCCCAGACCCGCTCAAGCAGTTTAATCCGGGTCACGGCCTGGATAAGCACATCGACGTTGGTCAGCCGCGGCATGTTGTGTCCGTGTTGGATGGCGGTTTCGCAATCAAGGTATGCACCCGGACCGCGCTTCGCGAGCTCGCCAAAGAACTGCCAGTCCTCATACGTTGGCAGGTCAACGGGAAAGGCTGGCGGCCCCCCTGGAATATCCTTGCGAAAAAGCAGTGTGAACGTGCCGATGTAAAGCCGGGCCATTAGCGGCAAGTACAGGTCGCCGACGTATATCAAGAAGTCATCCCGTCCGGGCGGAAGGCTCGCGATCGAAGAGTAACGAAACCCCGGTCCGAGTATCTGGTCCCAGGGGCGAGGATCGTTGTGCCAGTTTTTCAGATAACGCGGGAAAGTCCGTTCATGGCGATCGCGTACCACGAAATCGCTAAAGCAGAATGCGATGGCAGGCTGCGCCTCCATCACGTTGCGTTGCAGCTCGAGCTTGTCCGCAAACCATTCGTCATCCGAATCGAGAAACGCTACCAATGGATTTCTTGCTTCCGCCACGCCGCGATTTCGCGCTGCGCCGGCCCCGCCGTGCGGAATGACGATATGGCGAATGTTATTTCCGTATGCCGCGAGGCGCACAGCCGTATCGTCAGTCGAGCTGTCATCCACGACGAGAATTTCATCATCGGGGCCAATCGCCGCCAGCGCGCTTTCAATCGCCCGGGCGACCAGGGAAGCGCGATTGTAAGTGGGGATGATGACAGAGACAGCAAGTGTGACCACGTTTGCAATTTTTGCCTGTACCTGTACCGGTCCGGTGACCGGTAGTATAACATTAAACCTTGAGCGCGCGGACGAGCACGATGCTTCTGGTCCGTCTTTCAGACCCTTGAGGTAACCATGTATACAGGTTTTCCAACATCACTACTGACCATGCTTCGCTGTCTGCGCGACGGCGGTGCGCTTGAACTCGAGGCGGGTACACCCGTACACGACGGCCGCGTACAGCGAGGCAATCTTCGTTGCCATGCCTGCCACGTTTTGTATCCGGTTGAAGACGGTATTGTGAAACTTCTCGATCCCTCCGCGCTGGATCAAGAAAGCCAACATGAACAGGCGCTGCGCGATCAGCCATCGGCCGGTGACAACACTTCCTGGGAGCAATTGCCGTGGAGCCGCATGGAAGTCGAACCCACGCTTGCGGCGCTGCAACCGCTGGCAGGATCGATCGTAATGGAGCTGGGTTGCGGAGGCGGCCGGTATACGGTGCTCATGGCGGATCAGGCAGCAGCGGTGATGGCGGTTGACTTCTCCCACGCAGCGCTGAAGAAGCTTGGTACGCGTGTCGCTTCGCACTGGAACATCGGTCTGGTGCAGGCTGACTGCACTCGATTAGGTTTGGCAGAGAGAGCTTTCGACCGGATACTGTCCACGCTGGTTTCGAATTTGCCTTCGCCGGCACACCGGTACGCGATGTTTCGGCTCGCCGCCGACGCCTTGGCCCCATCGGGACGATTCGTTTTCAGCACGCACCATTATACACTTGCGAATCGGTTTCGTCGGGTGCCCCAGGCCGGTCGCTACCATGATGGCGGAATATTCTGTTATCTGTTCCGCCGCCGCGAACTGTGTGAGGAAACGCAAAAGTATTTTTGCGGCGTTCAGTGTCGCCCCATACAGATATCAGTCCCATTCGCGGATCGCCTCGGCCTGCCTCTTGTTGCGCTTTCGCGCGCCGCTGAGAGCTTTCCACTGGTGGACCAGTTGGGACAACTGCTGCTCGTTACCGCCACTGATCCTTGTGAAACTACTGCGTACGAGCACGCCTAATTCGGAAAATTTCACATCGCCATAAGCGAAATATATTGCATCCGTCTCACTGGCAGGAACGTCATTCGCTTCGGAATTCATTACCATGATTTTGGGGGAATCCCCGGAAACGCGGAAACAGCGTACCGGCGTTTGTTTCAGGGGTCAGGCGGTTACGGTTCGTTGCCACAAGGCGCTCGGCAGAGCGAGAACAAAAAACACGGAGAGACGGAATGAACATATTGGTAACCGGCGGCGCCGGATTCATCGGTTCACATCTTGTGGAAAAGCTGCTTTCGACCGGCGACCGGGTACGGGTGCTGGATGATCTTTCCACCGGTAAGCGGGAAAACCTGCCGCGCCACGATGCCGTGGAGTTTATCGTAGGCGATATTCGGGATGCCGGACTGGTCAACCGGTGCGCGGAGGGGATGAGCGCGATGGTGCATCTGGCCGCCGTTGCCTCGGTGCAGGCGAGTATTGACGATCCCATTCGCACCCATCAGGTCAATTTCGACGGGACATTGAATTTACTCGAGGCATCACACCGCTATGGAGTCAAACGTTTTCTGTACGCTTGTTCCGCCGCCGTTTATGGCGACACGGCAAGTATTCCGGTTTCCGAAGACGTTGCGCCGAACCCGCTGTCGCCATACGCGGTGGACAAGTTGACCGGCGAATATTATTTGCTGTACTACCATCGGAAATATAATCTTGCTGCCACATCGTTCCGTTTCTTCAATATCTACGGCCCGCGCCAAGATCCGTCTTCGCCTTATTCGGGCGTGATCAGCATTTTCATGGATCGTCTGCGGCGTAGCCAGCCCGTCACGGTGTTTGGCGAAGGTTCCCAGACGCGCGATTTTGTTTATGTCGCTGATCTAGCCGAATTGCTCGCCCGGGCCACGCATGGAACGGAAGGTGTTGGCGGGGTATTCAATGTCGGCACTGGCATGCGTCATTCGTTGTTGCAGCTGTTGGACTACCTTGAAAAACTGTCGGGGAAAAAAATCGAACGGCGGCACGAGCCACCGCGTATGGGTGATATTCAGCATTCCTGTGCCGATGTAAGCCGTCTGAAGCGGGTTTTTGGAAGCGCACCTGCCACACCTTTCGATCGGGGACTCAAAAAGCTGCTGGAATCGCTGAATACGTGACCAGGCCGGTTCTCAGAAAGGCAGGATCAGGGACAGGGTAAAGACCACGTCGGAGGATGTATCGACCACCAGGTCTTCGGACATCGAGAACTCCAGAAATTTACGCGGCGCCAGTTCCCATCTCGCGCCCACCAGCCCCTGTATTGGATAACTGTTGAGCTGACGGAAATGGGTGTAGTCGTAGAAAGGGGTCTGTGCATCGAGCTGACCGTTGACAATAAGATGCGGGAAAATCATCCGGCTGATCCCAAACGTGGCGAAGGCGACATGATTCCTTTGCTGTAACGGCAAAACTCTTCCCTCGGTCATGTACACGACTCCACCGCCGCCGTACATGTTCCATTGATCCAATGGGTGCGTTGTCGCCGTGGTCAGCCACAGTGCCAGATCGGTACTGCCGCTTCCGAGCAGTTCGGATTCCTTGCCAGTCGGCAACTTGAGGCTGGCGCGCAATGCTGTCGCATAGCCAGATGTTTCAGGGGCCTCTATCTGTTTTGCCCCCAGCAGGCGCAGGTCGCCGGGTCCATTGACGGGATACGTGACGTTGATGAGGTTCACGCCATGGCGGGCATACTGGTAATTGACCCGGTTTAGCGGGACGTCTGTGCGGCCCCCTTGCGGCAGGTTGGAGGTGTCGTGAAAGCGCTCGATATAAGTGTCCAGAAAGCCGCCCGTGTACCAGACATACGGGAGTTCGAATCCCCATTCACGGCCGTCACCAAGACCTTGCCGCCAAGCCAGAGTCAGACGGTGGGTTTCGCCGTCCAAAACCAGAAATTCGGATGCGCTTTGTGCCCCGGTGAAATTATTGGAAATCTGCAGCTGCAGCGCGAAATCGGATTCGTCCTGCGCAAGCACCCGCGCCTCACCCAGGGAAGGCAGGCCGTATATCTGGATCAGGGGGCTTTGATTGAAGCTGTACAGGGGTCGCACATCGGTGGAATAAACAGCCCCGGCGTGGGAGCTGCCCGATGCCAGGATAAGAAGATACAGCAGAGACCCGATTCGGGATAAATTCGTGGATCGCAAAGAGTCTATGACCAGTTTTTCAATGTCGTTATGGTCTCTGCACGGATAGGTATTGTGGCAGGCTGGCGCCCGGAATTCAAATAATCGTGCGATGACGATAAAAATCGATCGTTTTGATCCCGGCGTCTCGGATGCTAATGGACTTCGGCGCCTCTCTCTCTGGGAGACAAAGAACATCGATAGTAAATTCCGAAGGGGCTTATTCGGTCTGGGACTCTGATATCGGCAGAATTGTGTCCGGCTCGCGAGGTAGCAGCATGAAGACCAGCCTCGTCGTGCTGACGGATGAGGAAATCGCCGGGATCGTTTGCTACCGGTTGCGATTCGGCTGTGTCGTTTGAAAGTCAACAGCATCCGCCACATTCTGTTTCTGGAAGCCGTCATCGGCGGTGCAACCGGTCAGCTGGGTGGATTGGTTTACGGTGAGCTCTCTTGTGCCTTTCTTTGGGTCTGCGATCAGCCCCAGCAAGCTACTTGCGAAACCGGCGGATAAACCGAGGCAGGAACAACATCATGGCCAGCAAAGAGAGGAAGTTATAAAACCGGGGCGGATGCAGCAGAGGCGTCGTAAACTCGCCGGCCCAGGTCGGCTTTCTAGAAACGGCAGGCTATGATGGCGCCGGCATGATCGACCATGGCCTGGTATGGCAGCGTTATGTCCGGCCGTCCGAGATGATACCCTTGTCCGTAATCCACGCCGAATTCAGCGAGCAGCCGGAAACATTCCTCGTTTTCCACAAATTCGGCGATGGTTTGCTTTCCGAGCGCATGAGCGATTTCGTTCATCGACTTGACCATGGCCTGGTCCACGGCGCTATCCGCCAGGTTTTTCACAAACTGTCCGTCAATCTTCACGTAATCGACCGGCAGATCCTTGAGGTAGGCGAATGAGGCCATGCCGGAACCAAAGTCATCGAGCGCTGTCTTGCAGCCGATGCGCTGGAGTCTTGAAAGAAAGGATTCGGCCGCCGCCATGTCGGCGATAGCCACAGTTTCTGTCACTTCAAAAGTGAGCGCCGCGGCATCAAGACCCGTGGACTTGAGCTTGGCCAGAATAAGATCGCCGGTGCTCGCGTCGGTCAGCGTTTGACCGGAGAGATTGATCGAGTAGCGCAGGTTCGGGGCCTCGCGGCGTTGTTTAGCCAGGGACTCAATTGCGTTGACGATCACCCACTTGTCGATATCCACGGACAGACCGAAACGCTCCGCCGTCGGCAGGAAACCGTTGGGCATGATCAGCTCGTTCTGTTCGTCCAACATGCGGATCAGCACTTCATGGGATTCAACCTGACGCGTCCTGGTGTTAACGATCGGCTGGCAGGCCAGTGCAAACCGGTTTCTCGCGATCGCTTCCTTGATACGGTGCGACCAGCCCATGTCCAGCGACATGGTCGCGACCTTGTTCGCATCGTCCGGCTTGAACATGTGTATCCGGTTGCGTCCCGCGAGTTTTGCTAGATGGCAGGCCAGATCCGCCTGCGACATGATTTCCGATATGCCCTGCGTATGGGGCGTGATGAGGGTGGCACCGATGGAGCAGCCCAGTTCCACGGATTCGCCCGATTGTCGGAAGCGGTAATTCGCGAGTTTTTTGCGAAAGGATTCCGCCGTGTTCGTCGCCTGATCGCGGGTGACGTTGTACAGCAGTACGGTGAATTCATCCCCGCCCATGCGCGCGATGACGTCGGTTTTACGTGCGCGCTTGTTCAGAATCGAGGCGACTTCGATCAACAGGCGGTCGCCCGCCGCATGACCCAGCGTGTCGTTGACATACTTGAAGTTGTCGAGATCGATGTATAGCAGGGCACAGGTCTGCCCCGTGCGCTTGACGCGTTCGAGAAAGCGCTCCATTTCGTTCTGAAAATAGGAACGATTGTGCAACCCTGTCAGGCCGTCGTGCTCGGCCATGATCTTGAGATGATCCAGCATCGCCTTGCGTTCGCTGATATCGGCGGCCAGCGCCGTATAAAGCGGCTTATCGTCCACGACGATCTCACTGATTTTGAGCGCCAGATGAAAGCGTGTTCCATCCTTGTGACGGCCAATCACCTCGCCTTCGTGGCCGATCAGACGCTGGATTTCGGTGCGCATGAAATGCTCGAGATAACCCTGGCGTTTGTCATGCGACTCAGGCGGCGGAATCAGCAGGCTGATGTCATGCCCGATCACTTCGACCTCGGTGTAACCGAAAAGTGTTTCGGTCGCCTTGTTAAGGCTCTCGATTTTTCCGTACTGGTCGAAAGTAATAATGCCTTCGGCGGCGTTGTCCAGGATGGTTTCCATCCTCCGCTGCATCGCCATGATGCGGTTGTTATCCAGCTCCAGACGGGTTAACCGTTTTACGTCATCAATGGTGCGCGCGCTGAGAAGCGTAACGGTTACCACAAATCCTCCGCTACCGCAGAAAATAAGGGCGACCACGAGTGTAATAAAATTAAACGGTTCGCCGAATGTCGCGACGCTGAATACCAGGTAGCCAATGACGAAGAAAAGGATCAGCAGGTACATTATCCGCCAGCGATCGTCCGAGCTGGGCAGCTCGCGAATGATCTTGCGGGTGAAATGCAAACCACCCATGAGCATAATCGTCCCTGCCAGTACCAGGTAAGTTGTCAGGTAGCTTTTCATGATATTTTTCTGGAGACGGCGTTTTTCAGGTTTTTCACAAATCGAATATTATGAGTCGCCCACGAAAACTTGTTCAGCCCGATCCGTATCGCCGGACGCGCGGCACACACTTGCCCTGGCGGGTGTTTCGCCGATGAATGCACAACATTCGTCATTGTTATTTGGGAAGTGAGCCTTGCCGCTTTTGCTCAATGAACAAGCATAGTTCATGTCTGGAATCGGGCCAGACAGGCGTCGCCAGGGGCTTACAAACCGATTCTGTATATAACGCCATGATTATTATGCCTGAATTTTCCGGCCCCCATGTTTTGAATCGCTTGTCGTTAATTCTCAATTGGAAATCCCGGCGGCATGCGTTATTTTGTGCCCGAGGCATGCGCTACATCCGCACATTTTCCGAACTGGGGATCGGGGACATCCCTGTTGTCGGAGGCAAAAACGCTTCTTTGGGCGAGATGTATCGCCACCTGAGTGCGGAGGGGGTGCGGATACCCAATGGATTTGCCACCACCGCCGAAGCCTATTGGCACTTTCTCGAGCACAACAATCTTGTCGAACGTATTCGCGGGCGTCTGAAGCTTCTAGACGCCAATGATCTCACCCAACTGGAGCAGGCCGGTGCCGATATTCGCCGTTGGGTCCATGAGGCGGAAATACCTCCCGACCTGACTCAGGAAATCACAACGGCGTACCAGACTCTCGCGAAAGAGTACGGGCCCGATCCCGATATCGCCGTTCGCAGCTCGGCGACCGCCGAGGATTTACCGGGCGCCTCGTTCGCGGGGCAGCAGGACACCTACCTTAATATACGCGGCGTCAAGGATCTGCTGACAACCTGCCGCCGAGTATATGCCTCGCTCTTCAACGACCGCGCCATCTCTTACCGAGTGCACCAGGGGTTTTCACACGATGACGTGGCGCTTTCGATCGGTGCGCAGAAAATGGTGCGCTCCGACATCGGTTCTTCCGGTGTGATGTTTACCCTCGACACCGAGACTGGGTTTCGTGACGTTGTCTTTATCACTTCCGCCTATGGCTTGGGCGAGAATGTCGTTCAAGGTGCCGTGAATCCCGACGAGTTCTATGTTTTCAAGCCGGCGCTGGCTGCCGGCAAACAGCCGATCCTGAAACGTCAGCTTGGCACCAAGGCGATCAAGATGGTCTATGCACAGGAGGCGGAGCGTGGATCTTCCATCTGCAATGTCGAGGTACCGGAGGCCGATCGTCTGCTTTTTTCCCTGACAGACAAGGACGTGCTCGAACTCGCACGTTACGCCGTAAAAATCGAGCAACATTATTCAAAAGGGGCCGGACGTGACATGCCCATGGACATAGAATGGGCCAAGGACGGCGTGGACGGCAAACTCTATGTGGTGCAGGCACGGCCGGAGACGGTTCGCTCGCAGGAGACGCGTAACGAGTATGAGGTTTATTACCTTGAATCGCGCGGCACGATTTTGGCTTCCGGGAAAAGCGTGGGCCGCCGTATCGCGGCCGGTCAGGCACGTGTGATCCGGAATGTCGCTGACATGTCGCAATTGCGCGCCGGTGAAGTGCTGGTAACCGACATGACCGACCCGGATTGGGAGCCGGTGATGAAAACCGCGGCGGCGATCGTCACCAACCGCGGCGGTCGCACCTGCCATGCCGCGATCATCGCGCGTGAACTCGGCATACCGGCGATCGTGGGTTGCGGCAACGCCACTGAAGCACTCAGCCATGGCAAGCCGGTGACGATATCCTGTGCCGAAGGCGATACCGGCCATGTATACGACGGTGCATTGAAATTCCGCGTAGAGAAAATCTCCGTCGATGCGGCCAACCGGCCACGCACGAAGATCATGATGAACCTCGGCAACCCCGATCAGGCGTTTGAGCACTCGTTTCTGCCGAACGACGGTGTGGGGCTTGCACGTCTTGAATTCATTATCAATCACAGTATTCAGGTGCATCCCCGGGCTTTGCTGGAATACGAGAAACTCGGCAAGGATGAGCAAAAGCATATCGACCGACTGACGGTTGGCTACGGTGACCGGCGCTCCTATTTCATCAAGCGCCTTGCCGAGGGTGTCGGGATGATCGCGGCCGCCTTCCATCCCCGGCCGGTGATCGTGCGTCTGAGCGATTTCAAGTCGAACGAGTACGCCTCGTTGTTCGGCGGCGAACGTTTTGAACCCAAGGAAGAAAATCCCATGCTCGGGCTGCGCGGCGCTTCGCGTTATTACTCGGACTCCTTCCGTGAAAGCTTCGCGCTGGAGTGTGCCGCGCTCAAGCTGGTACGCGAGGACATGGGTCTGACCAACGTGGCCTTGATGATCCCGTTCGTACGCAGCGTGGAAGAGGTGCAACAGGTGTTGGCGGCCATGCGGACGCACGGGCTGGAGCGTGGAAAGGCGGCGCTCAAGGTGTATCTCATGTGCGAAATTCCGGCCAATGCATTGCTGGCGGAGGAGTTCTTGCAGCACCTGGACGGATTTTCCATCGGCTCCAATGACCTGACCCAGCTGACCCTGGGTGTCGACCGCGATTCAGGGCTATTGACCGGGTTCGATGAGCGCCATCCGGCGGTGCTCAAGCTCATGGAAATGGCCATCCACACTGCCCGTAAAATGGGTAAATACGTGGGCATCTGCGGCCAGGCACCCTCGGACTATCCCGAGATTACCACCTGGCTGGTGCGCCAGGGGATTGGCTCCATCTCGCTCAACCCGGACAGCGTGATTCCCATGACGCGCATCGTGCTCGAGGCGGAGCGGAACTTGAAATGACTTCGAACCGAGCCCCGCGCGCACTGTCTAACGCTGGCACGTCGCGCGGGCAGCCAGTATGATCATGCGCAGTCTGCGCTACCTCATCCACTCTGAACAGCGAGAACCCGACATCATGTTACGTATCATCTTATCTTGTCTTCTCGGTCTTGCATTTACCTTCTCCGCCTCCGCTGGCGAACTGGAGATGAAGCAGGTTAAATCCAATCTTGCTAGTGCCTTTCCCGAGCTTTCCACGGCGACCATCAAACCGGGCCCGGTTGCTGGCATGTATGAAATAGAATTCGATACGAAAGTATTTTATACGACCAGCGACGGCAAGTACCTTTTCATGGGCGATCTCGTGGACATGGGTACGCATGCCAACCTGACCGAAGCAAGGCGTGCCTCGATTCGCATGCGGCTGCTCGATGAGGCGGGCGAACAAAACATGATCGTCATGGGACCGGCGAACCCCAAACGCACGCTGACGGTGTTCTTCGACGTGGATTGCGGCTATTGTTCCAAGTTTCATCTTGAGGTGCCCACGCTCAACAAGCACGGCGTGAAAGTACGATATCTTTTTTTCCCGCGAACGGGTCTGCACTCCGAAAGTTACAAACGCGCGGTGTCTGTCTGGTGCGCGGCCGATCGCGTCAAGGCGATCGGTATCGCCAGTGCCGGCGGCAAGCTGGACATGAAAACCTGCAAGAACCCGGTGGAGGAAGACTACTTGCTGGGTCAGCGTTTGGACGTCAACGGCACACCGACCATATTCCTCGATGACGGTAAAACAATTCCCGGCTATGTGCCCGCACCGCGACTGTTGAGCATGCTCGGGATCAAGGGCGAATCGTCGGGCGCGGCGGTGCGGTGACGGCGGAGCGAGGGAATGGACCAGCGAGAGACAACACAGGACCGTGAATGGGTACAACTCCGTAATCAGTTGCGCGACAACGAGCGCATCTGGTCCGGATTCCGGGAGATCGAAGTACGGATGATCGGCTCGCATTCGCTGACCGACCTCGCCGGGGTCATCACGGAAGGCATTCCCGAGACGTTCTCCGGCATCGATTGCGTCACAATCGCCTGCGTCGATCCGGAATACGAGATGACACGGTTGATCGATGCCGGTATTGAATCCGGTTTGAAGCCACATTGTTTTGTCGCCATTCCGCGTGAGACGCTGAATGAGTTGTTTACCCGCCCGTGGCGACCGCGTCTCGGGCCAGCGGATGCGCATGTTCATTCCCTGCTGTTTTCGAATAATCCCTGTGCGTCGGGGTCGGTGGCGATCGCGCCGCTTATCCGCCGCGGCGAGTTGATCGGCAGTCTCAATCAAGGCAGCCGCGACCCGAAGCATTTCATGCCTGGTATAGCGACGGATCTGCTCGAGCACCTGGCGGCCGTGGCGGCGCTGTGCATCGACAACGCGGTCAATCATGAGCGTCTCAAGCTCGATGGCCTCACCGATCCGCTTACCGGCGTTTCCAATCGGCGCTTTTTCGAGCGCCGCCTTGCCGAGGAGATCGAGCGCTGGGCGCGCCTGGCCGGACCACTCGTGTGCATGCTGGCGGATGTCGATTTTTTCAAGCAGGTCAACGACCAGTACGGTCACCAGGTGGGTGACCGCGTGCTGCGCCAGATCGCCAGCATCCTCGGGCAGGATCTGCGCGGCAGCGACGTGTTGGCGCGCTACGGCGGCGAGGAATTCGTGCTGCTGCTGCCGGGCACCACGCAGGTCCAGGGGGCGGCCATCGCCGAACGGCTGCGTTCCAACGTCGAGCACAGCGCATTTGTCATTTCGGAGGGGGTCGATCTGGACGTGACCGTCAGCATCGGACTTGTCTGCCTGGAGCCAGGGGTGGATACCTATGGACCCGACCCCGCTGTGTGGCTTTTCCAGCAGGTGGATGCCGCCTTGTACGAAGCCAAGCAGACGGGACGTAACCGCGTTGTGCACGCTCAGCCGCAATAATTTACGGCACAGGTATCTCCACGAAACCGCCGCAGGTGGTGAAGATCAGCAGCATCCAGATTCTTTAATGAAGTGCATGTAATGTAACAAAAAGCCTTTGGTAAACATATGGATGCCGTTCCTTGCATGTTGGTTACCCCGGCCTATATTCAAGGGAGGCAGGGACGCACATAGGGAAATACTTTTAACTGCCAACACCGGAAGTGCAGGGATGTTTCCAGGGATGCAAGGAAGTGTCCCGGGTATGCAGGTAATTCGTAGAGTGTATCCGAGAGGCGGCCATGAATGGCCGCCTTTTTTATTGGCCGTGATTTTAATGCTCGACCCGGTCTTGCCTGGTGCTGAAATGACAAGGCAACAATTATTCATGTCGGTAATAAACAGGACGAAGCTCACCAAGACAATCTTAAATATCGCCGGGCGCGACGTGGAAAGAAGTGGCTTTCGCCAGGAGCTGCACGCCTGATACGATAAAAACATGCCGCAAAGCAGTCGCTAATTCGGGCAAGCGGCTCATGTCACCGTCAACGGAGTGTTTTCTTGCGTAATATGCGCGTCGTAACCATTGCAGGACCGAGTCGGTGCAAACCGCTACATGAAGAGGACCGAATATCCGTCCGCAGAGTAGGCAGATAAGGACAGAGAATAAGGGGAAACATATTGCGCGATTCGGTTTTTGAGGCGTTGAAATCCGGAGCGTCGTTACTCGTGGCGAGCCAGCGCCAAGTACGCACGTTGCAAATCGCGTATGCGCGCCGCATGCTGGACGAAGAACGGCTGGCGTGGCAGAGTCCGGACCTCCTTACGTGGAATGCTTGGCTTGAACGGTACTGGGACGAGTTCACGGCGCCGTCGTTGGCAAAAGAGCAGTTGGTTACCCGCACCTTGCTCAGTCCGGTTCAGGAGGCCATGCTCTGGGAATCGGTCATCGGTGACTCAAGTTTCGGAGACGGGCTCTTACAGACCTCTGCCACGGCGCAGACGGTCCAGGATGCATGGCGGCTTAGCTGGGAGTGGACCATTCCGTTGCCGCTGCCGGACGCTGCGCCCAACGAGGACGTGCGGGCTTTTGCAATCTGGTCGCGTGACTTTGATGAACGGTGCCGCGCCCAGGGTTGGCAGGATCGTGCCCGTCTGGCGGATGCAATCATTGAGGCTCTAGCGAGCGGGTGTCTGAACGCCCCGAAGCGGCTGCTGCTTTTCGGATTCGAAGAGCATACTCCCCAGCAGGAGCGGTTGCTCGAAATCCTGCGTCGCGCTGGCACGGTGGTGGAGCCGATCGATGCATACCCCATGCCGAATACCGTCGTACGCTACGAGCTTGCCGGTCCGCTGGAGGAAATTGCCGCCGCCGCTCATTGGGCACGGGAGCGGTTGAAGGCCGGGGCATCCCGCATCGGGGTTATCGTACCGGATCTCAGCGCAATGCGCCCGCAGGTGGTCAGAATTTTCGATGACACGTTCGTGCCGGGAGCCGTGCTGCCAGGTTCCGCGAACGCCATTCGTCCCTATAACCTTTCTCTGGGCCAGGCGCTTTCGCAATATCCGATCGTGCACACGGCGCTTCAAATCCTTGAGCTCGGCAAAGGCGAGTTAGCCTGCGAGGAGACCGGGAGCCTGTTGCGGTCTCCGTTTCTGGGCGGCGCAACCGAAGAGTGGCCGCAGCGTGCACTCCTCGATGTGGCGTGCCGCCAAGCTGAACCCCTCGTGCGAATCAATGGCTTGCTGCGCCTTGCTCAGGATCAGGATAGAGAGGGAGGCTGGCGCGCACACAGCGCGCCGATGCTCGCAGCGCGGCTCAAGAACTGGCGCGCGCTCCTCGATTCCTTTCCGAAAAAACAGCTTCCAAGCGCCTGGGCCGAGAGCTTTGCCCGCGGGCTCCTGGCGCTTGGGTGGCCGGGCGATCGCCCGCTCGATAGTGACGAATATCAAACTGTGGAGGCGTGGCGCGAGCTGCTTTCCGTGCTCTCGACCCTTGATGAGGTCACGAATCGGATAGGTTACGCCGAGGCGTTCTCGACACTCGTGCACATGGCCGGTGAGCGTATCTTCCAGCCGAAAACGCCGGAGGTCCCGGTTCAGGTCATGGGGTTGCTCGAAGCCGCGGGTCTCGAGTTCGACGGCTTGTGGATCACCGGGCTGCATGATACGGCCTGGCCCGACAAGCCACGCCCGAATCCCTTCCTTCCCATTGAGCTGCAGCGCCGATACAACTTGCCGCACGCCTCTGCGGCCCGCGAACTTAATTTCGCCCGTCGTCTGACGGGATGGCTCCTTGCGAGCGCACCAGAAGTCATTGTCAGCCACGCACGGCACAGTGGCGATGAGAACCTGCGACCCAGCCCACTCATAGCTCATTTGCCTGCTAAGGAAACCGAAACGCCATGTGTCATTGGCGCGTTGCATCAGTTGGTTCATGAATCGCGCCCGTCACTGGAGCAGATATCGGATGAGCGCGCCGCATCGTTGGTAGCCGGAACCGAGGCACGTCGCGGAACCAGCGTTTTCAAGGATCAGGCTGCCTGTCCGTTCCGCGCGTTCGCGCATGCGCGTCTCGGGGCGCGCGCACTCGATGAGCCGGAGCCCGGGCTCGATGCCATTGATCGCGGCAATCTCCTACACGGTGTCATGAAAGGGCTTTGGCTCAATCTGAAATCCCACGCGAACCTGTGTGCTTTTCCGGAAGAAGCGGTGCGCCTCGCGGTCCGCGAGGCCGTGGCCGGCGCCATAGCGGAGATGGCCCGTGAACGACCGCAGACGTTCACGGTGCGCTTCGTTGCACTCGAACAGGCGCGGCTCGAGCAACTGGTGCTCGGCTGGCTCGAAATCGAGAAGCAGCGCGCGCCATTTACCGTGGTGTTTCCCGAAAAGGAGCAGATGGCCAGTTATGGCGGACTGACGATCAGGATCGTGCCGGACCGTATTGATGAGATCGAAGGCGGCGCGCGCGTTGTAATCGATTACAAAACCGGGACTCCGAAAATCAATCAATGGTTCGGCGATCGTCCGGATGAGCCGCAACTCCCGATCTATGCCTTGGCCCAGAACAATGTCGCGGCCGTGGCCTTCGCGCAGATTCGCAAAGACGACACACGCTTTATCGGCATCGCGGCGGAGGCCGGGCTGGCGTCGGGCATGGAACCGGTTGACGAGATAAAAGAGGCGGCGGCGCTGGGATCGTGGAAGGAATTGCTTGCGGAGTGGCGCCGCGTAATCGAGGCGCTGGGCGAGGCGTTTCGCACGGGTGATGCACGTGTCGCACCGAAGGATGGAACCCGGACTTGCGAGTATTGCGACGTGGGGCCTCTGTGCCGGATCCGGGAGCTGGAGGAAGACTTGCAGGTCGGTTCGGGTGATGAAACATGAGCAACGACAAGCCTATAGCCGATGCCGCTGCACGCGTACGCGCGCTCACGCCGGATCAGTCATTTATCGTCCAGGCGCCTGCCGGTTCGGGCAAGACCGAGCTGCTCACACAGCGCTACCTGCGTCTCCTTTCGTGCGTGGATCATCCCGAAGAGATCGTGGCGATCACCTTCACACGCAAGGCCGCCAACGAGATGCGCATTCGCGTTCTCGAGGCCCTCGATAAGGCCAAGGGTCCGCGCCCGGAGATGCCTAACGAGGCCGCGACCTGGGAATTGGCGAAGGCGGCGCTCGCGCGCGATGAGACCGAGGGGTGGAACGTGATCGCCAGCCCCGAGCGGCTGCGCGTGAGCACCATCGACTCCTTCTGCGCCGCGCTGACGCGGCAGATGCCCATGCTCTCGCGCCTCGGCGCGCCTCCGGCGTTCGTGGAGGATGCCGAGGTGTTGTACCACGAAGCCGCGCGCGAGCTGATCGCGCGGCTCGAGTCGGACGAGAAAGTGAGTCCAGCGATCGTGCGGCTCTTGCAGCATCTCGACAATGATCTATCCAAGGTTGAGGGGTTGATCGCCGGGATGCTGGCGCGGCGCGACCAGTGGATGCGGCACCTTGGGAGCGGCGAACAACCGCCGTCGCGGGAGAATCTCGAGGCCGCGCTCGCGCATGTCATCGAGGATGCGCTCGCCGCTCTGCGCTTGGCGATGCCAACGGTCGAGGTGCCGGAGCTGCTCGCGCTCGCACGCTTCGCCGCGGAGAACCTGCGGACCTCCGGCACACCATCCGAGATTCTGGCCTGCCTCGACATGACGGAACTTCCGGGAACGATAACGGATGATCTCGCCAAGTGGCGCGGGCTCGGGTCGCTGCTTCTCACGTCGAAAGGCGAATGGCGCAAGGCGGTCAATGCGAAAACCGGTTTTCCGGCCCCGAGCACGGCGCCGAACGCGGCGGAAAAAGCGCGCTGCAAGGAAGCTAAAGAGCGGTTCGAGATTCTGGTCAGCAAGCTTGGCGACTGTACCGGATTGGTGGAACGCCTGGCTGCGTTGCCCGATTTACCGCCACCCCGATACGATGATAGCCAGTGGGAGGTGGTGGAGGCACTGTACCAGCTGCTGCCGCTGGCGGTCGCGGAACTTTGGGTGGTGTTCCAGAACCGCGGAGAGGTGGATTTCACACAAGTGTCCTGGAGCGCGTTGCGCTCACTGGGGACCCGCGACGAACCGACGGATCTCGCCCTCACGCTTGATTACCGGATCCAGCATGTGTTGGTCGACGAGTTCCAGGATACTTCGCTTAGCCAATACGAGCTTCTGGATCTGCTCACGGCGGGCTGGACACCCGGAGACGGGCGCAGTCTGTTCGTCGTGGGTGATCCGATGCAGTCCATTTACCGCTTCCGCCAGGCGGAGGTTGGTCTGTTCCTGCGTGTCTGGCACCAGGGCATCGGGAATGTCCGGCTTGAGCCGCTCAACCTCAAGGTGAACTTCCGTTCCCAGGAAGGGATCGTGGAATGGGTGAACCGGGCGTTCGCGCGGGCGTTTCCGACGCAGGAAGACGTGGCGGCGGGAGCGGTCACCTATTCGCCCGCGGAGGCCTATGATCCGGCTCACGTGGAACCGGCGGTGGTGCTGCATCCAATGCTGGGGCGAGATGACGAGAAGGAGGCAGAGCAAGCGGTGGCCCTGGTAAAGCAGGCGATGGCGGACCCATCGCAGAAAACCATCGCCATTCTCGTGCGCGCACGTGCGCATCTCTTCAAGATTGCGCCGCGGTTGCGGCGCGCGGGCTTGCGTTTTCGCGCGGTCGAGATCGAGGCGCTGGGGCACCGCAGCATCGTGCAGGATCTGTTGGCGCTGACGCGCGCGCTGGTCCACCCGGGCGACCGGCTTTCGTGGCTCGCGGTGCTGCGTGCCCCCTGGTGCGGCCTCACGCTTGTCGACCTGGAGACGCTGGCAGGTGATGTTCAGAAGGCGGTGCTATGGGAATTGATGCAGGACACCGGGCGCCTCGCACGCCTGGGTGCGGACGGACAGGCACGGCTCGAGCGAGTTCGGGTCGTGATGGCGGATTGCTTCGCTCGCCGCCGGCGCCAGCCCCTGCGTCGGCTCGTCGAAGGGGCATGGATCGCGCTAGGCGGGCCGGCCTGTGCGGCTGATGCGACGGATCTTGCGGATGCACTGGCCTATCTCGATCTGCTCGAGGAGCTTGAGGTGGCCGGCGATCTCGTAGAGCTCGACGTGCTGGCGGAGCGGGTAGAGAAGCTGTTTGCCCTGCCCGATGTCGAGGCAACGGAGCAGCTTCAGCTCATGAC
>NZ_JBGQKW010000019.1:0-39279 GCF_041499725.1 Sulfuricaulis sp.
GCCCTTTACCGTGCGCGCCGGGGCGATCTACTTCGTCACCCCCGCCGGCACCGGCAACGGCGACTATGCCACGCCGATGTCGCCGAGCGCCGCCTACACCCAGATGGGGCCGGGGAAGACGTTTTATTTCCGCGGCGGGACTTACACCGGCGGCTACGGTGACGGCGGCGTCTACGGCGATCGCAACTATTCTCTCGGGCAGGCCAAGGGCGGCACCGCGGGCAACCCCCTCGCCCTCGTGGGATACCCCAACGAGATGGCGCAGTTCGTCTCCCCGGTGAGCACCGACCGGGAGAACATCTCGCTGGCCGATAACAGCGGCCAGCCGGCCAATTACGTGACGATCGCCAACCTCACTCTGTTGGGGGGCGCGGCATGCGTTAGCGACGGCGGCTGGTATCTCACGCCGAAGTCGGGCGGCACCAACATCCGCGTCGTGGGCAACGTCATGTCAGCGCGCTACGGCAACAACAACACCATGACCGGCGTGATCTTGATCCAGAACGACCACTGGCGCGTGCTCGGCAATGAGATGAAGGACACCGGCACCGGTGCACCGATCAACAACAACCACGGCATCTATAATCAAGCCGGCGCGAGCGATACTGAAATCGCCTGGAACTACTTCCACGACCTGCGCATGGGGCACGTGATCCAGGTGCATACCGATCCTTATTACGTCTATACCAATGTGCGCATTCATGACAACGTGCTGACTCAGGGCGCGAACGGCGACTCACGGGGAATCAACGTGGGTAATGCTCTCAGCGGCACGTACGGGTCGATTTACAATAATATCCTTTACAACGTGGGCCAGAACTTCAGCGGCATTATGATCTATTCCGGTGACTGGAAGATTTACAACAACACGCTTTATAACGTGTTCGCCACCAGTGGCATTATCAGCCTCAGCAATCTACCACTTCAGCTCGGCGGGGCCCCGGCCAATTGGGGTGTCCCAACCGCCGACATCAGGAATAACATCATTTACTCCGACGGCCAATCAGTCTATGTCGGAGCCGAGAGCGGCGCGTCGATATCGCAGGCTACGCTATCCAACAACTTGTACTACAACTTTGGCGCCGCGCCGTCCCAGGACACGGCGCCGATCACCGGCGACCCGCTGTTCGTCAACGCCGCGGCCGGGAACTTCCACCGGCAAAGCGGCAGTCCCGCGACGAATACGGGTACCACCAGCGTCAGCACCGTCGTGACCATGGATCACGACGGTGTGAACCGGCCGCAGGGCGGTGGGTATGATGTCGGAGCGTACGAACAGTAGCTTTAACCAAGCCCTTGTTCAGCAGGCCGGTGTTTCTGCGGAGGGTGGGGTCTTTGAACCCTCCGATCCGTCGATGGCTAAGCCCCGGGATATGACGATCCACTGTCATTAATCGGCGAGCGGGTCCCCTAATTACTTCCGCACATCAGTAGACCCACGATCCGCAAAGGACTGTGGGTCTTTTTTTCTGACCCGGCGTTCCGGAAACGTATGTCAAGAATCCGGACAAAGTGCCATCAGCTTACGCCCTGGATGCTTCGTTGCTATACTGCAACGCAAATCCAAACCAATAAGCTTGACTCACTATGACCGCATTCTCCCTCACAAAGCTATTGCGCCTCGGTTGCTTTGCGCTCGCACTTCTGGTGAACCCCTGGCAAGCATTGGCAGGGACGCCACCGGTGCTCTTTTATTCCGATCTGGAAAGCGGGCCTAACACCGGCGGGCAAAACGACAAAGGAATCTATGTCACGATCTGGGGAAATAATTTCGGGACGGCGCCGGGGACGGTCACCATAGGCGGAGGCAAGGCCGACAATTATCCGATCTGGAGCAACACCAAGATCAGCTTTCAAATCGGCCCCGAGGCAAAAACCGGCAATATCATCGTTACCACGAATGAAAATCAGCCGTCCAACCCCCTTCCCTTCACCGTGAGGGAGGGAAGGATTTTCTTCGTATCCGCCAAACACTCGAGCCGCGGCTCTGGAAGCTACGAGAATCCTTGGCGCTCGCCGGGTTCGTTTTACGGCAAGATGCGTCCTGGCGACATACTTTATTTCAGGGAAGGCGCTTATCCTGAACAGTACACCGAGACCAATTGGGGATCGTACAATTTTACGCTGGGTCGTGCCAGCGGGGGTGCGCCCGGCAAGCCCATCGCCTTTGTCGGTTACCCCGGTGAAACCGCTGTTCTCAAAGCCCCGTCAAAATCACATGGCAATATCACTTTTGGCGACAGTACGGAAACCCAGGCCAGCTATATCACCATCGCTAACCTGACCTTACAGGGCGCCGATTTCTGCATCGGCGGCGGCGGATTCTGGCAACGGGAAAAAAGCGGCGGCACTCACATCCGGGTAGTCGGCAATCGACTGTCGGCGAATTACGACGGCAACACCATGACCGGCCTGATCTCGGTGATGGGCGATTCCTGGCGGATTTTCGGCAACGAGTTCGTCGATACCGGCACCACGCCGCCCATCAACAACAACCACGCGCTTTACATCATGACCGGCGCCAGCGACATCGACGTCGGCTGGAATCAGTTCCGCAACCTGCGCATGGGACACGTGATTCAGGTGCACACGGACATCCCTTATCGCTACCAGGATATCCGCATTCACGACAACGTCATCACGGCCGCGGATAACAACGACTCCCGCGGTATCAACGTCGGGCGCGCCCTCCCTGGCACATACGGGGTGATCTATAACAACGTGTTGTATAACGTCGGCCAGAACTTCAGCGCGATCGCGATCTATTCCGGAGATTGGAAGATATACAACAACACGCTCTACAACATCAACGCGACCGACGGCATCATCTGGGTTAGCGCTCAGGCGGGTAAGGTACCGACCGTCAAGGTCGTCAACAACATCATCTACTCTGACGGCCAATCGCCCTATGTCAGCGCCCTGCACGGGGCGAAGCTCAGCCAGATCGAGCAAACGAACAATCTCAGCCTGGGCTATATTCCCCCCGACAAGCCCAAGCCGGGAAACGGAAACAAGGCAGATTTAGTATTCCAGAATCCGGCGGCAGGCGATTTTCACCTGCGGCCCGGCAGTCCTGCCATCGACCAGGGATCGGACACGGTCGCGCCGGTGGTCAGCCGTGATCGTGACGGAATACCCCGCCCACAGGGAAAACAGTTTGACATCGGGGCTTACGAAGCCGTGGTGCCTGCTCGCTAGGCTCAGTTTCGAGCAGGTATCCTTATCGTTGGAAAAATCAAAGCCTGCGGGCAGTTTGACGGTCAGAGACCCAATTCTGGTACATTTTCTACAAGTACCGGTTTGGCGTGCAGAAAGGCGGTGGTGCGCCGCTTTGTTTCAATATCGCGATAGATAAACTCCGCTTGTTCGCGCGAGATCCCCAGACAGTATGCGAGCTCCTCCGCGGGCAAGCCATGATTATGCGCCCAAAGCGACAAATCCATCTTTTCATACGGCAAAGCGAAATAAAATTCGTCCTGCCCCTGCGGCAGACTGTAGGTATCCGTGGTGGGCTTCGAGTTGCAGATCACCGACGGTAATCCCAGAAAGCGCGCCAAGGCATAGACCTGGGTCTTATAGAGGTGCGCGATCGGCTTCACGTCGGCTGATCCATCGCCGTTTTTGACGAAGAACCCCTGGTCATATTCAAGTCGATTTGGCGTGCCCACCACGGCATAGTGCAATCGGTCGGCATGGAAATATTCAATAGTCTTGCGGACGCGTTGTTTATAATTGGTCGCTGCGACAATCTGCAGATACTGCTTATGATCCAATCGCTTTTCCTGCCTTTTTCCATCGGGCGTCTGAACAACGAGCTTGAAGTAGTTAAACCTGCCGTCGATACCGCCGGCGATCACCAGTTTGCTCTTCCAGTCTTTTTGATATTCGGGAAACACTATGCGGATGGCATCGTCACGCCATTGGTAGCAACCGATCGCTTCCAGCGTCGGCGCAATGTTCTGTTTGATGTACTCAATTTTCAGGTGTTCGGCAAGCAGCTTTCCCAAATCCTCACTGGCAGCGGAAGAGTCCTTTTCCGGCATCAGTAGTCCAAACACCCTGCTGGGACCCAACGCCCGTACCGACAAAGCCGCGCAGACCGAACTATCGATTCCACCGGAAAGTGCCACGACCACGCCGCGTCGATGTTGATCCCGACCGACAATATCGACCAGGCGCTGGCATATGCGATCCGTTACGGTCTGCGGTTCAATGTCCAATACGCCTGAAGTTAATTTAGTTGCCGCCACGCGCGTCCCCTGTATTGTTAACAAGTAATAACGGTCCTGCTCAGGTCAATTTACTGTCCACGTACTTTTCGATTTTTTCCAGGCTATCGAGATTTTCAGGGACCATCTCGGCGTCTTCAATGCGGATGCCGAAGGTCTCTTGTAAAAAAGAGATGAGTTCCAGCACGCCGGTGGAGTCGATAATGCCTTTCTCAATGAAGGAAACGCTGTCCGTGATCCTCTCCGGATCGCCGCCCATCAAAAAGTTATTGAGAATGTATTGCCTGACCTGTGTTTTAATGTCGTTCATACGATCTCCCATGTATATATTTCTAATGCTTTCTAACGCTTCTCGCTCTTTCTGTCGGCATCAGCCACCCTCGCAAATTTTTCCAGGTTGTGGGTTTCGATAAGACCGGCAAGAACCCGACATATTTCTGCACTGCTGAAGTTATTCATTTATGATGCCGGGCTGTCGGAAATCCTCTCTCGTTAAATTCAGCAACAAAGTGATTATAGACGGCTGGCGGATATTCGCCATTTCACTGCGCCCACGTTAAGGTTCGAATAAGTCCTGTATGGCGCCATATCCTGGCAACATGACGCATGACAAGCTGCCGCGCAGGCGAGCGCGGCGGCATTATACGTCTGCCTGCGAAGTACCCTGTTAATTTCTTGATGCGAGGAGAAATCGCCTCACTTTCCCCGAGGCCGTGCGTGGCAGTTCGGTATTGAATTCGATGTACTTGGGGACCTTATAGGCCGGAAGCCGACGAAGGCAGTGCGCCTTGATGGCCACGGCATCGACACAGGCACCCGGCTTGAGGACGATTACGGCCTTTATCGTCTGACCGAGAATCTCATCGTTCACGCCCACTACCACAACCTCTCCGACGCCGGCGAGTTCTGCGATGGCCTCTTCGATATCGTTTGGATTGATGCGATGGCCACCGCTCTTAATGATGTCGTTCTCCCTGCCCTGGATGAAAATATATCCGTCTTCATCCATGTAGGCGATATCACCTGTCTTGAGCCAGCCGTTGCTGATCACTTCGCCTGTGGCCTCGGGATCGTTCCAGTATCCGGCCATGATATTGGGCCCGTGGGCATAGATCTCACCGGTCGTACCCCGCGGTACCTGATTACCTTGCGTATCGCGAATCTCAAGCTGCACATCCGGTATGGAAATGCCGGCTGACCCTAGTTTCTGTTCCAACTTCGCGGGCGGTAAGTAAGCCAATCGCGCGGTGGCCTCGGTTTGACCGTACATAACGAAAAGCTGCACGTGGGGTAACTCTTCTCTCAGCCTTTTGACATGCGCGGGAGGCATTGCACCGCCTGCTTGGGTCATGTACCTCAGGCAACGCAGATCGTAGTTGTTGAGCTTGACGCGACTCAAAATTAGAGCGAAGGTTGAAGGCACTCCGGGAAAACCGGTAATGCGCTCTGCCTGCATCTCGCTTAACACGTTGTGCAAATAGACCAGATTGTTCTGCAACACCAAAGTAGCGCCGACCGCCAGGTGTGTATGAAGGACTGAGGCTCCGTAAGAGTAGTAAAACGGAAGTACGTTCAGGCAACGGTCCTCAGGCGTGAGATTCAGATAAGCAAGAATAGATGCTACATTGCTCACGAGGTTGCGATGACTGAGCGTCACCCCCTTCGGTCTTCCAGTGGTGCCAGAAGTATAAATGATTGTTGCAATGGAATTTTGCTCAAGGCTGTCGAACGCGACCTGACGACCTTCGGCAGACGCCATAATGGCATCCCAGCTTGAAGCCCCGTTAACCACGGGCCCGTCGCTGCCGACAACAATAAGCTGCAACTTCGGATGCGCGGATCTCAGCACCTCATCTAATTCTGGATGTAGCGCATCGGCGATGAGCCAACTGGCACCGCTGTGCGTGAGCCAGTTAACCAGATCCCTCGCCTTCGTGGCGGTATTGAGTGCGACGGCAACCCCGCCAGCCATGAGCGTGCCATAGTAAGCCACGATGTACTCGGGCGAGTTCTCCAGCAGGATGGCTACGCGATCCTCTCGTCCCAGCCCGCGCTCCTTTAGAAAGGAACCCAAGGCGCAAACGTCACGCCACAGTTGTCCGTAGGATACTCTTCTGCCTCGATGAACGACCGCCTCGGCATCGAAATGCCGCTCGACGCTGAGCTGTAGGCGATCAACCAATGAACTAAACATGAATCACCGCATCCTCGTATTGCACATCGGGCGGTATGCCGTTATGTGATGTTGTTGTCCACGACAGCGGGCATTGCCCGTCCCCGCAATAGGAGCAGACCGAGGCCTGGGCCATCAGCATGTTGCGATGACTCGACATGATGCCCTTGGGCTCGCCCGTGGATCCGGAAGTGTAGATGATCGCCGCCAGGTCCTGATCGATCGTCGTAGGATCGACCCCCTCGCCGGGGTGGGCCAGCGCCGCCTCCAGGGGATGCCGGCCGGAGTATCTCCAGTGAGGAACAATGCAACCCGGTCGCCGTGCTGTACTCCGCGGTGTTGCAAGGAACGCAGCGAGTCTACGAACGTCGCGCGCGCCGTTCGTAAGTGCAGCGTCCTTCCTTGCAGACAAGCGCACACCGCGCGGCGTACGCCGCGCGGTGTGTTCGAACGTTTGATGCAGAAGCATCGGGAAAGGTTGAAGCACGTCAGACTGCCTTGGCTAACTGGGAAAAGCCGGTGTCGGCGAAACTGTTCGCCACCCGGGAAGAGCGGATGAATAGCTCGTCGACCAGCATGGCGGAAAGTATGCCGACGAAGGCCATGTTGTCGCCAAAACCAATGGCGCGGCCGGCGCGGCATTTCTCCACGAGTTTGGCCACCGACTTGGGATCGAAATAACCCGCGGTGCGTAGCCGCGACTCGCTCAAAAGCTCCGCCACGTAGGGAAGCGGCACTCCGTGATGGAAGAAGCTCTGGCTGTCGGGGGCGCGGTACGGCTGTTTCGTGCGGGTGCGGATGGACTCGGGCAGCAGTCCTTTCATGGTCCGCTTGAGCAGGTATTTCTCCGTGAGTCCCATGAGCTTGTAGCGCGGCGGCAATTGATTCGCGAACTCGATCAGGCGATGGTCGAGGTACGGAAACCGCCCCTCGACGGAATTGGCCATCGCCACGCGGTCACCTTGGGAGCTCAACAGATAACCGGACATGAGCGTATGTGCCTCGATATATTGCTCCCGCCCCATCGGTAGCCAACGCTCGATTCCCGCCGGCAATTTGCGTTCGATGGCGGCATACGGATCGAAGTCGCCAAGGGCCTCACGCAACTCAGGGCTGAAGAATTGCCAGATGCGCCGCGTCGTGGTCCAGCGCGGGATATGGCCGAAGAATGGCCTGTCCTTGTGCTCAATGCCCTCGCCGAAAAACTTTCGGGTAAAGGCCCGGCCCGACGCGGGCGAGTGCTTGAGATACGGATAGAGACGCTCGAAAAGCCGTGGACGCATCTCGGATTGCGGTGCGCGCGCGCAGAAGCGCCTGACCTTCGCCTCCTTGAAGATATCGTAGCCGCCGAAAACCTCGTCGGCTCCCTCCCCCGTCAACACCACCTTATACCCCTCCGCGCGCACGCGCGCCGAAAGCAGCATCAAGGGGGTCGGCGCGGTACGCACGATCGGGCTTTCGGTGTGCCAGACCGTGCGCGGGAAGGCGGCGCCGATGTCCGACGCCGTGCAGCGCACATCGGTATGGCTAGTGCCCAGGTACTCGACCAGATTCTGTTGATGCCGGCTTTCGTCGAATTCGGCGTCCTCGAACGTCACCGAGAAAGTGCGCAACGGCGTGTCGGTGAAGTTCTTGATGATGGTGGTTATGATGGAGGAATCGAGCCCTCCGCTCAAATACGCCCCCACCGGCACGTCGGCGCGCAGCTGCAGCCGCACCGCATCGATCAGCAGCGCGCGCAGTTCCTCGGCGTAGGACTCGCCGCTGCGGGAATCCTCTGGCAGCGCTTCGGGGAACGACCAGTCCCAGTAGCGGTGGACACGGATGCGCCCGCCTTCCACCGTCATCACATGGCCCGGGGGCAGCGACTCGACGCCCTCGAATACGGTGGCTGGAGCCAGCGGTGACCAATAGGTGAAAATCTCGCCCAAGGAGCGCGTGTTGAGCCGACGAGGCACCTCGGGCAGCGCGAACAGCGCCTTGACCTCTGAGGCAAACAGCAAGCGACCGCGTGCCGTCGTGTAGAAAATGGGCCGGATGCCCGTTCGGTCCCGCGCTAGGATCAGGCGCTGCTTGGTCTTGTCCCACAGGGCGATGGCGAACTGGCCGTTGAGATGTTGCACGAATTCATCGCCATACTGCTCGTAGAGGTGGACGATGACCTCAGTGTCGGAATGCGTATAGAACGCGTGTCCGCTTTTTTCCAACGCCTGACGCAGCTCGATGTAATTGAAAATCTCGCCGTTGAACACAACCCAGACGGTCTTGTCCTCGTTGCGGATGGGCTGCCACCCGCCTTCGAGATCGATGATGCTCAGACGGGCGTGGGCCATGCCCACGGTCTCGTCCGCATAGAAACCGAAACCATCGGGGCCGCGATGCTCGAGCATGCGAATCATCGTGGACAACTCCGGCTCGGCGGGAGCGCAACCGGAGGAAGTATTAAGAATGCCTGCGATACCGCACATGGGCCGTCTCCGGAAGAAACTATTTTTCCCTGACGTGCTTCGCTCTGATGCTCTCCATGCCCGGTTTGTCCGCTTCCAGCGAAGCGGCGATGCGCTTCAGTAGCTCTTCAATATGGACGATTCTCCCCGCGAGGGAAGACAACGCTGGCGTGACATTCTCAAGCCTTCCGAGCTGGTTGCTGATGTTCCCCAGCGACTTGTTATTGTCGCGCAACAGGCCCTGCATTTCGCTCCCGCCGGTTGCGGCGATTTCAGCGCGGCGCTTGTTGACCCGCTTGGCGTAAGGCAGCCACTGCAACTCATCGATCGCCGTGTTGAGGATATTTATGGACACGGTGTACACGTTGTCGGCAAAGGCGCAGGTCATGGCCGTGTCGCACAGCGTGTTGATGAGTCGTGGCAGACCGCCGGTGTATTTGTAAATGATCGGAAATGTATCCGGCGTGAAAATTTTCGTGGGATCCTCGGCGCCGGCGATCCGCAGCCGGTGGTGAATATAATCGTGCGTATCGCTTTCCGACAGGGACTTGATGTGGTACCGCAGTCGCACGCGCTGCTGCAGTTGTTCCATCTCCGGCGTATCGAGCGTGTCGTTGAGCGACGGCTGGCCCACGAGGATGACGTGCAGCACCTTTTCCTTGCGCGTCTCCAGTCCCGACAGCATCCGGATTTCCTCCAGCACCTTCAGGCTGAGGTTGTGCGCGTCATCGACGATCAGAACCAGTTGCTTGAGCTGGAGAAAATTATCCAGCAGATAGGTGTTGAGCATGTCGATCAGCTCGACCTTTTTGGCGTTGAAGGGGTTGAGACCGAACTCAACCAGGACCGCCTGCAGTAACTCGACTTCGTCGAGCTGGGTCTGGAATATCTTCGCCACCAGCACGTTTTCATCGAGCTCGGACAGCAGTTTCTGAATCAACGTCGTCTTGCCGGAGCCGATCTCGCCGGTAATCACCACGAATCCCTCGCGGTTCCACACGGTATAGTCCATGTAGGCCTTGGCGCGCGAATGCGCCCCGCTCATGTAGAGAAATTCGGAGTCGGGCGTAAGCCTGAAAGGCAGCTCTTTTAATTTGAAAAACTCGAGATACATGACAGCATTATCTCCGGTGCAATGGCGTGAACAGGGGCCCGCTGCTGTACAGAAGGGTGAGAAGCAGGCGGTTATCGACGAAACCCATCGTCGAATCCGTGCTCCGGCGTTCGGTACGGCTGCCCTCCAACCCCACGCTGACGGCACGCGTGATGTGGTAGTCGAAACGGAGACCGGAATTCTGATCGGTGTCGCGCCGGATGAAATCCAGATATTCCGTCCTGGTGTACTCCGTGAACAATGTTGCCGTGCTCGCGGCCGAGAAGAAATAATCGATCTGCAGGCGACCGTTGGTTGCCTTGTTGTCCTGCGGGGTCGTCTCATAATCCAGCTTGCGCCGGCCGGCCAGAAATTGCACGCCGACCTGGCTGCCGCGATGGGTGTAGAAAATCGTCCCCCCCTTCGTTTCGTACACGTCACCGGTAATGACGGCCCGCGAAATCCCCGACGGTGCGCTGGGCTCCCCGCCCGCGGGGCCCGTGGCCGGGGTCGCCGCCAGGACGTCCGAAGCCGTGTTCGAAAATTCCTTGCTGACGGACGCCCCGAAACTGGACTGCGGCGTCAGCTCCCGGAGCCACGACAACCTGGCCAGCGTGCCACGGAGATCGTCGCCGCGATCGAAGTTGATATGGGTAGCGCCGAGATCGAGGATGTACTGCGAACGGGAGGGGTGGAATTGGACGCGGAAGAACACGTCCTGACTGGTAAAATCGTTATTGAGCGTGGAATCCTCGAATTTGACGTCCAGTACCTGATAGTTCAGTGACAGAGTGGTCGTGGGCGAGGA
The DNA here is from genome assembly GCF_041499725.1 of Sulfuricaulis sp. Classification (GTDB taxonomy): domain Bacteria; phylum Pseudomonadota; class Gammaproteobacteria; order Acidiferrobacterales; family Sulfurifustaceae; genus Sulfuricaulis. The sequence goes on from NZ_JBGQKW010000019.1 coordinate 10,751, forward strand.
TTGATACTGCCATCCGGCCAAACCGTTGAAGCGTTTGTTATCGGCGTTGGCCGCGCCGGTATAGACATCGCCCACGCGCGCGCCAAACGCCAGGGTATGCACCGGTGCCAGCCGCACGTAAACATCGGGCCCGGTGCTGAAAACGTTGAGATTCGTCCGATTCGCCGGCGTATCCGGGATCGTTGAGTTCAGCAAGCCCTGCTGATAATCGTCCTGCACCGTCCAGAAGGAACGTTGCGGGGATAGGGTCCACACCACGGATGAGTTCAGGTCGAACAGAGTTTCGTCGCTGAAGGTGTTCTTTTGGTAATCGTTGTACGTAGCCTGCGCCAGCACCCGGGCGACCACATCGATTGTTCTTTCCTGGTAGGCAAAACCGGCCAGCAAAGAATGGATCCAATCGCTTTGCTCATTCGTGGAGACACGCGCGATATTGTCGCTGTGTTCACCCATGTATCCCACCCCGTAGGCGAACTCTCCCGCCTGCAGCGGCCCGACCGCGCCGCCGCACAGAAGGATTCCCGTTATCAAAAGTTTGCCGCGTTTCCGTTCGCCTCTTGATCGTTTATTTTTCACTTCGCGTGCTCGGGCTTGCTTTGAACAGGATGGAACAGAATATCCCGCAAGGCCACAAACGGGTTCAGTATGCTGCGCCACCTGAAAGGCGGAGGCGCGGGCTCATTGTTGAAAACGATGCCGAGCAGTTTCTTTTCACCGACGGCCTTCACGCAGGTCTCGATCTGGGAGTCCATCATCCGGCCATACGGCACCACCAGCACGACGTAATCGCACAGCTCGGCGAGAATCTGGGTATCGGCGGATTCCGTCATCGGAGGCGCATCGAGAATAATGTACCGCTCCCGGTAACGCTGCTTGATGCCGTCGAGCATCTGGTTCATCTTGGCGGACGTAAAATATTCAGCGGATATTTCACGCCGTCCGCCGGAGGGAATGATTCGCAGCCGCTCGATCCCCACCGGATGAATGATCTCGGTAACGTCCATGTCGGGATGTTCCAGATAATCCGTCAGCCCATGGTAGGTGCCGGGACTGAACAGACGGTGCAGCGAGGGATTCTTGAAATTGCAGTCCAGTAGCAATGCCGTCTTGCCGGCATCGAACGAAAACGCCACTCCCAGGTTCAACGTCACAAAGCTGCTGCCGCCGCCCCCCGCCACGGAAGTGACCATGATCACGCAGTTCCGGCCTTGGGATTTCTGGAGAATCTTGGTTCGGATCTCCCGGAAGGCGCGCACTATTTCATTTTCACCCAGTTCGGGATGGATGATCCGCTGCTGAGCGAGCACATTTTTGCTGAGGGGAGATTTCTCCCGCATGCGGGCGATTGCCTGGCTCGTGCCGGCACGCTGTTCGATCAGCGCGGTCACGCCGGTCGTGGCGGGCAGGTTGCTGGTGAGCTGCTCCTCCACGTGCGGTGGTTGGGACGAGATCACCCGCAGTCCGCCCATGCCACGCGCCTTGTTCAGTGCCTTTTCGATCTTGCTCATGGCTAAATCACCTTCGTGAACCGCAGCACGGCAACTGCTGCGACAGCGAGGAGCGCCACGCTCATCGCGAGCGTCAGCCACTCCACCTCACGCCGGACCACCTGCGTCTCGGTCGGCGACCACATGTGCGGCACCACCGCGAGCAACGGCACCTTGCGCTTGTCCGTGATCATCGCCCCGAACCGGATGCGCGGATCGAGATGGAGTTTGGCCAGAAGCAGTCCCAGCGGCAATGCCATGCCCAGGGCCATGCCGCCAATGACAAAATGGATGAACCGCAGGCCGTTCGGTTCCCGCGGAAACACAGCCGGTTCCTGGATCTTGATCGTGAGGCCCTGCTTGTCCTTATCGAGGTTCATGGACACGCGCGCGTTCTCCCGACGACGCAGCAGGTCCTGGTAGATGTCGCGGTTCACCGTGTAATCGCGCGTGAGCTCGGCGAGCGCCGCCTCACCTCCGTGCACGCGCTTGCCGCGTACCAGTTCCTCCGCGAGTTCCCGCCTGGCTTCCGCGATACGCGCGTTGAGCATCGCGATGGCGACCATCGTCTGCGAGAGATCGTGCTTGAGTTGCTGATACATGGGGTTGTTTATCACGGAATCATTGACAATCACTCTGCCGCTCGCCTTGGCTTCCGCGCGCTGTTGCTGGTCCTCGGAGATTGCCTGGTTCAGGTCCTCGATCTGATGCTTGAGCTGGATGATGTCGGGATAGCTGTCGTGATAACTGAGTCGCAACGTCTCCAGCCGTGATTGAAGTTCCGCTATCCGGGAACGAAATTGGCCCTCGCGCGAAAGCGTGTTGGCGACCTCCGCCTCACCGGAAAGCTGCTTCTCCAGGGAGACCCTTCTGACGTCCGCCTCCTTCACGTCCTGGGTCGCCTGCTCGATTCGCTGCTGGAGCAGATTCAGGCGGGTGCTGACGTCGGCGTCGCTCCCCGGTCGCGCGTCGAGATTGGCGGAGCGGAACTCCTTGAGCTGTTCCTCGGCCTTGACGAGCTTGTCATGGTATTCCTCGGTTTGCTTGTTGATAAAATCATAAGCCGATTGACTCTCCGCCGCCTTGGCACCGAGACTTTCGGAAATGAACAGCTCGGCTATCTTCTGGGTCATCTTGTACGTGCGATCCGCGTCGTCATCCTTGTATTCTATCTTGATGATGTCTCTGCCGATATTCGTGATAGCGGTTCGCTTTAACAACTTGTCGATGATTCTGTCCTGTTCCGTCAGGGAAGGATTACTTTTCAACCAGCCGCCCTCTTCCATGATCTGATTCATCAGCTTGCGGCCATAGATAACCTCGCGCGCCAGACGCGCGCGATCCGACGCATCCGTCGCCACCGCCGCGCCCTGCATCAGCGGCTGAATCACCCTCTTGTCTTCGACGAGAATCGAGGTGGACGCCGTGTACGCCTTGGGCCACAGCAACCCTACCGGCAGCAGGACGAGATTCACCAGGATGAAAACCGCCACCACGGCTTTGCGGTAATGGAATGTTTCGTTGACGAGAACTTTCAACTGTTGTTCTGGAAGCATCTTCATTGCGCGATCCTCCCGTGGCTAGAACAATCTCTCCGGCACGGTCACCACATCCCCGGGCCTGAGCTCAGCATTGGTTTCCAACTTGCCCTTCGTCAGGATATCGTTCAGGTCGATATCGAAGACTTCGGTCTTGTTTTTTTCCTTGCGGTACAGCTTGGTGCGGTTCGGGGAGGCAAAATCGTTGACGCCACCGGCCTCGAGCACGGCATCCAGCACCGTCATCCCCTGACGGTAAGGCATGGAACGGGGGGTGCGCACCGCTCCGGTCACGCGTATCCGGGACAGGAATTCATGGCTGCGCAGTTCCGTCAGGATGACCGCGACATTGGGGTCACGGATGAACGCCGCGAGTTTGTCTTTGATGATCGCCGCCACCTGAGCCGGTGTATTACCGCCCGCCGCGACGTCTCCTATCAACGGCACGGATATCTTGCCGTCCGGCCGCACCGGCACCGTGACCGACAGCTCCGGATTGTGCCATACCGTTATCTGCACGCGATCATCAACGCCAATCCGGTAGTCGCCAGTGACATAGGAAGCGAACTGATTGGTCTCCTTTTCCACCCTTTCCACGGTACCCGGTTTTGATGCACAACCGGATGCCAACATTCCGATCCCTGACAGCAACACTAAAAAAAAGCTATACAATTTCATTATTGATTATTGCCTGTTAATACCTTGTCTGAGTCTAATAATTATTCGCCGTGGAATTCCCCCGGCCTCCTGAGCTTACTTCCAGCTGTACAGCCGGCCTCTTGTGGTAATTATTATTGTTGCGAAGTGTGAATTATTTTCGTCGGTTTTCTTGCCGGTCTGTCATTATCCACAGTTAACCGCGGAAACCGGCGCTGCCGGGATCCCGTCCCATTGTTTCCTAAACAACGGTCTGGATTATACATCTGAGGGCGAAAAATGTGATTCTTGAGATGAAGCTTAGCTAGAATAGCGCAGCGAAACATAAGGTTACAGAAACGACGCCTGGCATGAAATGAAGTCCTACCAGTACTTTTCATGGACGGAAATTTATTCATCCCTTTATAATTCAGGTCACATCTGTTGCCGAAACGCGGCCGGCACCACCCGTCCACGAACCGCCACCGGCATTCGCATAACTAAAACATGGGTTTCTGCTTTATCGGCGCCAGCGCATCTCACCACAATATGCCTCCATGACTGAACGATACACCCATCATTACCGCATTCTTGGAGTTCAACCGGGGGCTGGCTGGCAGGAGATACGACGGGCATACAAAAGCTTGGTCAATATCTGGCACCCGGATCGCTTTCAGCAGGATGCCCGCCGGCATAAACTGGCGGAAGAAAAAACCAAGGAGATAACCCAATCCTACAAGGAACTCGGCGAATACTATAAAAAATTCGGCGTGCTGCCCGACGTCACCATGACAATGGAAGTACCCGTCGCGGAGGTTACCGCATCGCAAGACGCGCAGGATGCGCCTCCGGCTCCCGAGGGCCAGGACGCCGGGTCCTCTATCGCCGACCGGGCACCGAACAAGACGCGTAAAAGTCGGCGGTCCAGGTTCCAAACTAGAACCTTGACCGCCGCGGTAATGATAGGTTTCGTATATTTCGTCTGGCAAATCATGCCATGGGACCGTTCCGATATGCCGCCTCAAAACAAAAAACAGGAGGCCGACGTACCGGTGGATGAAAACTCAAACCGGCATGACCACGCGCCCGAAAAATATTTCACGTTTGGCACGCCGCTGGGAGAGGTCTACGCCATACAGGGTGTGCCCACCAAATCCGAACATGACGTCTGGCATTACGGAAAATCGAAAGTCTATTTCGCCAAGGGAAAGGTGCTGCGCTGGGAGGAAAATGCCGACAACCCCCTCCGAGTCAACGTCATTACGGAGAGTGAGAAATTGAATACGATGTTTTTTGGCGAGGGGTCATCGAAGGAACAGGTCCTGGCAGCGCAGGGCGCTCCCGACCGCGATACCGAGGGCGTATGGGACTACGGTGCATCAAGGGTGTATTTCGACAATAACCGGGTAAAAGGATGGGACGAATCGCCGTTCAACCCGCTCAGGGTACGGCACTAATCCAATCCCCGCGGCCAAAGTTCAGCGGGCGCCCTTACCGAACAGGATTACCTGCGCGGTTTGAAGAAGAATAACCAGATCCAAGAACAACGTATGGTTTTTTACGTAATAAAGATCGTACTGCAGTTTCTGTATCGCGTCTTCGGTGGTGGCGCCATAAGGATAACGTATCTGGGCCCAGCCCGTGATACCAGGCTTCACCGTGTGTCGTGACGGATAATAAGGAATCTGACCCGTCAGTTCGTTGACGAAATAGGGACGCTCCGGCCGAGGTCCGACAAAGCTCATGTCGCCTCGAAGCACGTTGAATACCTGGGGTAATTCGTCAATCCGCATTTTACGAATAACGCGTCCAACACGCGTGACGCGATCATCCTGCTTCTTCGCCCATTGAGGCACGCCGTCATGTTCGGCGTCGATACGCATGCTGCGAAACTTCAGAACAGGGAAGGAGCGCCCATACTCACCTACTCGCTCCTGCCGGTATAGAATCGGGCCGCTGCTTTCCAGCCAGATCAATATCGCAGTGATGAACATAACCGGCAACGTTAACAACAGCAATGCGCTGCTCGCTGCTATGTCAAACATGCGTTTGGTTATGTCCTTGATGGAGCCGCGGCTAAAACCATCGGAGAAAATCATCCAACTTGCATTCAATGACTCCAGTTGTATCTGGCCCGTCTCACGCTCGAAAAAAGAGGAGAGATCGACTATTTCAATGCCAGCCAGTTTGCATTCGAGGAGTTGATCTGCCGGCAGACCGCCGTTACGCCGCTCGCGCACGCCCACCACAATCTCGTCAACCCGGTGTTTCTTGGCTACCGAAAGAATAGAACCCTGGTATTGAAGAACCCTGGTTTTGGTGATGCAGCATTCTGAATTGGTGAGCGGTAGGCAGCCGACAAGATTGAATTTGCGCTGCCCGTTCTCGTCCCGCTCCAGCGTCTCGACCTTCGATGAACGGCTTCCCGCGCCCAGCAGCAGGATGCGCCGATTGAGTGCATCGAGCTTGAACAAACGGATGAATATGATCCGCGTTACGGCGGCGCCCACGAACGCAATCAGAAATACAAAACCGAATGCACCACGGCCGAGGTACAGGCTCGGGACAGCATAAAAGATTAACAGCATCGCCACGAGGCCGACCGCAAAGCTGGCGATAAAGCGGACAGAATAGCCCCACTCGCTTTCCTGTTTGACGTCACGTTGGTGCATCCCAAAGGCGGTCATGATGCCGAGCATGACAAAAGTAAAAACCAGTGCGCGCGGCAGGGTCGGCCCCGCTGACTCGAACTCACCATACCGGCCCCCGGTAAAACGCAGCGCCGTACCGGCATACATCGACGAAAACAGCACAACTGCCTCGCTAAGCAGCAGAAGCAGAAGCGGAAGCGGCACATAGTGTTTAAACAGACGGATCATAAGAGCAACTCTGTCAATCCTTTACAAGCGCCCCGTTACAAACACTAAACCCGGTTACTGACTCTATCGGTCTTTTATTACAAATTGTGACCGGGTTCATAGCGCCGCCTTGATGCGCGGTCATCAATGCGAACAGGTACCTCTGCAAAGGGGCAATTATTATGCCAATAGAAATCTAAGCGAAAATGTGTTTTTTGAAATTTCCCGGAAAATTGCCCAGGGATCAACCATAACAATAGCGCGAATACTACACGCAAGGGGGAGAAGCGCGTTAAACGGGCATTTTTATATGGCGCACCTGATGAGATCCAAGCACCCGACCGCCCGGTTCGTAGCTGGAACTTGAGCGTTGAAACCTAAGACAACTCAGCCACTTACGATACTGGCCACTTTCTTGTTTACGACGTAAATCGCTGTTTTCCGTACCGCGAAAATTTCCTACGGCATAAATTTGGCACAACATTTTATCTCCTCCGTTTCCACTAGGTCCAAGGGTCTAGTGATAACGGAGGTTCATTTTCCAGTGCATGCTGGTAATAGGCAACGACAGGACGTCGGTGCCAACTTCGGTGACTATCTAAATACTGTCATTGTCGCCAGGGAGTCTGATGGTACTTTTTCAACCTTGACTGGCAAAGGGTAACCACGACATTACCGAAAGATCATTTTTACATCCCTACCCACATCAAGGCGCCGGCGCCGGCGATCATAGCGCCCCCGACCCGCAACAGAACGGTAGCACGCTGAAACAAAATGCCTGCACCCAGGCCTGTGACGTGCAAGCCAATCGTCGCGAGCAACATTCCCAAGCCATACGACGCCGCCGAAGCCGCCTGCGGCAGCTCCGTGCCGTGCGCATGACCGTGGAATAACGCAAACACGCCGACCAACACCATGCCCAGCGGGATCGCCATGCGGGTGGAGAATGCGATCAGAAGACCGAGTATCAGCACCGACGCCGCAATTCCGGATTCCACCGCTGGCAAGGTCAGGCCTGCCGCCGCGACAACCGCACCCAGAACCATCATGCCGACGAACGCAAGTGGAACGCTCCAATACGCACGTCCTCCGAGCTGCGCCGCCCACAGGCCCACGGCAATCATCGCGAGTATATGATCCAGACCCGCCAGCGGATGGGCAACACCGGCGGCGAAACCAGCGCCGTGGGCACCCAAGTTGTGCGCAGCCGCGATAGGAACAAATAAACTTGCGGCCACTGCCAGTATCGCCGCCGACCAATATTTAACTTTCATTGCAGTGCCTCCAGTTTGTACTCATGTCTTGGGCATTTCTCCATGCTGACTCCGTCACACCCACAAGGATTGCGACGTCATGCGGCGCCCCGTTGAAGTTGGTCAAACGCGTCAACCTCGAAACCAAGGGAACGAAGTTTTCCCACCAGCCGTCCCACGAGCGCATCCATGCGCGTCGATACGAGATCCGACAATTCCAATCCGACATCCAGATTCTGGGGTTCGACACCGATGACAGTAACGTCCGCGGGTTTTTCGCCCATCAGTTCCAAGGCCGCCAGCATATCGGCCAGTCCCATCTGGTGCGGCGACACGCGGCTTTGAAAAAATGCCGGTACTTCAGCGCCGCTCAACGTGATCACGGTCCCAGGCGCCTGACCGGTCCTTACGGCATCGACCACAATGAGATGATCGCGATTACTGATATGCTCGAGCAGCGACATGCCTGCCGTCCCGCCGTCGAGCACTTCGACCGCCCCCGCTATTCGATACTGCCGCTGCAGCTGCTCCACGACCCGGACACCCACACCCTCATCTTGTAACAAAATATTTCCGAGCCCCAGCACCAGTACACTCCGTCCCACCGCCGGGTTTTTGACGCTGAGTGGTTTATTTTCTGTTCCGAGATGCACTAGAAAGGCACTCCACATTGCGCGCCAATGGCTTGCACCTTCACAATCTCTTTATGATTGCGGGTATCCACCATGTGAACGGCGCAAGCCAGACATGGGTCGAACGAGTGTATCGTGCGCAGAACCTCGAGCGGCTTCTCGGGATCGGCGACGGGATTGCCAACCAGCGACGCCTCATAAGGACCCGGCGCGTCATTCTCGTCACGCGGGCCGGCGTTCCAGGTGCTGGGCACCACCGCCTGGTAGTTGACGATTTTGCCGTCGCGTATCACCGTCCAGTGGGAAAGGGTCCCACGCGGCGCCTCGTGGAATCCGAAGCCGCGGATTTCCGATTTCGGGAACTCGAAACGGTTGAACGTCGCGACGTCACCCTTGGCAATATTATTAACCAGTAACTGCCATTGATTCTGCAGCGATTCGTAGAATACCGCCGTGCGTACGGCTCGGGCCGCGTGACGCCCGATCGTGGAATGCAGTGCCGCGACCGGAATCGGGCCACCTGCAACTTTCCCCGCCATGGCCAGCACTTTGTTCAGGTAACGCTTGGTGGGCTCGTGACCCGCCGCCACCATGCACAGCACATTGGCCAGTGGTCCCACTTGAGCGCGTTTGTCGTAGAACGTCGGCGCCTTGACCCAAGAGTATTTGCCGTCATCCTGAAAGTCGGTGTACGCCGGAACGGTCTCACCATCGTAGGGATGGAGCGCCCCCTTCCCGCCCTTGTACCAGGCGTGCTTGACGCTCTCTTTCACGCCCTTCTGAAAGTAGGCGTCCTGGTAACTGGTGATCGGTTTGAACTTGGACAAATCCCCATTCTCGATATAGCCACCCGGCAACTCGAATTTCGTCCCCTTGGTATCCAGCGGCAGATCGGGCACCGAGAGATAATTGGTCACGCCCGATCCATACTTTGTCCAATCAGCGTACATCGCGCCGATGGCGGCCACGTCGACCAGGTAAACGTTGTTGATAAAATCACCCAGCTCGTCCATGAGGGTCTTGATGTAGAACAGGCGCTCCATCCCGAGGGCCGATTGACTGTCGATATTGATGGCGTTGGTCACGCCGCCCACCGCCAGGTTCTGGATGTGGGGTGTCTTGGAACCCAGGATGGTCACGATCTGATTGGCCTTGCGTTGGTACTCCAGCGCCTGCAGGTAATGCGCCGTGGCCAGCAGGTTGACTTCCGGCGACAGCTTCATCGCCGGATGGCCCCAGTAGCCGCTGGCAAAAACGCCGAGTTGGCCGGAGCTCACGAAGGTTTGCAGCTTCGCCTGCGCCTGTTCCATATGGTGGACGCTGTTCAGCGGCCAACTGGACAGGCTTTCCGCCAGTTGCGATGTCTTGCGCGGATTGGCTTTGAGGGCGGAGACGATATCGACCCAGTCCAGGGCTGAAAGGTGATAAAAATGGACGATGTGGTCGTGTATGCCGTGAGCTAACACCATCATATTGCGGATGTACTGCGCGTTGAGCGGCACCTCGAGTGCCAGCGCATTTTCCACCGCTCGTACCGAGGCGATGGCATGCACGGTCGTGCACACGCCGCAGATGCGTTGCGTGAAGATCCAGGCATCGCGCGGGTCGCGGCCTTGCAGGATGAGTTCGATCCCGCGCCACATTTGTCCGGAAGACCAGGCTTTGACCACTTTGCCATTATCGACTTCACAATCGATGCGCAGGTGCCCCTCTATCCGGGTCATTGGGTCAACGGTGATTCGTTTTGTCACGGTATACCTCCAGTTACTGAACCGCGGTCACACGCTCATGGCGTGGTAGCACCGGCAGTTGCTTTACGAACAACAGATAGAGCAGGATTTCGATTGAAAACATGCCGACAGTTACCAGTATCTCGGTGACCGAAGGAAAGTAATTCCAGCCGGCGGCCGGATGGTAGCCAATGAGATAGGCATTGATCCGATAAATCGATCCTGCCACCAGTAATACGACGGCGGCGATAAATATCATGCGCGGATTGGTGCGATACGCCGGCCGGGCCAGCATGGCCAGCGCCAGCACGAACAAGGCGTTCTCGAGCCAGAACATGCCGGCTTCCAGGCTGATGGTGAATGCCGCCCCCAGTTGTCCGCGCACAATAATATCCGCGAATCGGATCACCAGATAAGCCGCCAATAACAAGGCGGTGAAGCTCGAAAGTTTTCCCAGTATCCGCGTTTCAATCGGACGACGAAAACCCCTGGCCGCCAATATGGCTTCGAAGGGCACGATGGCGAAACCCATCAGTATGGCGGTCACCAGGAACTCTAAAGGCAATAGCTGGGTTTGCCACAGCGGTGATAGTTTGTAGCCCAATACCACAATCATCGTGCCCAGGGAAGATTGGTGCATGGTGGGCAGCAGCACGCCCACGGCGATAAAGAAAAATAACACTTTGGATAATTTTTTGCGGGCATCGACGAGTCCGAAACGTTCCAGAACCGCCGGCGAGAACTCGATCGCCAGCACGACGACATATGCCATCACGCACCAAGCTACTTCCAGCATCACCGAATTAGTCTGGACGTACCATGGCAGGAACAGCGTGTACATCTGCCAGTAACGGCCAAGATCGACAATAACCGCCGCGCCGGCCAGCGCATAGCCGAACAGCCCCGCCATCATTGCCGGCCGCACCAAGGGATGATACTCACCACGATTGAGCACATAGACCACCAGGGCAATGGCATATCCGGCGCAGCCGAAGGCGGTACCGATCATGACGTCGACCACGATCCAGATGCCCCAGGGATAACCGTCATTGATGTGCGTGACCGCGCCCAGACCGAACACGAATCGCGCCAATATGATGACCAGGGCGATAGCGGCCAACGCCGACAACGCCAAAAAAGGTTTGGTTAATATCCTTCCGCCAAGAGGTTCATGAGCGCTCATGACTTTTCCTTTTTAACCTTCGTTTTGCGGGGCGTTTCCCCGCTCTCATCGGGTTTGCCGGCGGTGCGGTGGACCAGATAGACCAGCCCGGCGAGCAGCGCCAACGGGGGCAGCATTCCTTTATAGAGCGTATGCTGAATGCCTTCGGTGATGGCGGGATATCCGTACTCGGGAACGTTGGTTGGGAGACCGATTTTTTCAAACGGCACAGCGGACAGGTACAGAATCTGCGTGCCCCCCAGCTCCTTGTCGCCGTAAAGATGTTTTTGATAATTGGCAATCGTGCCATCTTGAGCCGGCCGGTTGCCGCCGAGCTTGCCGCGGGCAAACCGGTGGCTTTCGCCGGGCTTTTTGGAAAGCCGCAGCTGCGCTTCTTTCTTCAGATCCTCCACCAGGCCGAACAGCGACGCGCCGGTCGGGCATACGTCACAGCAAGCCGGCAGTTGCCCTTTCGCCTGCAGGTGCGCGCAAAACTGGCACTTCTGGATCTGACCAAAGGGACCATCGTATTCGAATTTGGGCACGGCAAACGGGCATGCATACACGCAGTAACGACAGCCGATGCACCGATCCTTATGATGCTCGACGATGCCGGTTTTCGGATCCTTGGTCATGGCCGACACCGGGCACGCCGATACACAGGAGGGATCCACGCAATGCAGACAGTGGCGCTTGACGAAGGAATAGCCGTTAATCTCACGATCCTTCTGCGTCACGTTGCCATCCTGATACACCTTGATGATGTTCAGGGTCTTGCCCGATAAATCCATCGGTACATCCCACATGACTTCACTCTTGCCGGCATCGTGCTCCGGCGGCATATGGTTCGCTTCCTTACACGCCGCCACGCACGCCTTGCAGCCAATGCACTGTGTCGCATCGTAGAGCATACCCACGGCATTGGGGGGCATGGTTTTGGGTTCGCGCTGAAACGCGCTGGCGGTGTCCACCGCGCCTGCCGCACCGGCGGCGGCTGCCACTTTAAGAAAATCTCTTCGGTTCAGAGCCACGGATCTATGCTCCTATCGTTCCTTATCGCTCCTGCCCTCAGAAGCTTCGTCACTGCTTTCGGGGAGTTTGCGCGCGAACTTGACTCCGGCAACCGCCGCCGCGCCGACCAAGCCTCCGACCAACGCCGCTGCTGCTACGGTTGCCCCTTTTCCTTTGTCTTCAGTGATTCGTGGATAGGTGGTGGGTGGCGTCACATTTTTGAGGTCAGCCAGTTGATGGATGGCCTTGGTGAAGCCGATTCCTTCTTCGGTACAACCAAAGCATGGATGACCGGTACCCACAGGCCACGCTCCGGGACCAACATCGCCAAACAGAATGGCCGGGCAGTTGGCGTAAGTTTCAGGCCCCTTGCAGCCGAGTTTGTACAGGCACCAGCCCTGGCGATGTCCATCGTCACCGAACTCGATCGCGAAACGACCGGCGTCGAAGTGCGGACGGCGCTCACAGTTCTCGTGTATCAGCCGATTGTAGGCAAACTTGGGACGGCCCTTGCTATCCAGCTCCGGCAGGCGGTTGAAAGTGAGGAAGTACAGCACCGTGGCCAGGAAGTTGTACGGGTTCGGCGGGCAACCGGGAATGGTGACGATTGGCCGGTCTTTGATAATCTTGGAAACGCCCACGGCGCCGGTGGGATTCGGACCGCTGGACGGAATGCCGCCCCACGATGCGCACGAGCCGATGGCGATTATGGCCGCGGCACCCGCCGCCGCCTCTTGCAGATGTGCCAGCACGGTTTTGTTGGCGATCTTGCAATAGATACCGCCGTCCTTGGTGGGTATCGAACCATCGACCACCAGAAGATACTTTCCTTTGTTGGCCTTCATCGAGGCCTGCTTGGAGGCTTCGGCCTGATGACCTGCGCCGGCACACAGGGTTTCGTGGTAATCGAGCGAAATCGTGTTGAGGATCAGCGTTTCAAGCGTCGGGTGGGTTGAACGCAGGAGCGACTCGGTGCAACCGGTACATTCCTGGGCTGACAACCAGATGACGGGCGGTCGCTTGTTGCTGGTAACCGCCTCGGCGATCTGCATGCCCATGGCGGGAATGCCTAACGTTGCGGCGATGCCTGTGCAAAATTTGAGAAATTCGCGCCGCGTAACACCGCCGGCACTGCCTTCGTACCCATCAAGACTCATTTCCTGTTTTCGCATAAATGCCCTCGTGCGTGCTCAGGTGGCGGCCTGAAAAACCAGGCTGTCTTGTCAGTTAATTTCTACCTGTGATATTTTGATGCAACGTCCTTCTCTATCGGCGAAAAATACATAAGTAATCAGGACGATTCGTAACCTAGGAGTCTTGTGAGATCCTAAGAAGTTCAAGTACCTGTTCGATCCTCCCTGTCAATTTCGATTACGTCCCGCCTTGATTTTCGAAGTATATAATCGGTTGCTTATACTGCTTTGATGCTTGTCAATGTTTAATAAATTTGCTCCTGAACATGATCGTCTGTTTCACTGATTCAACAAACGCCGACCGATTGAATAAGGAACAGCAGCTGGGTAGACAGATTGAGTCATAATTTTGATATTGCTCAACGAAATTCCAAATGAAATTGACACAAATAATATTCTACCAATGCGGTAGGGCATTGCTGGCGAGGCTGAAAGTCGGAACTCATCCCGGCCGACAGCGGTTCGGAGAAGACAAAAGTCCGCTTGCGCGGGCTTTGATATTTAGTGCGCCTGGGTGAGGCGAGCGTCGTGCGCAAAGCATCGCTTTGCGCGAGCCGAACGCCCGCAGGCTATGCCTGCGGGCCGGGCGAGAACAATTTATCGCCTGCGGCTCTCGCCCTGCGGGCCGCCGTGCGTCCTTAGCTCCGTAAGCGGCGCATCCCTGCGCCACTTCTCGCAGCGTTCCGACGTTCGGCCGGCTGCGCCGGCTCGTCGAACAGGCCTATGATTTTATCGGGAGTTCGAATCTCTCCCGGAAAACCACGGATCAAACACAAAGGCCACCCCATGGGGTGGCCTTTGTGTTTGATATGGTGCGCCCGGAGAGATTCGAACTCCCGACCACCTGGTTCGTAGTTCACTATATGCTGCACAGTTAAATGTAAATCAACGCCTTACGGCACCTGCCACTGTGCATTGTGAGTGATAACGAGCGGTAATTTGACGATGAGATGAGGAAATCCCGCACACTTTCCGGCACACCGGAATACAGCAGTCACAGTTAGCCGTTACTAAACGGCAGATTTCGACCCAAAGGAGACGGTCGATCTTAAATATTTTCTTCCAGAAATCAGTCATTCATCAAGTACAGCTTCTGATCTTACCCGTTGCGGTCATTCGTGTTTCCAGAAAATGGGTACTCAATCTCTATGTAATACACGCGCTTGCATGCTTCACCACAGTCCAAAAGAGTTGTGGTATCTTATCAAAGATGGCAGCCAATCAACCAAACCCTCTTCGGCACATAACTGTAAAGCGTGCGACCATCGACCAAATGCTAGAGACCATGCGGGAATTTGGTTCTCATGGCTGGGAGGTTCTCGTGCTCTGGGTGGGTGAGATTGAGCCCAACACGGGGAAGGCCCATGTCATTCAGGCATTCGTTCCTAAGCAGAAAGCCATCTCCAGCGAAGATGGCGTGGGCTATTTCGTGAACAGTGAAACATTATTTGAATTAAACCGAAATCTCTCAGAAACCGGATTACGCTTGATCGCTCAGGTGCATAGTCATCCGCGAGAGGCCTATCATTCTGAGGCCGATGATCGATATGCAATCGTTACTGTCGAAGGTGGCTTGTCGCTTGTCGTTCCAGATTTTGGAAGAGCGCCACCAGACCCTGCTTCTTGGGCTGTATACAGGCTTCATGGTCGTGATTGGCTAGAGGTGAGCGCAAGAGAAGTTGGAACTCTTTTTGAAGTGACTGACGATCAATGAACATTAAAACAATTAGGCTTCAGAACTTTCGCGGTTTTCAAGACGTGCAAATTGAATTGAAACCGCTCACGGTTCTGCTCGGCCCTAATAGCGCGGGGAAATCTGCATTTGGGCACGCTCTGGCTGCAATGGCGCATGCGCACAAGTTATATGCGGCCGGGGCACCAGGGCCGGTTTCGTTGACGCCGCCGGTCAAATTCGCAGATGCATGGCCAGTTGACCTCGGAAAAACAAGCGATCTAAGAACAGTGGGGGCCGAGGGTCCAGTTTGTATCGGACTGGAGACGGCCAGCGGAGATTGGCTTGAACTTGGGTTCGGAGGGTTGGAGGAGCCCACACCCGATCTTTTGATCAGCTATATTCTTCATCCGAGCGAGCAGGGCCGCGCGACCAGCACTCCGACAAGCGCCACAGTAGTGAGCGGTGAGCAGAATGCATCGACCGTTGCTTCAGAACCCACGACGATTGTAAAACCACTTGGTGTACCGGGAAGTGTTGTACCCGTTCCGCCCGAAATTGGCGCGCCGATAAAGCTAAAAAGGCTCAACGTGCAACAGTGGCAAGATGATTGGTCTGTTATTCTTAAGGGATTAAGCGTCTTCACGGTAGTGCAACCTACGACAGGCAAGGAGCAAACTTTGAGTGGTGCAGCCAGAGAAAGCCTGCGTTCTTTGCTGGAAAATCTTACTTACTTGCGTGCCACGCGAAAACGGCCATCGAGGGGATATCTACACGACGCGGGAAAGCAGCAAATCGGATATAGCGGGGAGTGGACACCTAGCATTCTTCACGAAAAAGGATCCGAGCAGGTCACCTATTTCGAGCCCCCTTATATCCCGAAAAGCGTTGATGAGGCGCGAAAAAATGACTCCTCATGGAAGGCAAAACAGAAAACGCTACTCGAGGGAGTTGGAGCTTGGCTCTCTCGGCTAACCCTCGCGACTGCCATCGAAACTGTACCGCCAACCGCTCTTGATAACCGCGTGAAACTACGGGCGACTCTTAAAGAACAAGGATCACACGACATTACAGAGATCGGCTTTGGTGTCAGCCAGGTAATTCCCGTCCTGGTCGCGGGTTTACTCCAGCCTAAAGACAGCTTGCTCATCGTCGATCTTCCAGAAGCGCATTTACATCCGCGTCCGCAAGGTGAACTCGCAGATTTCTTTTGCTCGCAAGCGTTGTCCGGTAAAACTTCACTCGTCGAGACACACTCAGAAATGTTCTTTCATCGTTTGCGTCTTCGTGCAGCACAGGATCCCAGCTTGATGGACAAGATTGCGGTGTATTTTATTGATGAGCCGAAGAAGGATGGCTTCTGTAGTAAACCTCGCCCAGTGGGCCTGGGGTACGATGAGGAGTTGCGTTGGCCTGAGGGTTTCCTTCAAGAAGCTTATGAAACGGAGATGCAAATCAATGCTGTAAGGCAATCACGTGAAACCCACTCATGACGAGATTGCTACTCGATTACCCGTGGACTATTGAGGAGGGGCTCGGCTCAGATTCGGTTCCCTATAAAGTAATTCTAGATTTTCTCGATCTTTTAGCAAGAACGGAGTTGAAACCTGTTCCGTTCATTGATCACGAAGAGTGCAATATATTTTGGACTGCCCTCAAAGGGCGCAAAGGACAAAGCAGATTCGGCCCTGTTATAAGGCTTCTACGCCATTGCACTCGAGATACAGATGGTATTTGCTTGGCGCGTCCAGTTCCTGAACCAACGAAGCTTAGAGATAGCTGGAAATGTGCATTGCGTGACGAATTAGAACATCTTGAAAATTGGAGAAATCCGCAGATTATCTTCCCTGAAGTCCGTCGGCCAGCATGGCAGGCCACGGATGAAATTGAGATTCAGTGCGAAGATCGGAAAGGCACTGTTTCTCGAGTGCTCGCATCTCTGGAAAAATACGACTCTCATCCGTATGCCGTGCCAGACCTCGATCCGTGGCGTCATCTTGATCGGTTATTCCCGCCGAAGCCGGGCAACCCAAATAATAAACCCTGCTGGCTCCCCAAGCCGCCAATTCTAGATCAGGTACCTGTAGAACAAATATCTGAGGGGCTTGAGGAAGCGCGTAAGCAAGGCTGGCAAATCAAGGGTAAGTACTACTTTATTCCCCCTGCCGATTGCTTTCCTGAGCAAATCGAAAAACCAGAATGGCGAAGCGGTTACGTGTTTGCACGTGAAAAAATTCACGGCTGGAAGGGGCCATGTCCAATTGATTACTATGGCGTAACATGGCGTTGGGATAGGGGGCACCGGCACTGGGATGTTCAGACCGACCCCTACATATCGGTCAGCCATACTGGCGAACTAGATTGAAGTGGTTTGTAAACTAGGTTCCCATTTCTGCGCGTATACTTTCTGATAATCGGAATCGCTGCAGATACAGCCTTTCTCACGAGCCCGCGGTTTCCTCCAGATTGGTGGCGGTGGGCGCAAAACGTCATCCCATGAAATCAGAGGTTCTGGTTGCGAAAGGGCCGTAAGTTCTGGCTGAGTTCGCTTCAACAGTTCTGCTGCCATAAGGATGCCAGCGAGCGCTGATTGATGCGCGAGTGGAACTGTTTCGACCTTGCCCACGCCCGTAACGTCGAGCGGCACAGCCCCACACACCACGTCAGTGTAGATGTCGCCTAAAGATTTAGTGCGCCACGGTTTCAGTACTGATTCCTTCACCCCTAGCGAATTCGCTATGACTTTAATGTCATCACTTGAAAGTGGCTGTCGTGTTACCCAGAGAATAGCTGCCCGATCATGTGGCAGGCCCAAGGCTTTTGCCGCTTGTTCAACTGCAGAAGTTCCCTGACCGTGTGGATGATAGAGGCACGCAAGGCAGGCGGCATCGTGCGAGAAGATATGCCAAGATGTGCCGAGTGCCTGGTCGCCCGTCCATCCATTTATAACGAGCCGTGGCAACAACGCTTGAGCTGATCGGCGACCATCCACGTTGTCAACCGATACGACCGTCACAGGGATATTGATAGCACCTTGTGTCTCAACAAATTGCTCGAGCGTTGACTGTATCGGCTCTACAGTTAATCTGGTTCCCGAAAGTGCTGCTTGACCCAGCAGAACCTTTGAACGCCCCACATCTGCGAAAGTAGTAAGCACATAACGCTGAAGATTGGAAAGCGTTACCTCTTCTCCATCGACAAGCCAGAGTCGCCCTCGAATTTGGGTGTCGCGCGTGTGTGCCCATAACGCCGCATTACCTACTGCACCTACGCCGACAAAGAGCACGTTGCCTATGTCAGCGTCTATGAGCTCTAGATTGGCGCCAGTGTCTTCATCGAAGTTGAGCAGCGACACCGAAACATCTCGCTCTGCCTCGCTCTTAAGAAAGATGCGTCTAAAAAGTTCGGCACATGCCAAAGCTGCTGCCGCACCAGCGGCATAGGGGTTCGGCGGGCCGACGCGTTGCGATGGTGTGTGATTGACGCGAGCGACCCAACCACTCACGTTTGGATAAATTGCGCCATCTGCGGTTGCCGATCCGATGCATATGGTTGTCGCGTCAGGCGCATCCTTTACTAAGCCAATGCTTGGGTTGATCTCTTTAGCAAGTTTTTGCAACGCCGAGACGTTATCGTCCTGTCCCGAAATGGCAATTCGCGGATAAAGTCTGGCCAACAAATTCGTCGATAATTCGGCAATCCAAATATCATTCCTGCTGAGATTCGGACCACATCGGATACCGACGGTCACCTTTGCAAGCGCCAAAGTCAGCGACTGTCGCGAAATGGCTAAGTGGCCGCCGAGTGCACCGTATATGCGTTCAAAAAAAGGAGCCAGTGCCATTCAGGCCTTCTCCTCTGCATGCCATTGAACTTGAAGTCCAGTGGGGTGGGGAACAAGCATGGGGTGAACAATATCGATGCTCGCTCGCCACAGAGACATCACAATCGAAAAAAGGCTCATTTCCGTTCGATATAGCAGCCATTCATCACCAGAATGTTGAGGATGCTCGTGGTACTCCCTGATACCGCGTAGGCAAAGGAAGGGCTTGTGAGTAGCTGGGTGATCGTCTAGTAAAACAAGGTGTGCTTGCCGGTCTTTTTCGTATTCGAAAGCGCGAAACATGGCGCCATATGGCAGAAGCTCATCTGTCCATAGATTACGGAATTCCAATGAAGGTGCTCGCAGATCATAATCAGTAAGATCGAATCGCGCTTTGAAAGCTTGAGCCGAGATGTTCGGCAACGCTGCAACGGCCATTGCGATTGTTCCTGGAGGCGTACCTGGAGACAGTTCGATATTAATGGGTAGTTGTGTCGCAATGGCCACTTGCAAAGGATGGCGCGGCACAAAGATTAGCTCGACTATCGGATAGGCTGGTGTGCCGAATACAAAAATTCCGCGACGTTGTAAATCAGCTTGCTGTTCAGCTAATCGCTTTACATCACGCTCAAACTTGAGCCGACTAACCTCAGGGGCTACTCTGGTCAACGCCGCCTGCCCCGACACGTAGGCTTAGAAAGAGCCGAACCCCTTCAAGTAAGCCAAGATCTTTAGGTGTGCGATTCTTCTCTAGCAACACGCCACTGGCATCACGGACTTCCCATTCATCAGGTGGGCGGCCCGTATTACCGCTTTTAGCAAGCGCTCGTTGCACAGCTTCCATGAGCGGCGCGTGCACATTCGCCTCAATGGGATAGTCTTGGCCGTTGATGATAAAAACGAGTGTGACCTTTTGGTCCTTTTCTGCCACTTCTAACCCCTCATTTATCACTAACCTCAATTGTAATTTATTATCGTATTCTGAGCACAGTTTTTCAATGACTCGAAACGGTTAAATCACGTCCATCGTTTTATGGTATCAAGTTTGGCCGATCCGGCGAGCCAACCTGAACACGATTGCCGAATATTGCTTTTGGCACAATTCAGAAAGGGCATGGCATGTTACTACACTTATCCAAAGCTGTCCGTTCGCCAACTTCCACTTCTGGCCGTCTCCAGCCATTCGTTCCGAACCGAAAAGACTCGGACCAGTTGTCTTTGTTCAAATAACACGGAAACAGGGCCATCAAATTCAAACTGATACACGCAGGACAGCGCCGCTGCTTGACAGCATAACTCTGCGCGTTTAAGGTGCAATCTGTTACAAGACGTCAAGACAAAGTGCCCAAAGTAGCGCTCCTCCTCCGAGGGGAGTAAAGCAGCCCGGGTCCCAAAGGTAACGATAAGTTGCAGGCCTTTGGAGAGATGGGAAAATCATAGGAACTGCACACGCACTTGTGACTTCATCGCAATCTATGGCGATGGGGTTACGTCAATGATGGTGACCCCACGCCGAAATTTCGTGGAGGCACCATGTCAGATTTACCTGTTTGTTTCGGCTGTTCTATTCGTCCTGGCGTCGGAGCTGACGCCAATAAATCCCTTTCCAGCAGTAATGCACCGCCCCTTTCATGTAGCGGCACTGATGCTGAACGTGCGCAGGGATGCGCGAGCGCCGCATCTGCCGGTACTGAACTGACTGAGAATCCCGGCGCATCCACCAGCGACATGACGAGTGGCGCGGCTAAGGGGCTACATGGCGCAGCCATGCAGCCCCTTTCTGTAGACCATGCGGCACCGGGGCTGGCGCACGGTTCGGATTCCCCCCGTCTAGTAATACGGGGGGAATACTCTGAGGATCGTAGCCAGTGCGCGCATGTGGATTGGCTCTCTTTCACTCTTGTCCCTCCTCCCGGCACGGATTTGCCGTGGCTGTTCAAGCAGCTCGACGAGCATTTTCAAATCTCTCATTTCCTTGAAACACGTGCTGGCTGGTATGGCTACGACAAACGTTATGACATGAATGGATTTGGGTTGGTTGGCTGCGGGGGTCTTTCTCAGCGTGGAACTGTTCATGTGTCCGTAAATGCCAATGGCTGTGCGCGTGTTCCGGACTGGGATCGCTTGAAAAGATGGGGTGAGGAACTCGGGGCCATCATTAAACGGGTTGACCTGGCCCATGATGATTTCGAGGGCAAGGCTGTCAACATTGAGACAGCCCTGTCCTGGTATCGCGCGGGTGGGTTTGGGAGTGGTGGGTGTTCGCCCTCGATCTGCCGCCACGGAGATTGGGACAACCTGCAGGGGGGCCGCACGATCTATATCGGCAAGCGAACTAACGGAAACTTTCTGCGTGTCTACGAAAAAGGCAAAAAGCATGGCGATCCCCAAAGCCCTTGGGTGCGGGTGGAACTTGAGCTGCGCGGCAAAAACCGCCACGTTCCTTGGGATGTGCTGACAAAACCCGGCGACTATCTTTCTGGTTCCTTTCCTTGTCTGCGCTTTTTGTCGGCTCATCAGGATAAGGCTAAGACGATCCGCAAAATCACGGAAATTTCGCTTGAGCGTTCTATTGAACACGCACGCTCATCATGCGGACCGTTAATCAATCTCCTGATGCAGATGCACGACGGAGATGCTGTCGTTGTGGTCGATCTCCTCAGGCGTGATGGCGTCCCGCGACGGCTGGCGCCTTACGTTGATTTTCTCCTGGCTAACTCGGCTAAGGGGAAGCGGCGATGAAAACCCTAGACCTGCGAGAAGCTTCTGCGTTTCTCAAAATGCACCCGCAGACAGTTCGACGCCTTGCGCTTAAAGGTGCATTACCCGCCGCAAAGCCCGGCAAGTGTTGGCTGTTCATCGAAGACGACTTGGCAAGCTGGCTGCGTTCGCGTTATGTTCCCTCTCGGCAGGTGCCGCAGGGTCAGGAGAAAACCCTATGGCACTCTACAAAAGAAGTAAGTCGAAGCTCTGGTGGGTGCGTATCACCGTTAACGGACGGGAAATACGCCACTCTGCTGGGACTACCGACAAGAAGTTAGCTGAGGAGTACGAAACAAATCTCAAGGCAGAGCTGTGGCGTCAGGCCAAGTTAGACGAGCGCCCCCGGTATCGCTGGGAACAGGCTGTAGAGCGGTGGCTGACAGAACGGGCGCATCTTTCATCCCTCAAGGATCAGAAACTGCATCTGCGCTGGCTGCACAAACATCTCTACGGCCGGTTCTTAGACGAGATCAACCGTGACGTGCTGGACAACCTGGCACAGGCAAGGAAAGCCGAGAGTGTTGCTAACTCCACGGTAAACCGTGTGTTGGAAGTGGCCCGGGCTGTCCTGCGGTGTGCAGAACGTGAATGGGGCTGGCTGGATTCGTCGCCGTCTGTGCGGATGTTGCCAGAACCCAAGCGCCGCATCCGGTGGCTGACGAAGGAGGAAGCAGACAGACTGCTTTCGGAGCTTCCCGGCCATATCGCGGAAGCAGCGCGTTTCAGTCTGGCCACGGGGCTGCGGAAGGAAAACGTCATTGGCTTGGAATGGTCGCAAGTGGATTTGGAACGGCGTGTCGCTTGGATTCACCATGACCAGATCAAGAACAAGAAGGCGCTGGCGATCCCGCTTAATGCTGAGGCAGTCTTGGTGTTAAGGCGTCAGGTGGGGATTCATCCGGAGCGCGTTTTCACGTACCACGGAAGGCCGGTAAAGGAAGTGAATACGCAGGCATGGAGGCAGGCGCTAGTTCGTGCCGGCATCAAAGACTTTCGTTGGCACGATCTACGCCATACCTGGGCCAGTTGGCATGTGCAGTCGGGAACGCCGCTGCAAGTCCTGCAGGAGCTGGGTGGGTGGAGTTGTTTTGAGATGGTACTGAGGTATGCCCATCTCTCAGCGGGTCACTTGGCGGATTACGCGGAGAATCTTTGTAAGCTCCGCACACTTTCCGGCACACCCGCAGCGAAGGTCGCTGTTGATGTGTCGTAAGTGATTGAAAATGGTGCGCCCGGAGAGATTCGAACTCCCGACCACCTGGTTCGTAGCCAGGTACTCTATCCAGCTGAGCTACGGGCGCAAAAACATGACGTGAATGGCGGGGATTATACTCGACAGGGACGCTGCAAAAAAAGCGTCATAACGGTATTAGTTGTGTCAAACGTGAAATACATCCGTGATTTTCATGTCACAGGCGTGGCAGAAGACTGGATATCGAAGCGAAGAGAGACGTTTCATCCCTTAAACTTCTTGCGCTGCCCAGGCTTACTGAATGAGCCAGCCGCCTGGAAAACAGGCTGCAAACCCGGGTATTTAAACAGATGGCGGAGAGAGAGGGGATTATTCGGGCCTGCGGCCCTCACCCCTTCGGGGCCGCCGTCACTTACGCTCCGGCGTTCAGCATAGCTTCGCTATGCTGTCGAACCTGATTTATGAATTCATCGAGGTTTCGAATCCACTTCGTACACCTAGCTTTAGGAAAGAGGGCCATGGCCCTCTTTCCTAAAGCTGGCGGAGAGAGAGGGATTCGAACCCTCGATGGGATTTTGTCCCATACGCCCTTAGCAGGGGCGCGCCTTCGACCACTCGGCCATCTCTCCTTGCAAGCGCAAACGCGCCCGCAAGGATACCTGTGCACTCAAATAACGTAAAGCAAAAACCCGGTCGCTCTAACCTTTGCTGCCGCCCTGCGCCATGCCGGGCATGGGATGCACTATACCGGCTTCCTTTTCTTTCTTGATGCGCTCGTAGATTTCCTCGCGATGAACGGGGATCTCTTTCGGCGCAGCCACACCGATCCGGACCTGATTGCCTTTGATGCCTAGCACGGTGACCTGCACATCGTCGCCAATGTTGAGGGTCTCTCCAATGCGTCGAGTAAGTATCAGCATTGTCCTGCACTCCTTTCAGTATTGCCTGATTCCATACGTTCCTTATCCCTTTGCCCGGTCATCCACCCCTGGTTTAACCGGCTCCTCAACACTTTATCCCCTTGCGTCTTCATGACGGTTTTTGGCAAACCATCTCATGGCAACGGGCGATATGGCATTTTTTGCCGTCTGCTGTACTCGCCTAAGGCGGCACATCGCCGCTCGGCTGTCAGCTAACTTACGGATATTACGAGGGAAACCCCCCTTAAACCCGGCTGTATTCGCCTGTCTGGCTGTATCTATGCAGCTTCTGTGCCAGCTTGGGGGGGATTAAGGCGCGGACTACTTGGGTTTTTCCAGACCGAAGGCGCTATGCAGGGCACGCACCCCTAGTTCCAGGTACTTTTCCTCGACTACCACGGAAATTTTGATCTCGGAGGTCGAAATCATCTGGATATTGATGCCTTCATCGGCCAGGGTTTTGAACATCTGGCTGGCGATCCCGGCATGCGAACGCATGCCGACACCGATCACGGAGATCTTCACGATCTTGTCGTCGCCCGTCACCTCGCGCGCCTTCAGTTCCTGCGACACGCGCTTGAGTACATCCATGGATTTTTTATAATCGCCGCGATGAACCGTGAAAGTGAAGTCGGTGGTGCCATCGGCGCCCACGTTCTGCACGATCATGTCCACATTGATATTGACCTTGCCGATCTCGCCCAGGATATGCGCGGCGATGCCAGGCTTGTCCGGCACGCCGCGGATGGTGAGCTTGGCCTCGTCACGGTTGAACGCAATACCTGATATGAGCGGCGCTTCCATTTCGTTTTCCTCATAAGTAATAAGCGTGCCCGGCCCCTCCTCGAAGGACGACAGCACGCGCAGCGGAACCCGGTACTTGCCGGCGAACTCGACCGAACGGATTTGCAATACCTTGGAGCCGAGGCTCGCCATCTCGAGCATTTCCTCAAAGGTAATGCGATCGAGGCGCCGCGCCTGCGGCACGATGCGCGGATCGGTGGTGTAGACACCGTCCACGTCGGTATAAATCTGGCATTCGTCCGCCTTGAGCGCGGCCGCCAGCGCCACACCGGTGGTGTCAGAACCGCCGCGGCCGAGCGTGGTGATGTTGCCGTCCTCATCCACGCCCTGAAAGCCGGCGACCACGACGACCAGGCCTTTCTTCAAGTCCTCGTGTATGCGCTTTTCATCGATCTGCATGATACGCGCCTTGCCGAAAGCGCTGTCAGTGCGGATACGCGCCTGATAGCCGGTGTAGGAACGCGCCGGACAGCCGATTTTTTCCAGCGCCATGGACAACAGCGCGATCGTTTGCTGCTCACCGGTGGCGAGCAGCGCATCCAGTTCGCGCGCCGGCGGCTCACTGTGCACGCCCTTGGCGAGCTTGATGAGCGAGTCGGTCACGCCGCTCATGGCCGACACCACGACCACGACGTCGTGACCCTGTCCGCGGAAACGTTTGACGCGCTCGGCAACCGCCTGGATGCGCTCGGCGTTGCCGACGGAAGTACCGCCGTATTTTTGGACGATCAAGGCCATGTTATTTGACTAAGGAAGCTCTGATTAAGTTCGTTCGTGGTGAGCCTGTCGAACCACGAATGGACGAATCACCCGCAATTAGCGTTATTCCCCGTTCACCCTTCGACAAGCTCAGGGCGAACGGGGGACTTAATCAGACCTTCCCTGAGAGAGGCAACAAAGGGCGCAAATTAAACCCGCTTTTCCGGCGCGAGTAAACCACCGGCGCGGGGCTTGTGCACGGCCACCGCAGGCGTCCTGGCGGTCAGTTTCACTTAGTGAAAAGTCTTATTTTAAATGCTGCTCAACCCAGGCCGGCACGCCGTCGAGCGCCGCGCCCAGACCGGCGGGATTGGTGCCGCCCGCCTGCGCCATGTCCGGCCGGCCGCCACCCTTGCCGCCCACGCCGGAGGCCACTTGGTTGACCAGCTCGCCGGCATGCAGGCGCCCCGTGAGATCCTTGGTCACGCCGGCAATCAGCGTGACCTTGTCGTCGATCACAGACGCCAGGACGATGGCCGCGGGCGCCAGTTTGTCCTTCAGCTTGTCCAGGGTCTCGCGCAGACCCTTCGCATCCATCCCATCGAGTTGGGCGGCGAGCACCTTGATGCCCTTGACCTCTTTGGCCTCGGCCACGAGATCCTTGGAACCGCCAGTGGCGAGCTTGGCGCGCAATTGTTCCAATTCCTTTTCCAGACTCTTGATGCGACCCTGGATCTGCTCCACCTTCCCCGCCGCTTCCGCGCGGTTGCCGCGCACGAGGTCGGCGATCTTCTGCAACTGGGCTTCGAGTTCGCCGATGTAAGCGAGCGCGCCCGCGCCGGTCACCGCCTCGATGCGCCGCACGCCGGCAGCCACGCCGCCCTCGGACAGGATCTTGAGCAGTCCGATATCGCCGGTGCGGCTGACGTGAGTACCGCCGCACAACTCGGTGGAGAATCCGCCCATGCCGACGACGCGCACCTTCTCGCCGTATTTTTCGCCGAACAACGCCATGGCTCCCGAGGCCATGGCGTCGGCGATCGGCATGACACGTGTCTCGACCGGATCGTTCGCGCGAATTTCATCGTTGACCAGCCGCTCGATTTCATCCAGCTGCTCGCGCGTCATCGGTTCGAAGTGCGCGAAATCGAACCGCAGCCGCGCGGGTTCGACCAGCGAACCTTTCTGCTGCACGTGCGCGCCCAAGACTTTTTTCAGCGCCGCATGCAGCAGATGCGTCGCCGAATGGTTGCAGGCCGTGGCGGCGCGCTTGGCTCCATCGACTTCGCAGGTGACGCGATCCCCGACACGCAGCTCGCCCTTTTCCAGCTTGCCGATATGCGCATGGCCCTTCTGCGTATCCTGCACAATAAAAGTTGCCGTCGTTGTTCGCAGCCAACCCTGATCGCCCACCTGACCACCGGATTCCGAATAAAACGGAGTACGGTCGAGATAAACCACCCCTTCCTGTCCGGCCTTGATCGACGCGGCCGGCGACTCGCTCACATGAATCGACTGCACGACTGCCTGATCGCGTATGGATTCATATCCGGTAAACGCGGTTTCGGCATCGCGCCGCGCTTCCAGGTTCACCACCGCGGCCGACTTGAAGGTCGAGGCGGCCCGGGCGCGCTCGCGCTGCGCCTCCATTTCGCGCTCGTAGCCTTCCATGTCGAGCATTAACCCGCGCTCACGTGCGATATCAGCGGTAAGATCCACAGGGAAACCGAAGGTATCGTAGAGCTTGAAAATCGTGGCGCCGGAAATGGTGTCGCCCTTGAGCGCGGTAAAATCCTCTTCGAGAATCTTCAATCCCTGTTCCAGGGTCTCGTTGAAACGATCCTCTTCCTGGCGCAGGACGCGCTCGATTTGCGGACGCGCGCTGTTCAATTCCGGATAGGCATCGCCCATCTCCTGACACAACGGCGCGACCAGCTTGTAGAAAAAGGTCTCACGCGCACCGAGGCGGTGGCCATGACGGATGGCGCGGCGGATGATGCGCCGCAGCACGTATCCCCGGCCTTCGTTCAATGGCAACACGCCGTCGGTGATAAGAAATGCCGCCGCGCGAATGTGATCGGCAACGACGTTAAGCGAGTGATTCTGGCGCTCGGAAGCGCCGGTAACCTCGATGACCGCGTGGATCAGATGCTGGAACAGGTCGATCTGATAATTGCTGTGCACGCCTTGCTGCACCGCCGCTATGCGCTCCAGTCCCATGCCGGTGTCCACCGAGGGCTTGGGCAGCGGGGTAAGCACGCCTTTCGCGTCGCGGTTGTACTGCATGAACACGAGATTCCAGATCTCGACGTAGCGGTCGCCATCCTCGTCCGGGCTGCCTGGCGGGCCACCGGGGATTTGCGCGCCGTGGTCGTAAAAGATCTCGGAACAGGGGCCGCAGGGGCCGGTATCGCCCATCTGCCAGAAATTGGATGCATCGCCCAGGCGCGAGAAACGCTTTGGGTCCACTTTCAGCTCTTTCAGCCAGATATCGGCAGCCTCGTCGTCATCCTTATATACAGTTACCCACAGCCGCTCCGCCGGCAGCTTCAATTCCTTGGTCAGGAACTCCCAGGCGTATTGGATGCCCTCGCGCTTGAAGTAATCGCCGAAGCTGAAGTTACCGAGCATCTCGAAGAAGGTGTGATGACGCGCGGTGTAGCCCACGTTTTCGAGGTCATTGTGTTTGCCGCCGGCGCGCACGCAGCGCTGGGAACTGACCGCGCGCACATAGGGCCGCTTCTCCTGACCCAGGAACACTTCCTTGAATTGCACCATGCCGGCGTTGACGAACAACAGCGTGGGATCGTTTGCGGGCACGAGCGAACTGGACGGCACGACGGTGTGGCCGTGACGCTGAAAATAGTCGAGGAATTTTTTGCGGATTTCGGTGCTTTTCATGGCGCGGGGCGGATCAATCCTGCCCGTGGGGATTCAGAACCTTCTGTATCTGATCATAAGTAAAACCGCGGTATTGGAGAAAGCGGGCCTGGCGGGCGCGCTCCGGATAACTCTTGGGCAGCCGCGCGCCGAATTTCTTGCGCTGTACGCGTCGGATGTCCTCAAGCCACTCGCGGCCCGAAACATCGAGCCAGCCTTCAATCGCCTCCGCTGTCACCCCTTTTTCCTGTAATTCTTTCTGTATGCGCAACGGCC
>NZ_JBGQKW010000020.1:0-37038 GCF_041499725.1 Sulfuricaulis sp.
CGGCACGCCGTACCAGGTCATGAACGGCACCGACATCGAACCGCCGCCGATGCCGAAAAACGCCGACATCAGGCCGATGACCCCGCCGACCGCGCTCACCCCCGCCGCGCCCGGCAGGCGGCGGCGATGCGCCGACGTCGCCATGGTGCCGCGCGACATCTGCAGCGCCAGCAGGAACATGAACACCACAAACATGATGCGCAGGGTCCGGCCCGCGAGGACGTGCACGATGGCCACGCCCACGAAGCCGCCGACGATGATGCCAGGCGTAATGCTCTTGAAGATGGACCAGTTCACCGCGCCGCGGCGCTGGTGCGCCAGCACCGAGGAAACCGCGGTAAAAACAATCGTGGCCATCGAGGTGCCGAGCGCCGCCTGCATGATGACGTCGGGGCTGACGTGCTGAGCCTCGAACACCATGGCCAGCACCGGCACGATGAGCGCCCCGCCGCCGATACCAAGCAGGCCGGCCATGACCCCGGCCAGGCCGCCCATCACTAACAATGTGAGTGTTTCCATGAACCATCCGCCGGAACGTTTCCGTCCATCATGCGCTGCACGCTCATCCGTGTTTTCTGGAGCAGGACAAATGGCAGGACGCTTTGGTGCTATTTCCCGTACATGTGATCAGGCAGCCACATGACGATCTGCGGGAACACAGCCAGCAATACGATAGAGAGCACCATGATGACGATGAACGGAATCACACCATAGACGATCTGCTTGAACGTGATATCGGGGGCAATGCCGTTGATGACAAACAGGTTCAGTCCCACCGGTGGATGGATCAGGCCCATCTCCATGAGGATGGTCATGATGACGCCATACCAGATCAGATCAAAGCCGTGCGCCTGCAGTCCCGGCAGGATCACGGGCGTGACCATCAGAATGATCGCCACCGGCGGCAGGAAGAAGCCCAGCACCACCAGCAGCACGTTGACCCAGAACAGGTAGGCCCACTTGGACAGCGGCAGGCTCACGACCCACTCGGTGGCGCTCTGGGTGATGTGCAGATAGCTCATCACGTAGGTGAACAGGAAGGCGGTGGCGATGATCATCATGATCATGCAGCTCTCGCGCGCGGCGCCCGACAGGATGTCTTTCAGATCGCGCCAGCGGTACACGCCATACACCAGGGCCACCATGAGCAGGGCGCCGAGCGCGCCGATCCCGGCCACCTCCGAGGGCGTGGCCCAACCTCCGTACATGGCCGCCATCACCACGACAATGAGCGCCATGAACGGCATCAACCGCGGGATGGTTTCGAAACGCTCGCGCCAGCTGAAATGTTCTTCCGTCTGGGATAGCGCCGCCTGCGACGGACTCATCCCGGCCAGCGCCCGGCGCTTTTCGCGGACGCTGGCGTAAACCACCCACAGGGCGAAAAAAAACGCGAGCATGATGCCCGGCACCACGCCGGCCATGAACAACCGGCCGATGGATTGCTCGGTAATGATGCCGTAGATGATCAGTGTGATGCTCGGCGGAATCAGGATGCCGAGCGTACCGCCGGCGGCAATCAGCCCCGCGGCGAGCTCCGCCGAGTATCCGCGCTTGCGCATCTCGGGTATGCCCATGCTGCCGATGGCGGCGCAGGTGGCCGGACTCGATCCGCACATGGCGGCGAAGATGGCGCAACCGGTCACGTTCGCCACCCCGAGCCCTCCGGGCAGCCAGTACAGCCAACGATGTGTGGACTCGTAGAGATCGACGGCGGCGCGCGTTTTGCCGATGGCCGCGCCCATCAAAATGAACAGCGGGATGGCCAGCAGCGTGAAATTATTCAGCTCGCCATAGAGTGTTTGGGCCACCATTCCGATATTGGCCGACGGCATGAAGATGAACATGAACAGCAGTGCCACGCTACCGAGGGCGAAGGCGATCGGCACGCCGCTGAAAAACAGGAGAAATGCAGCGCCGATGTAGAGCAGGCCGATTTCGAACACGCCCATGCTATTCGCCCAGAACCTCGTGCCCGGCGGCCACGGTCGGACGCAACAAATCATCTCCGATCTGCAGCAGGATTTGCAGACTGAGCATGGTCATGCCCAGTCCCATGAGCGCATAGGGAATCCACTCCTTGGGGGCCCAGGTGGAACTGCTGACCCAGCCGCCCTCCCATGCCTGATAAAAATGTTTCCAGATATAAACCGTGATGAAGGCACAGAACAAGAGCGAGAGGATATCGCTCGCCAGACGGCGCCAACGGTTCCAGCGTGGCGGCAACAACCCGTCGAGGACCTCGATACCCACGTGGCCGCGTTTCATCTGGGTATTCGCCGCCGCCAGGAATGTCGAGCCGATCAGGAGAAAAATATTGAGTTCGAGGTTCCAGTCGTGCGGTTGACGGAAGACATAACGTGCCACCACTTCGAAGGAAATCGCCGCGGTGGAAGCGACAATCATCAACGCCGCCACGTAACCCAGCCATACGTTAAACCGTTTTACCACGGCGGCAAACAGATTCCAAAGCTTGAGCATGATCGGTTTCCCGCGGAACCCCATGTCGTTCCGGCGACATGGGGTTATCGGCCGGATTAGACTATTTAACTGTTTCCGCCATTTGCATCAGCTTCTTGCCGTCCTTGACGTTCTCCTCGAAGCTTTTCCAGGAGGTTTCCTTGGCAAGCTTGCGCCACATATTGAAGGTT
This sequence comes from Sulfuricaulis sp., assembly GCF_041499725.1. GTDB lineage: Bacteria > Pseudomonadota > Gammaproteobacteria > Acidiferrobacterales > Sulfurifustaceae > Sulfuricaulis. The sequence continues at coordinate 2,652 of NZ_JBGQKW010000020.1, forward strand.
TTCTCGTCCATGTCATGCACGGTCACGCCGGACTTGGCGTACACATCGGCCAGGGCCTTGTCGTCTTCCTTGGCGGCCTCCAGCGCGAACTTCTCGAGCGAGGCGCCGACCTCCATGACAATCTTCTGCTGCGCCGGCGTCAGAGCGTCGTAAGTTGCCTTGGACATCAGCAACGGTTCGAACATGAACCAGAAGGTCTTGTTGCGCGCCGTGGTTACGTGCTTGGTAAGCTCGTTGAGCCGGAAGCTCATGAGCGAGGCGCTGGAGGTCCAGACGCCATCGAGCAACCCGGACTGCATGGCGTTGTAAGTTTCGTCGGAAGGCACGTTGGCGATAGCGCCACCGGCGGCCTTGAGCAATTCGTCCATCGACTTGCCGGCGCCGCGCACCTTCAAGCCTTTGACGTCATCCGGCACCAGAATCGCCTTGTCGCGCGACGCGTTACCGCCGGCCTGCCAGACCCAGGTGATGATCTTGACGTTGTTCTTGTCCAGAACGTCGGTCAGCTCCTTCCCGATCGGCGCCTGCTTCCAGCGGTAGCCCTGCTCGTAGCTGGTAAGCAGCGCCGGCATCAGGGTGATGTTCACCTCCGGAATCTTGCCGCCGGAATAGGCGAGCGGATAGATCGTCATGTCCAAGGCGCCGACCGAGAGCGCGTCGAGCTGCTGCATCGTCTTGACCAGCGAGCCGCCTGGATAAATCTCGAACTTCAGCTGCCCGTTGGTGCGCTTTTCGACTTCCTGGGCGAACTTGCGCACCAGACGGTCGCGGAAGTCGCCCTTGTCGATCGTGCCGCCCGGAAACTGGTGGGATATCTTGATTACCTTGGCATCCGCCGCCTGCGCCATGGGCGACAGGCCACACCACAGCAGGCCGGCGATAACCGGTGCCAGTGCAAGGAACGGCAATTTTATTTTCATGATCATCCTCCGTCGTCAAGATTTTATGGAAACGGCCTGCGACGAGAAGCTCGGTGATCTCGCGGAGGTCGCGGTTGTATCCGATACCGGATCCGCGCCTGTCTGTTCCGACACCGCGCCGACCCCGGACTGAGTCTGCTTTGATCTGTTATACGGCAACGGCTTGTGTATAAACCGTCTGCCGGACCCCGAATCGGGTTATTATTCACGAATGGACATCAGGGATTATTCTTAGCGGGCGGAAGCCCGTCAAGCACAATCGATGACCGTGTACGAAAACATCTACTCGCTCTTTGCCGGGCGTTTCCCGTCTGACCAACGGGCGCCTTTCATCGAAACATCCGCGGGCGGCCATTACAGCTACGCCGATCTCGAACGCGAAAGCGCGCGCTACGCGCGCTTTCTGACGGGCCTGGGACTCCAGCCGGGCGACCGCGTCGCGGTGCAGATCGAGAAATCGCCGGCGGCGGTGTTTCTCTATCTCGGCTGCCTGCGCGCGGGCCTGATCTATCTCCCGCTCAACCCGGCCTATCGCGCCGCCGAAATCGAATATTATCTCGACGACGCCGCGCCGGGCGCGGTGGTCTGCCGCCCGTCCGATCTCTCCGGCATGCGTGAACTGGCCGGGCCGCGCGGACTGAAGCACGTCTACACGCTCGATGCCGACGGCCAAGGCACGCTCACCGGGGAATCCCGATCGCTCGGTGACGAGTTCGACACCCGCCGTGTTTCGCCCGACGCTACCGCCGTCCTGCTCTACACCTCCGGCACCACCGGCCGGCCGAAAGGCGCGATGCTCACGCACGGCAACCTTGCCGCGAACGCCCTCGCCTTGCACCAGGCCTGGGGCTGGCGTCCGGACGACGTGCTGCTCCATGCCCTGCCGCTGTTTCACATCCACGGCCTGTTCGTGGCCTGCCACTGCGTGCTGCTCAACGGCACGAAAATGATTTTGCTGCCGAAATTCGACGTGCCCGCGATCATGCGGTTGTTGCCCAAGGCCACCGTGTTCATGGGCGTGCCGACCTTCTATACGCGCCTGCTGGCCGACCCCGCCTTCGGCCGCGACGTCTGCGGTCACATGCGACTGTTCGTCTCCGGCTCCGCGCCGCTGTTGCCGCAAACCTTCGACGAATTCCAGCAACGCACCGGACACACGATCCTCGAGCGCTATGGCATGACCGAAACCGGGATGAATACCTCGAATCCGCTCGACGGCCCGCGCCGCCCGGGAACGGTCGGCAAACCCTTGCCAGGCGTGTCGGTACGCATCGTAAACGATAAGGATCGACCGCTTCAGATCGGCGCGGTGGGACAATTGCAGGTCAAAGGCGACGGCGTATTCAAGGGATATTGGCGCATGCCGCAGAAGACGGCGGAGGATTTCACCTCCGACGGTTATTTCCGCACCGGCGATCTCGCCCGTCTCGACGGTGACGGTTACGTTTCGATTGTCGGCCGCGCCAAGGATCTCATCATCACCGGCGGGCTCAACGTGTATCCGAAAGAGATCGAGGCCTGTATCGAAAAGCTCGATGGCGTGGTCGAATCCGCCGTCATCGGCGCGCCGCATTCGGACTTCGGCGAAGCCGTGGTGGCCGTGGTGGTGCGAGCGCCGGGGCGCGAGGACGTGACGGAAGCCGGCCTGCTCACCGCGCTCAAGCGGCTGATCGCGGGCTACAAGGTGCCGAAGCGCGTGTTCTTCGTGCCGGAACTGCCGCGCAACACCATGGGAAAAGTCCAGAAGAACCTGCTGCGCGAGCGCTACGCCACGCTATCGGAATAGTCGCCGTCCATCGAATCAGGCGGTATGAAAATAGAAAAATCCCTGCAATACCAGCCAGGCGTATACCGCCGCGAGGGCGTCGTCGAACATATTGCCAAATCCACCACGGATTCGGCGTTCGAGCTGACGGATAGGGAACGGTTTCCAGATATCGAACAGGCGGAACAGGAAAAATCCCAGCACGATCCATTTCCATCCGGCCGGCGCCATGAACATGGTAATTAGGTATCCGACGATTTCGTCCCACACGATGCCGGGATGGTCGTGCGCGCCCAGGTCCTGCTCCGTCACGTGACACAACCACACGCCGAAAGCGAACATGGCCGCGACAATTCCGGCATAAACCGGGAGCGGGGCATGACGCAGAAACATATATATAGGTATGGCCATCAGCGTCCCGAAGGTGCCCGGTGCCACGGGCGCCTTGCCGCTTCCGAAGCCGAAGGCCAGAAAATGCACGAACCGGCGCCAAGGCACGGATGGCGCCCCCGCCGTCATGCCTGCGACACCTTCTGTCTCGCCTTGCGCCTGGAAGGATCGCGGCCGAAGAATTGTTCCACGTCCTCCAGGCGTTTCGTCACCGGCATCGGCGGCAGGCTCGCGAGAAAAATCCGTCCGTAACCCTTGCTGAGCAGGCGCGGGTCGCACAGCATCAGCACGCCGCGATCGTTTTCGTCCCGGATCAGGCGGCCGACGCCCTGCTTCAGCGCAATCACGGCCTCGGGCAGCTGATACTCCATGAACGGGCTGCGCCCGGCCTGTTCCATCGCGCCGGCGCGCGCCTGCAGCACCGGATCGTCGGGCGAGGCGAACGGCAGTTTGTCGATGATGACGCAGGACAGCGCCTCGCCGCGCACGTCCACTCCTTCCCAGAAGCTGCCGGTGCCGAGCAGCACGGCGTTACCGGCGGCGCGGAAACGCCGGAGCAGTTCCGAGCGCGGCGCGTCGCCCTGCACCAGCAAGGGATAATCCAGCACGTCGCGCAATGTTACGGCGGCAAGCCTGAGCGCGCGGTGGCTGGTGAACAACAGGAACGCGCGGCCGCGGCTGGCGCGCAGCACCGGCAGCGCCGCATCGATCACGCGATCCGTGTAATCCGGCGCGGACGGTACGGGCAGGCCGGGCGGGATATACAGCATCGTCTGACTCGCGTAATCGAACGGGCTGTCCCACAAACCGGTCTCGGCCTCTTCGAGACCGAGTTGCGCCTGGAAGTAATCAAAACTTTTATTGATCGCCAGCGTGGCGGAGGTGAATATCCAGGCTTTCTTGCCGGCGCTGGCGTATTGCCTGAACGCGGCGGCGATATCGAGCGGCGTGAGATACAGCGTGAAGCTGCGCGTGGTCGTCTCGAACCAGGCGACGAAATCCGCCGGCGTGTTCTCGCTGATCGTCAGCAGCCGGTCCAGCATATCCGACGCACGCCGCGCGCAATTGGCCAGTCCCTGCCCTTTGGCCGCGGCCGCATCGAGTACCGTCGAGAGATTGGTCAGCCGCGTTTTCAGTCCTGCCAGCGCCGCATGAATGGCCTTGGCATTTTCCAGCTTGCTCCAGGAGTCGCGGCGCGGTTCGACGCCAAATGCCAGACGAAAATCGGCGGCGGCCTTCTCCAGCGATTGCGCGGTGGACGGCAGCTCGCGTATTCCGCTGTGCTCCTTAATGTCCTCGGCGATCGCATCGCGGCACAGACTCGACAGCTGATGGCCGCTGAGGGACAGGCCGAAAAAGTTCGAGGCCACTTCCGCCAATTGATGCGCCTCATCGAAGATCACGGCCTCGACGCCGGGCAGCAATTGGCCGAAACCTTCCTCGCGCAGCGCCAGATCGGCGAAAAACAGATGATGGTTGACGACCACCACGTCGGCGGCCAGTGCCTCGCGGCGCGCGCGGTTGACAAAACATTCCTCATAATAGGAACAATCCCCGCCGAGACAATTGTCCGCGGTCGACGTCACCTGCGACCAGAGATCGGAATCCTCGGGAATGCCGCTGACCTCGGCGATATCGCCGGATTTCGTGCTGCCGGCCCATTCGCGGATGCGCACCAGGTTCGACTGCTCGCGCTTGCCGGTAAAGCGCGCTTCCGTTTCAGTGCGGTCCAGATGGTGCCGGCAGAGATAATTGGCCCGCCCCTTGAGCAGCGCCGTGGTCACGGGCACCGCCAGGGCATCGCGAATAATAGGAAGGTCGCGGTGATAGAGCTGATCCTGGAGGTGGCGCGTGCCGGTCGATATCAGAATCTTTTTCCCGGACAGCAGCGCCGGAACGAGATAGGCGAAGGTTTTGCCGGTTCCCGTGCCCGACTCGGCGATGAAAACGGAATAATCCGCCAGCGCCTGCTCGATGCGCGCCGCCATCTCCTGCTGGGCGAGGCGGGGCGTGAAGCCTTCCAGGCGTCCCGTCAGCGGCCCGTTGGAATCAAGAATGTCTTTGCTGTTAACTGGCATTGTATAATGACAAGACGAACGAGCGCAGCGAGTAGGGATTCGTGTCAGGGCTTCCTTGAATGACCTTTCGCTTCTTGCGCCAGGCCCGCCCCGGCGATAGGCTTGGAAGCATACAATAAATCATTGTGTATCCCCAACATGCCACACACGCCGAAATCCCTGCCGCGATCCAAGACAGCACTCATGTCGATACCGCGTAAACTGGCAAGGGCGACAATCTGTCTGTGCGGTGCCCTGCTCGGCGCCTGTTCCATGGGCCAAATGGTGGCGCGTTCCTCCCTGCCCATCATCGAAAGCGGCAACGTCGCAATGAACCGGGAAACGGATCTCGACCTCGCCCGCGCGGCCATTCCCGCCAACCTGAAGCTGGTCGAAGGATTGATACAGGAGCTTCCCGACAACGCCGATTTGCGCCTCCAGGCGGCGCAGGGTTTTTACGGTTATGCCTACGGTTTTGTCGAGGACGAAGACAACCGGCGCGCCTCCGGACTGTACCGCCGGGGATGGGAACACGCGCGGCAGGCGCTCGCCGCCTCGGGATTTCAGGGTGACCTCGCCGCCATGACGACAGAGGAGCTCAAGCGACAACTCGCCGGGCTCAGCCGCCGCGCCGTGCCGGCCCTGTTCTGGTCGGCCTCCTGCTGGGCCAAGTGGATCGACATGAACCGCAACGACCCGGCGCGCATCGCCGACATGGGCAAGGCGGCGGAACTGATGGAACGCGTGCTCGCACTCGATGAAAATTACTACCACGGAGGCGCGCATCTGTTTTTCGGTGTGTACTACGGCGCACGGCCGCCGATGCTGGGCGGAGACTTCGAGCGTTCCGCGAAACATTTCGAAAAGGCGCGGGCTATCACGCATGGCAAGCTGCTGCTCGTCGACATGTTGCAGGCGGAGTATCTCGCGCATCAGCTGCTCGATCGCAAACAGTTCCATGAGCGATTGATCGCCGTTGTCAACGCACCGTCGGACATTTATCCCGAGATGGCGCTCGTCAACGCCATCGCGCAACAAAAGGCTGGGAGACTGCTCGCCAAAGAAGAGGAGTGGTTTTGAAAAAACTTTTTGCAGTTTTCCTGCTTCTCTTCCTGTTCCCGGATGCCCACGCCGAGGAAGCTTATGTGCTCAAGTTCGCCACCCTCGCCCCGCAAGGCTCCACGTGGATGAACATCATCACGGACTGGGCGAACAAGGTGGAAAAGGAGAGCCAGGGCAGGCTCAAGTTCAAGCTGTACGGCGGAGGCGTGTCGGGCGACGAGCCCGACGTGCTGCGCAAAATCCGCTTTGGACAACTTCACGGCGGTGCGATGACCGGTCACGGCATCGGCTACATCTATTCACCGACACGAGTACTGGAAATTCCATTTCTGTTTAGCAGTTACGATGAGGTTGATCACGTCCGCGCCCAACTCATGCCGGAAATTCGCGAGGGATTTCACCAGAATGGTTTTGAACTGCTGGGCTGGATGGAAGTGGGATTCATACAATTGTTCTCGCGCGCGCCCATTTACTCCATCGACGACATGAAAAAAAGCCGTATATGGCTGTGGCAGGGTGACCCGCTCGGCACGGCTTTCTTCGAGGCCAGCGGCCTCTCTCCCGTGCCCTTACCGATTACGGAAGTCTTCACCAGTCTCTCGACCGGACTGATCGACACCACCATTGCGCCACCACTGGGTGCGATCGCCCTGCAATGGTTCACCAAGACACCTTACATGACCAGCATGCCGGTCATGGACGGCATCGGTGGCCTGATCGTGTCGCGCAAATTTTTCGATGGTTTGCCCAATGACCTCCAGAAACTGTTGCGCCGTACCGGCGAGGAGGCCGGCGCCCGTCTGCTCGTGGAAACACGCCGGGACAATGAAAAAAGTCTTGCGGTGCTGAAGCAGCACGGGGTCACTTTCACCAGCGAGTGGAAGGACAAGGACTCGGATCTCTACGACCTGCGCGATCGCGCCGCCGCGATACTCGCCAAGGATGGCTATATCCCGGCACCGCTCTATGAGAAAGCGCGCAAATCGCTCAACGATTATCGCGCGCACAAAGGCAAGAAGTGACCGACCAAGCCGAACTCTACCGACGAAACCGCACCTGGAAGGCCAAGCTCGAGTTCTACCTGACAAACGCGGAAAGCATCGTCGCCACGGCAGGGCTGGTGCTGCTGCTCGTTCTGTCGCTGGCTGAGATCGGTGCACGTAATTTCTTCCACACCGCCATTCCTGGCGCGGATATTCTCGATCGCTATCTGGTGCTTTGGGTGAGCTTTCTCGGAGCCGTGCTGGCCGTGCGCGAACGTCACATCAAAATCGATGCCGTGGCGGTATGGTTTCCCGAGGCTTGGCGGCGAATGCTGGAGCGTCCGATATACGTCTTTTCCTCCGTGGTATGCGGTTTCCTGTTCTGGGCGGCGCTACGGTTCTGGTGGGAGGAATGGGCTCACGCCGCCGCCGCGGAGAAATGGGTGGCGGCGCTCGCTGTGATCATCCCCTTAAGCTTCTTTCTCCTCACTGCCCAATTCGCGATCCGTTTCATAATCGGACCGCGCTCTTCAAAACGCGCCTTATGACATTCACCGTCGTTGCATTGCTTATCGCTGTTGCGGCACTGGGTGTCCCGTTGTTTGTCGTGCTCGGCGCCGGCAGTCTGTACGCCGCGCATTCCTCGGGGCTCGATCCGGCGGTGCTTGTAGCGGAGATGATGCGCCTGGCCTCCTCGCCTAACCTCATGGCCATCCCGCTTTTCACGCTCGCCGGCGTGGCCTTGTCGCGCGGTGGCGCGCCCGAGCGACTGCTGCAGGTATTCAACGCGGGGTTTGGCTGGATGCCGGGAGGACTGGCCATTGTGGCGCTCACCGCGTGCGCGTTCTTCACGGCATTTTCCGGCGCTTCCGGCGTCACCATACTCGCGCTCGGCGGCCTGCTTTACCCGATTCTGCTCGGTGAAAATTACTCCAAGAATTTCTCGCTGGGATTGCTTACCTCCTCGGGCTCGCTCGGCCTGCTGTTTCCCCCCAGCCTCGTGATCCTGCTCTACGGGATCGTGGCGGGTGTCAGCATCGAACAACTTTTCATGGCGGGACTCGTTCCAGGCTTGCTGCTGTTGGCCATGCTGGCGGTCTACAGCGCCGTCGTCTCACGGCATATCGGAATTTCACCACGGCCGTTTTCGTTACCGGTGCTCTTCTCCGCCCTACGGACCAGCATGTGGGATCTGCTGCTGCCCGTCGGTATCGTCGTCGGCCTGTTCGGCGGATATGTCACCGCCACCGAGGCGGCTAGCTGCTCGGCAGCTTACGCGCTGCTGCTCGAGACCGTAATTCACCGCCGTCTCGGCTCGATCTCGCAGTTTTACGAAATTTTCCGCGAAACAATCGTCCTGGTGGGCAGCGTGCTGATCATTCTGGGTATAGCGCTCGGTTTCACCAACCTGCTGATCGATGCGCAGATCCCGATGAAGATACTGGAGTCGCTCGAACAAGGGGTATCCAGCCAATTACAGTTCCTGCTGCTGCTCAACCTCTTTCTGCTGGTGGTCGGCTGTATGATGGACATCTTTTCCGCCACCATCGTGGTGGTGCCGCTTATCCTTCCGCTGGCCCAACGCTTTGGGGTGGATCCCGTGCACCTCGGCATCGTGTTTCTGGCGAACCTGGAAATCGGCTACCTTACCCCGCCCGTGGGCATCAACCTGTTCCTCGCCAGCCAGCGCTTCAAGGAACCGATGCTGAACCTTTTCCGGGCTTCCCTGCCTTTTCTACTTATCATGCTGATTTGGCTGGTGCTGGTCACTTATCTTCCGTATCTGTCACTGTGGTGGAAGTAGTTCTAAGCAGTTCGTTGCTGGAATGAGTAAATTAATTATTATGGGGGATCGCCTAATGAATTTTGGTGTTGAGCTTTGTCGAGGGTGCGTTCGCCTTGCCGGCCTCGGTCTTGCGCTTGATGAAGGCTTCGAGGTCGGCGGCCGTGACGGCACCCGCTTGGTGCGCCACGAGTTCACCGGCCGGAGAGATGATAAACGTGGTAGGCAACATGATAATGACACCGAAGGGGGTGACTTGCTGCGATGGGTCTGACCGCAAGACCGGATAGCTCATGGACATGCTGTCCATGAAGTCTTTCAGCCACGACAGGGAGATGTCCTCAAAGTCCACGCCCAGGACGACGGCGTCGTGATCCTTGTGCTTTTCGTGAAACTTCGTGAGCTGCGGAATCTCTTTAATGCAGGGTGGGCATGAGGTCGCCCAGTAATTGACGACCACCCACTTTCCGGCGTATTGCGACAAGGTGTGAACCTTGCCTTGGGTATCCGACAGCGAAAAGGCAATCTTTCCTTCCGCCATCGCCGTCATCACGGGCGCCACGGAAAGCAGCCACACTATAATAAGTCGTTTCATTTCGGTCTCTGCCTCAGCAGAACGTAATCCAGATTACTCCCGCCTTGCTATCGTGTCGAAGGCCGGCTGTCCGTGGGCCATGCCGGCAAATAGGTCGCATCCGTATCTGCGGCGACCACTATCGCAGCATGTGCTGGAACACGACGGCTTTATCATAGTTATTCCAGGTCGGCCCTTTCTTGCCGATCAGATCCTGGTAGCGAGAGGGCACACCGTATTTGTTGACCGAATGGCAGGCCGCACACTTCACCGGCCCATGCGAACCATCGGGATTCAACAGCGCCGCTTGCTGATAGCTGGAAATATCTACTTCCGGATTGACGGGATAAAGACCGTGAGTCGATTCATGGCAGCCCTGGCAGGTAATTCCCGCGTGCCCCTTGGAGTGGCGCATGAGCGCATATTTGCCGGGCTGGTCGAGGGGGAAGGCGCCGCCGCCCATGCTTTCGACAAAGGGCGGTTGATGGCAGTCGGCACAGTGAGGTTCACCGGCCGCCAGCCAGTAATCCTTTCCGTGTGTAGCCACGGCATAAGACGCCGCCACGCCAGCGGTGCCATTCGGGTCTTTGTCCACAAGAATGACGGACCGATCACCATCTTCGTCGGGCGCTGTCAGAACCGGTTTCCCCTGCTCATCGACCTTGATCCTGGCGATGGCGGCAATGGTCTGCCCGGTGCGATCCCAGGTTCGGTAGACGCCGCTGGAAACATCTTCTCCCTGCATCGGGCTTTTGGGATTGAGATAATCCCTTTTCAGCTGTTCCACCGAGACGCCCAGTGAAGCGGCGATCGGCGCCAGCGGCTGGTTGCGAAGCGTCTGGCCGGTCTGCGTCACTGCGTCAGTGAGATGATCCGCCTTGTACAATTCGCGCGACAGCATGTTATGACAGTTGGTGCAATATAAGCCCTTGTCTTTTCCCTTGGTGTTCATCACCTCGGAAAGCAGCGCATTACCCACGGCGTTGAGATAACTCGGTGTCTCGGCCCCGTCCTGGTTCCGTTGGGAATTTCCATGCACGTCGCGGCGGGTGAAACAGCCTTTGGCGTCGCGAACGTCTCCGGAAGCGAACTGGTTCTTTCCGTCCAGCGTCAACGGGAAATCATTCATGGTACGGTCGCTGCGGTGCGCCGGATGACAGAGCTGGCAACCGCCGGCAAAGCCCAGGCTATCCGGGAGCGGATTGTGGCGTTGATGGCTCTTGTGAATCGCTTCGGTCAACGGCGAGATCAGGTGTTCGGGATCGGGCAGCCGGGGATGATTCGGCTGGATGTCATTTTTTTCCATGGCCCCCGCCTTGCGGGAAAACAGCCGACCGATAATGTTGTCGGCGTGGCACTCCTGGCACAGGACGGTATCCCGCCCGAGCCGCGTATAGGTGATCGGACTCGCGGGCCACTTTGCCAGAAAGTTCGTGCCGTGGTGGTCGTCATGAATCTCCATGATGGAAACCGCCGCGGCCTTGATCTGCGCGTAATATTCACCGGTGCCCCGGATCCCTTTCCAGAAATCGTGCTCTTCCTTGTATTTAAGATATTTCGTTCCGTTGGCGCGTTCGTTCGAATGGCAGCGTGTACAGTTGGGCACATCGATGGGATTCACGCCGAAAAACCGGACGACCTGGCCCGAGGAGTCGATCACGGGCTCGTGCGTCTTGGCATCCACCAGCGTCACCACGGATTTCTGGAACGGCTGATACATGGTCTCATCCAACATGGTCAGCGCCGTGAATTGATCGTTAAACGGCGTGAGCGGCAGCCCGAGGGCCTCCCAGATCCCCGGACCCGTCAAAGTCACCGGCACATTTTCCATGACAGGTGAATCAGTGAAGACCACGGTCCCCGTCGCACCGGAATAACGGAGAAAACCCTTGCCGACATGCTGGCCCGTCGGCCCCTGGTTGATCTTGATCGGAGTATCGAGCCCGACATGGAGTTTCTTGGCATTGGCCGTGGTGTTCTCGGGATTGGACCCATTGAGATCCTTATATATATAGAGGCTGCTGAACTCGTAGTCGGGAAGCTGTCTGCCCTTGTATCCAACGTTCCAGTAGGCGAGTTTCTTGGAATATGAATAGGTGTTGGGGATCCCTTCGGGGTCTTCATGGGTGTAGGCAAGTTTGAAGCGCTTCTCGCCGTCCACCAGCACCTCGGGGTCATTGGGGTCGGAGCCGAGCAGTGCCGGTTTATTCCCTTTTCTTTCGGTTGTCACAACCTGGGCGAGGATCGAATTGTACGGAGGGAGGATGCAACAGTAGGAGAAGTCAAAACCCGTGCAGTGCATTCCCAGTTCGTAATTGATGAGGATCACGTAGTCTCTGGGAGGAGTTGTGTCGCGGTGGAACAGATCACTCAGTCCGGCATGGGTCTCACCGGCAAAAAGAAGCAAGAACAACACCCACGATGCGCCACGGATCGTACGGCAATTCATCAGTTCACCATTCATCCTCCCTGAGGATATTACACCTACTGATTAACGTCACTCTTTTTAACGTCACTTTTTCCCGCGCGTTCCTGAGCAGGCGACGAGGTCTTCTCTAACTTCTTGCGGTTGGCGTTTATTTTTTCCTCTTCTTTCCGGACGATCCGTTGAAACACATCGGCGTAGATCTCAACCGGAAACACATTCTTTCTCAGGTTGACCACATATGCATCTTGTTTCTCACGCAGGAGCATATTCTTTGCCCTCTCCCACGTATCCTTATCCTTGATATTCTGATACTTGGCATCCCGTGCCTCCAGCACCTTGACGAGGTGCCAACCCGCGGGGGATTCGACCGGACCTCCCAGATCGTCAAGCTTCAGGGAGAAAGTCAATCGATCGAGTTCTGGAAAACCGGTTCCCTTGGCGACCCAGCCAAACTCTCCCAACGTCTGCTTCGCGTTCGGGTCAATGGAATACTTCGCGGCGGCCTCGAAAATCGTGATCTCGCCGGATTGGATCTTTTTCTTGACGTCATCGGCCTCCGCCTTGGTCTTCAAGACCACCATCTGAATCTTGCGGGATTCCGGAACCTGGATCTTTTCCTTGTTCTTCTCAAAATACTCCTTGATGTCCCGGTCGGACGGCTCCATTTCTCCAAATAGCTTTGCCTTGTACAGACTCACCAAATGGACCTTCTTGAATTCACGAACCCGGAAGAGATAGGTCGGAACCTGATCCAGCCGGGCCGTCTTGGCCTTGTTCACGGCGATATGCTCATCGATGATTCCATCCAGGACCTCGACCCTGCCCTCTACCGAACGACTCTTATCGGAATCCGTTAACCCCATTCTGAACTCACCCCAGGTGATTGTCTCTTGATTGATCCGGGCCACGACTTCGCTGCTGACACGTGATGCATCTCCTTTCGGATCGAGCTTCGTTTTATCCACGACGATCTCAGCCCCCTTCCGCAATTCCTTTTGCAGGGCGGCTCTCTTGGTCTTGAACCGTTCTTTTCGAATCGTGGCCTCGATGCCCATCCGGATTTCCGGAGTGAAGGGGGTTCCCGCAACAATATTCTGCTTAAAGTAATTCCGGACCTCGTCATCGGTCACCGTGATGTCTCCAATCCCGTGCTTCTCCCGATAGACGGCGGCCAGATTAGCTCTGGAGAAGTGTTCCACATCGTTTTGGTAAACCGGATTATTCTGCATCCCCTGCTTCAGGGCATCCAGGTATAGCAGATCGGCGCTTATCACCTTATCGAGCAGGATAAGCCTGGCCTCATTCCTCGCCGGGCTTCCGGGAGGGGGAATCCCCATACCGACCAGATCACTGCTATTGATCATGATCTCGATCTCGCGGAAGGTGATGGTCTGGTCCCCGACCCGAGCGATGACATCGTTGGGCTGCGCGAGGGCACCTGCTCCCAGGGGGAAGGCAATGCCCAGGAAAAAACCAGCGATCAGAATGGTGGCAAAGGAACTTTTCATAGGATTAGTCATTTGAATAAAGTCCATCCCAGTTTGATTCAAGAATTCGCAGCCGCCTGAGCGGTCCCGAACGCGAAACTCAGCGAGCCCCAGGGATTAAACCACAAAAAAATGGAGGAGAGTATGCTCTCCTCCATTTGTTCCTGCTTTACTTTAACGGCCTGGACCGGAGGCTTACCACCCGCAGGTCGAACCCGTCTTCTTCACCGTCACATAATCCCAGACCGTTTGAGCAACACGGCCTTCGGTGACGTGCCGCTTCCATTCCACGTCGCTGCAGTTGAGTAGACTGTAATGGGTGTTCCCGTCCGCACGGGTGGTGTTCGTACTGGTGGTGCCCGCGGCCAAGTCCGCGTTGTGGCAGATCGTACAGAAACCGTTCTTCAGCGGATTTCCGAAAGCGGGATCACCGGAGACATGACCTTGCAGGCTGATCTCCACCTTGTCCATCATCTTCCGCGACGCCTGGCTATTCATGGCGTGGCATAGCCAATCATGATCGGTCGCCGAGACCTTCGGCGCGTTATTCAAGTGGCAGTTGAGGCAGTAATCCTTGGTCGGATCGGCCTCTATCGTGAAGGTATGCGCCCAACTGACCGCCTTGTCGAAGTTGGTAGCAATCTTCGTTCCAGTGTACGTCAGATTGTTAATGATACTAGGCACACCAAACTTATTAGCCACATGACAGCTCCCACACTTCAACGGCCCATGCTTGCCGTCCGTGTTCAAACTGGCCGCCTGCGCATAGGTGGTGGTGTCGATGTCCGGGGTGACCGGGTAGAGCCCATGCGTCGACTCGTGGCAACCCTGGCAGGTGATGTCCTGATGGCCGCGGGAGTAGCGGAACAGCGAGGCCTTCCGCGGGTAGTTGAACGGCGGGAAGGGATTGATGTTGCCGCTCTGCTCCGTGAACGGCGCCTTGTGGCAATCCGCACAGTGCGGTTCACCCGGAGACAACCAGTGATCACGACCGTCCGTGGCCGCAGAGAACGGAACGGGCACCGCCGTGCCGCCGTTGTGCTCGGCATTCAATACGGCCTGGGCCGCGGCCACGCAATCCGGCGTGGTGCAGAAGTCGAGAATACGGACGCTGATGTCACCATCCGCGTCGGTAGTCACGAAGGGCCCACCACCGCGTATTTCGATCGTGGCCACGTTAGCATCCGGAAATGTGCCGCTGAACGCGGCATACGTATCGTCGTTGGTCTTGGGGTCCAACCAGGCGATGGCCTGGGACAGCGAGACGCCCACGGCATGGGCCACATCATTCAGCGTCGCGTTGACTTTAGGCTCCCGGACGTTCCCCGGATCTCCGGGTTTTGAGTGGATGAGATCCTTGACGTTCTCCGCTCTCCAGATCTCCTGGCTGAACTGGGTGTGGCAATTGGTGCACCAGATGCCCTTATAGGTACCGGTATCTGAGGCAACGTTATTCACCAGCCAGGTGCCCACGGCATTCAGGTGCGGTTGCGCGGACAAATCCACGTTCTTGTTGCGGTTGGAGTGCACGTCCCGACCGACATAGCAGCCGCCGGCGGCGTCGCGGTTGTCCCCGTTTGCAAAGGCGTTCAGTCCCAGGGTGGTGATCGGATAACTGGTGAGATCGCCATCGGAGCGGTGCGCCGGGTGGCAGCCTTGGCACGCGCCGTTGCGGCTCAACGAGTCGCTGAACACGCGGTCACTGTGAGCACTGTGCAGAGCCTCAGTCAGCGGTGGGATCACGGTTCCGACCGGATCGTTTCCCTCCGCCACGACTCCCACCGTGGCCGATTTCACCTTCGCGATCACGTTGTCCGCATGGCACTTCTGGCACAACACGCTCTCATGCCCGAGGCGGGTGACCTGGGGGAGACCAGCACCACCCGTCTGCGGCCAGTTGGCCGTGAACGAGGTGCCATGATGGTCGTCGTGGAGCGCCAGGATGCTGTAGGCCGTTCCCTTCAACCGCGAGTACCAGTCGGAGTCGCCGGCGGCGGTGTTGATGCCGTAGTACGCGTTCCAGAACTCGATTTCCAGCTGCGCATTCGCCTGAATCGCAGCATGCTCTGGGCCACTGTTCGCAGGGTTGTTGGCCGAGACGACGGTAGGGCCGAGGGCGTGGCAACGTTCACAGTTGGGGATATCGATGGGGGCGGTCCCAAAACCGATGATCGGATTGCCGTTCTGCAGCACCGCCGTCCCGATGCCGCCCGGCTGGGTCGAGTCGAAATTGTGCAACTGGGCGTTCATCTTGACATACGGCCGGACAGTACTCTCGTTGATCGCTCCCGGGTTGCCAAAGAAATTAATGGTGTCCTCAAATGGGTCCAACGGCAGGCCCAGGGCCTCCCAGATCCGGGGAGAGGTCAGCATGACCGGCAGATTTTCCAGAACTTTCATCTGGGTGAAGACCACGGTGCCAGAGTCACCCGAGAAGGTCAGAACATTGTTGAGACCGCTCACGGCTCCGGGTCCCATGGGGTGAAACGCGGGACCGCTGTTCTGCGGCAGGATCGTCGCGAACACCGTCGACGCGTACGTATTCGGCATGCCCAGGCGGATCTTGTTCTTCTCAAGGCTTGTGTTGGCCGAATTGCTGCCACTCAAATCGCTGTATATATAGAGATGGTTCAACCACGCGTTGGCGTAATTGTCCTGGGGCTGAGACCCGTGATTACCATCGCCCAGCACCACATTCGTTTGGCCATCGTAGGTGCCGTATTGAATTTTGTTGCCCGTGTCTACGGCGGCGGCGTCGAGTATGGTGTTCCACATCAGCAGGGAGTTGCCTTCAACGTGGCTGATCAGCGTGCTTGTCTGCGTAGCGCCGCGCCCGTCGTTCCGGGGCTGGGCGTCGTGCCAGTACCGCAATACATACTTCTTGAAGTGCCCGTGCGCATCCAGTTCGGTATCCCGTAGTACCGTGGGCCGACCGAGAAAGTCGAGCCCGACGTTGGGATCGGCGTCCAGCAGCCTGGGGAACGCGGTTCCATTTAGCGGTGATTGTTGGGTCTTGACCACCTGGGCCAGGATGGAATTGTACGGCGGCAGCACGCAACAATAGGAGAACTCGAACCCGGTGCAGTGCATGCCCAGTTCGTAGTTCATCAATATATTGAAGGTGTTTTTGGGCGGCGTCGGTCTACCAAACATTAACGTTGCATCGCTGGAAGAGACCGTGTCGGCCCATGCCTCTGCAGCAAATCCGACGGTCGATGTAAGCAAGATACCGATTGCTGCCGACAACAGACGTTTGCCGCGCGCGGTCTTCAGTTGCGGTTTCATTGACTCCTCCTTAGTTGTTCATGCCCATGGCGGGGAACATATTTTCCAAAACTATAGCAATCTGCGTGCCAATAATTTTTTGCAGAAAAAGCCGTGAAAACAGCATATCTACAAATACATTGACGAATTTGTCAGTCAGGCGTATGACATCCATGTCATTCACATGACAGAAATGTCAGTTTGAATTTAATACTGACAATCTATCGGAGTATCGAAGCCTCGCGGATTTACCACCGTTAACAAGAACGCTCGAAAGAGCAATAAGTAATCAAACCGTGGCATTAACAGCCAACGGCGCACTGAAGGAGACGATTATGAAACGGAACACCGTGTTTGAGTCGTTGATCAATACCCAAGAATCACCCGCCGTTATTATCGACGAGCATTATAAGATCATCGCGGCTAACCGGGCCTACTGTACATCCTACGGCGTGGAGGCGGATGCGATCGTCGGACGCTGCTGTCACGAAATATCGCACCATTCACCCGTACCCTGTCATCTTAATGGTGAAGATTGCCCGCATAAGGCGGTGATGACCAATAACAGCCCGTTCGAGGTCATGCACACCCACTATGATAACGCCAACCAGCCCGACCGCGTGCGTATCAAAGCTTATCCGGTCGTAACCGCGAACGGCGACCGGTTTATCCTTGAAAGCATCCATCGCTTGGCGCCTGCCGTACACCCGACCTGCGAAGAAATGCGCATGGTCGGGCGCTCTCCCGTGTTCCTGCAATGCGTTGAAATTCTGACACTGGCTGCCAAATCCAACGTGCCCATACTGCTTTACGGAGAAACCGGCGTTGGTAAAGAAATGGCCTCACAGTACATCCATGGAGAGTCGGCCCGCAGCACCAAACCTTACGTTGAGCTGAATTGTTCCGCAATCCCGGAGACTCTGTTCGAGAGCGAACTATTCGGCCATGAGCGCGGCGCCTTCACCGGATGCGCGGGGCTCAAGCCGGGGCTGTTAGAAACGGCGGACAAGGGTACACTGCTCCTCGATGAAATTGGGGAACTGCCGTTGTCCATGCAGACCAAGCTGCTGCGTGTGTTGGATTCCGGCGAGTTCCGGCGCCTTGGCGGGACATCGGTGATCAAGGTTAACGTACGCATCATCACCGCGACTAACCAGAACCTGATGGCCATGGTGGCTGATGGCAGATTCCGCGAAGATCTCTATTTCCGCATAGCAGGCATCAAAATTCATATTCCACCGTTACGCGAGCGGCGGATGGATATTCCCGCTCTGGTGAAGGTGCTGATCAAACGCATGTGCGACCGGGACAAGGTGGACCGTTGCCATGTGACCAAAGAGGCGATGGAACGCCTGATGGACTACGACTTCCCCGGAAACGTGCGCGAATTATTGAATATCCTGCAACACGCCTTGGCATTGAGCCCGGACGGCATTATTACCCCCGAACATATCCGCCTCGACGACCATCACGCGAACGACCACGCACGCCGTTCCGCCTACACAACCGCGCCGGCTCGTCAGGCCTCTCTAGCGCGAGAGGCTTCCGGCACAGAAACGGATGCGCCCCGGTCGCTTGTGGATGCCGAAGCCCACCATATCGCCAAACTGATGCAGCGCCACGACCACAACCGGCACGCCGTGGCGGAGGCACTGGGCATCAGCGAACGCACGCTTTATCGCAAGATCAAACGCTACCATCTCAATTCTCACGCAGCCACGGTGGAGTAACGTCTGATTCGCGACCGCGTGCGCCCAAACGTGGCTCGCGTTCGGCAGCCCAGGATTCGTTCCTGATAAACCGGCTGCAACCCTGCAGCTTGCTCGCCCCTTCAGGCCAGTCTGCGTCCGTCCAAACTTCTCCTGGAAAATTTTTCTCATTCCTTCTGAGAAAGAATCGTCGAAACACAAAGGGGCCAGCTCACGTGGGTCCTTTTGTGTTTGGCGTTCCCAAGAGAGTTTGTCAACTATATAACCCCCTGTTAATACCCTTTTGAAGGGGTGGTGCCTGAACCCAGGGAATACCCAATTCCGCAGACTTCTTAATGATAACTGGATCGGCCGCTATCGCGACTTTTTCCAAAAGCCGAAAGCCGCTTGAATGGCCATTCGCCATGGACGTCGTTGCCAATGCCAAGCTCTTGATTTAAGTCAATGAAAAAGTATCCATTGCAATTACTATTGATCAGCAACCTGCAGAAACCGGCGCACACGGAAGCAGCCTTGTGTCAATTTCCACACAACGAGCAGAGCCGAGATCTTTCTAGGTTGTTGCCATAGGAATTTGGTCGGCCGTCGTCAGCGCCGCAAGCGCGGCATTCGGTGGATACATGAGCAAAGGAGAACAGTGATGGGGCTTGTGCTTAAGATAGTCAACGGCAGGGTTGAAGAGTATGAGGACGGCGCGTATCGACGTTCTTATGGGTCAAATATTCAAGACGCGGATACCAATGGCGGCATTGTTGCCGTCGTTACGGCAGACGGTCGGGTCGAGGAATATAGGGATGGCTCGTGCCAACGTTCCTACTGTTCAAACGCCAAGAAGGTTCGGATTTCAGGGGGAAGTTTAGCCGTGACGCTTCGGGATGGGCGGGTCGCAGAGTATGAGAACGGTTTGTGCCGGCGAATGTATTAGAAAATGATGGCGATAGGTTACACGTTCCGATAAATCAGCCCTACGCGCGGCTGTGAGGCTTGGTCCGAGAACATCGTCGATGTGATTTGTATAACCCCACCCATGAGAAAGCCTAACCAATTGACGCGCTTGATATTTTTTATGCCCACTAATTCGCTTCTATCGGACACCATCTAAATATTTTGGTCGGTATTGCAACGGCGCAAAGTTGACTTCCCCAGTGCAATATTTTGAGTAACGTCAACGACGCGGAAGATGTGTATGGCGATAATTTGCTTGTAATCAAGAAAGGCGTGC
This sequence comes from Sulfuricaulis sp., assembly GCF_041499725.1. Lineage (GTDB taxonomy): Bacteria > Pseudomonadota > Gammaproteobacteria > Acidiferrobacterales > Sulfurifustaceae > Sulfuricaulis. Next base: position 22,296 of record NZ_JBGQKW010000020.1, read on the forward strand.
TATGGAAATAATCTATTGGATCGTGACGTTGTGGGTTATCGTCGGCTTTATCGTGGCCGTTGCCTTCGGCTTCTTCGCGGACAGGGGCGCGGATAATGACAGCTCGGTTAGTACAGTTAAGCATCTCGGCGGCTTCCACCGCCATCCGGTGCCTAGCGCGGTGAATGCCAGGCACGCGCGGCCGGTACTTCGTGGCGTCCAAAAATCCGCTTGATACTCAAATGTGCCGTGGAGGTTTTGACCTTACCCCACTTGGTGTGGAAAACTGGCGTCCCCAAGGAGATTCGAACTCCTGTCGCCGCCGTGAAAGGGCAGTGTCCTAGGCCTCTAGACGATGGGGACGGATGATCTGACTGAAAAAAAACAAAAGGGTTGTCCGCACGCAACCCCTTGTGTGAAATGGTGGAGCTAGCCGGGATCGAACCGGCGACCTCATGCATGCCATGCATGCGCTCTCCCAGCTGAGCTATAGCCCCTTCAGAGGCGCGCTACTTTACATGCCCGTCCACCGGCGGGTCAAGCCGTAACCGGTTGTTTCCTTATATATTCCAAAGCGACGTCGAGCCGTTCAAGTGTTTTCTCACGCCCGACCAGCATCAGCGTCACGTCGATCGGCGGCGAGACCGCCCGGCCCGCCACGGCCACACGCAACGGCTGCGCGATCTTGCCGAGCTTAAGCCCTTGCGCCTCGGCAATGCCGGCGACCACCTCGTGAATCGCCTGGGCCTCCCACAGCGGCAGCACGGCGAACCGTTCACGCAGATCCTTGAGTGGCTTTTCGGCCTCCGGTTTCAGGTGCGACGCGGCATCCTTGGGATCGTAGTTCGTAAAATCCTTGTAGAAAAACACGCTGTTCTGCGCCATCTCGGCGAGGGTCTTGGCGCGTTCGCGCTGGGCCTTGACCACCTCGATCAGGTCCGGCCCACCTGACGCGGGGTCAATTCCCTGCTGTCCCAGGTGATAACTCAGATGATGGGCCACGTGCTTGGGGTCGCTGTTCTTAATATAGTGTTGGTTGAGCCAGGTCAGCTTTTCGGGATTGAAGGCCGCGGCCGAGCTGTGCACCTTGGTGACATCGAACAGCTTGATCATCTCGTCGATGGAAAAAACTTCCTGGTCCCCGTGCGACCAGCCGAGGCGCGCGAGGTAATTGAGCAGCGCCTCGGGCAGATAGCCGTCCTCGCGATACTGCATCACGCTCACGGCGCCGTGGCGCTTGGACAGGCGCGCGCCATCCGGTCCCAGAATCATCGGCACGTGTGCGTAAACCGGTGGCGTGAAATTGAGCGCCTTCAGCATGTTCATCTGGCGCGGGGTGTTGTTGAGATGATCGTCGCCGCGGATCACATGGGTGATCTTCATGTCCATGTCATCCACCACGACAGTGAAATTGTAGGTCGGTGAACCGTCACCGCGCGCGATGATGAGATCGTCCAGCTCGCTGTTCTGAAATATCACACGCCCGCGAATCAGGTCCTCCACCACCACTGCCCCATCGAGCGGATTTTTGAAGCGCACGACTGGCGCAACCCCCGCCGGCGGGTGGGGCACGCCGTGACGGCACTGGCCGTCGTAGCGTGGCTTTTCCTTGCGCGCCATCTGTTCGGCGCGCAACTGCTCCAAGCGTTCCTTGGAACAATAACAATGGTAGGCCTGCCCCTGCTTGAGCATCTGCTGGATGACTTCCTTATAGCGCGGGAAACGATGGGTCTGGTAGAACGGGCCCTCGTCGTATTCCAGCCCCAGCCAGGTCATGCCCTGCAGGATCGCGTCCACCGACTCGGCGGTGGAACGCTCGAGGTCGGTATCCTCGATGCGCAGGATGAAGGTTCCGCCGTGCTTGCGCGCATACAGCCAGGAAAAAAGCGCGGTGCGCGCGCCGCCGACATGCAGATAACCGGTGGGGCTCGGGGCGAATCGGGTGCGGACGGTCACGGAAATGGTTTGGTGGTTGGGAAGGACGCCTATGGTAAAGAAAAACGCCGGCAAAATCAGCAGAATTGACGCTTATTCCCCGCAGGCAGTAAACTTGCGCGCTTGTTTTCCCCGCAAAGGGGCGATTAGCTCAGCGGTAGAGCACTGCCTTCACACGGCAGGGGTCGCAGGTTCGAACCCTGCATCGCCCACCATCTTTTCAAACACTTAACGAATGGAATCTGCCCATCGTTACAGTGCTGTGATCGAGATTGTGATCGTCTGCCTTAAATTCCGTTGCGTCATGTATGAGGAGCCGTGATGGTAAATGGCGGGCGTTTCAGTTGCGGTATAGGAGGCACGGCAGAGCCAGTAACCGTAAGGTAACTCATGTCACCTATTGTGGCCGCATAACCTAGCCAATAATGTGTGGCGAAAATCTCCGATGTGCTGTAGGGCGCATTACCGCCGACATTAATATTGGGAGAACTAAAAACAGCATGTTTATCGACGAAATCTTCGTGGGCTTTCCAATCTTTTTTGTATTTCATGATTACAGTGCCCGGCTCTATACGGGCATACCCTGGGTAAGCGCGCTCGAATTCTGAGCAACCTCGCTTCAACGTGACGGGGACAGCGGGCGAAATATCATCTGACACCACCTGCCTTACAATGTCATAGACTTCTTTTGCTTCCTCGATGCCTCTGCAGTAGATAAAACCCTTGTATGTTCCAGAACAAAAATCTCTGCTCTCGCACATACATTTTCGAGTGTTATCGTTAGGAAGCTCAAGCTTCTCAAAAATCATCAAGAGTTTGAATAGCTCCACTACGGTACGCGGCTCTATTAAAACCTTGCAACAATCAAAGCAATATTTTGGTATAACACCGAACTTATTAAATACAGTAAAGTGACGGAAGCATCCAGCAGGGTGCTGGTCTTTCCAGAGTAGCCCCGATATCCCCCTGAATATTTGGAGTGAGGTGGGGTCGCCCCCATAATTACCTTGTTTAGCCAATTTATCCTGGAACAAATGCCTGACATTTTCGTCTGGTATCACGAGTAAAACTCCGATAGTTGGCTGGCAATATCCCAACCTTGAACTAAGTTCGCGACACTGCTGACCCGTCCGCTATCTTCGGGCCATTCATTCCTGGAGAAATGGCATATTCTGGTTGATGATAATCGAGCAGGGCATTCCCTGCCAGTTATTCGAAATGGAGAGCGTGCCTGCTACGTATCACCTTGTGAGGCAGCACTGTTATTCACTGAATGGCTGCTTTATGGAATGTTTCTGGCAAATCAGAACACGCAGGCGTGAAAACACATTAAGGCATAACGCTCCACCCGACGTCCCCCCGCGCAATACATCCGGCAGTCCCCGCTCGGCCTTCAGCCGTTCAAAGACACGCACCAGGCGGGCCGCGCGCAGAGAGGTGTCGATCTCGATGGCCAGGGCCTCGCGGTTGTGGTCATCGATCACGTTAAACGTGCGGAAACGGGTACCGTGATAAAGCGTATCGCTCATAAAGTCCGCCGACCAGACTTGATTCAGGCGTTGCGGGACAAGCAGCGGCTCACGCACGCGCTCGGGGAGCTTGCGCCGGGTCCGGCGCGGCTGGTTCAGCCCCAGGCCACGGTACACGCGGTACAGCCGTTTGTGGTTCCAGCCCAGACCCCGAGGGCGCAGCGCATCCACATACTTCCAGAAACCCCAACGCGGATGCGCGTCGACCAAGGCGTTAAGGACTTCGATGATCTCCGCGTCCCGTATCACCCAGTCCAGCGGCGCACCGTAATACGCGGCGCGGGACAGCCCCACGCAGCCACAGCTGCGCGTCACCGATAACCCGTGAGCCTCGTTCATAAACACCGCCGCGGTACGCTTCTCCGCCATCGTCAGAGTTTTTTTTCGATCAAATCCTTCATCGCCCGGTTCTCGAGCGCCAGATCCGCATACATCCGCTTGAGCTTGGCGTTCTCGACTTCCAGCTCCTTCATCCGCTTCACATCCGAGGCCTCCATCCCGCCGTACTTCGATTTCCAGTTGTAGTAGGTCGCCTCGCTAATGCCATGCTCGCGGCACAGGTCCTTCACTTTCAGCCCGGCATCGGCCGACTTCAGGATCGCGACAATCTGGGTCTCGGTGAATCGTGTCTTTTTCATCAGGGCCTCCTGGGCTTATAGTGCCAGAAAGCTCTACTTCCGATCTGTATGCTAGGAGGGGAAGCTTACGGTTCGGCTCAGGACTGATTTGTCTGTCCAACGTTACAAGCGACGCAAACGTAATCTCACCGCGGTACAGACTATATAATTTAGATGACTATCCAAACCGGGATGTTTAAATCAGGACGTTATCCTTTTTTGTAAACGCAAAGGGTGCGAGTGAATGTCCGCCAGATTGAGCCTTGGTATCCTTACTGTCCTCAATTATAATGCCCGAGTCCAGTTAACATTAAACACGGGCTGATGCTTAGTGACTTCAAAAGAAACAACAACATCTGCAATGATGCAACAAGGTACCTCACACCTGCTCCACAATGGCTGTACTCCCTCTATTCACAGGACCTGCTATGACAAGCGACGCAACAACAGCACAATCCGGCCAAGCACAACAGCGTAATGACTCAGTAACCATGATCACGACGGTGGAGAACTGGTTTTCCACCGAGGAGTGCGAACGCGTAATTGCCTTTGGCGGCTTTACGCAAGAAAAACAGGGTACTGTTGGAGCGGAACGCGCTGTCTCAAACGCGAGGAGTTCACAGATACGCTTCATTCCGCCTGGCGAACAATCCGCGTGGATATACCAAAAGATCGAGTCTACCCTCGCCCACATGAATAAGGCATACCGCTACCATCTTACTGGAATCGAGCTGATTCAGGTCGCACGTTATGACGTGGGCTGTTACTACAACTGGCACATGGATCTTGGCCCTAACAATAATTCACTGCGTAAGCTGAGCCTGTCAGTTCAGTTATCTAATGCAGAGGACTATGAGGGTGGAGATCTGGAATTCATGAATTCCACACCGCCTTACCATAGAGGGCGTGGTACTCTGATTGTTTTCCCGTCATTTTTGACGCACCGAGTCACGGCTGTAACTTCCGGTGCACGCCTGTCACTGGTGGCGTGGGTGACAGGCAATCCTTTCTCATAACTCGGAAAATTGTGCTCCCAGAAAATCCAATTCCTGCCACTTTTCTAATTCCGTCGGGTCTCGCTGTCAATTATGCATTTGGTCATCAAGATTGAAGCCCATACCTCATCTGAATAAGCTGACGCCGCCTCTTCATTTCCGGGCTTGCGAAGCCCGTACGCAGAAGTCCTTCGAGGTTACGGAGGCTCCCTTTCCCGGTGTAATAGGAAGAATATGACTGCAATGATTCTCCATGATCAAGGAGGGATGCGACTATCCAAGCGCCAAATCGATTCTCAGGATTGATATCATCAAAACGTTGAGATACAGGAAGGAAAGGCTCATCAAGCGTCGTGGGCCGTTGCTTGGTACACAAGTCCATTGCCTGAGCCATTATCTCTAACGTCTTTACACGTTCCCCGAGTTCCCATGAGATTCTCGCGAAAGTACATAAACGTCCAAGGTTCGGGGATTCTTTACAGACCGTTTCAAGTTGACCATGGGATGCCTTTAATGCGGCATAGCGGGAAGCAGGGCTTTGTTTGAGATCGTGAGCGAGTGTGTATAGCTCCAAGGCTTTTTTCAGATCCATCCATCTAGCCATAGGTTGCTCGGCAATTTGTTTACTCCAATTACCTAACATACTCTTTGCAAATGATTTGGATTCCAACAGGTTTTGCCATAATGAGCCGTTAAATTCACGCGGCAAAGCCATATCAGTTTGCGAGTTAGCCAACATCCCCCATTTTTCTAACAGTTGGGCGCGGTCGTTTTTGCAGCAGAAAAGATTGATCAGGTATGCGTCCGGTGCCTCTGTTGAATCAAACGGGACTAACAGATTCAATCCAGGAATTAATCGATAGGAACGATATCCCAGATCCTCAAATTGACGTATCAGAGCGAGGTTTACTTGCATTACATGCTTGAATTCGTACATAACTAACGGTGACTCTTTCGCAAAGAATGCTGCCCCGCCATTGATTATGTTACTCTCTTCGCCCTCTGCATCGAGTTTGACGAACTCTATTTGTTCGCACCTGTGTTCTAGCGTATATCGGTCCAGTGTCGTTAACGACACATCCTCTGATTTAAGAGCACTGCCATTTTCATGGCATAACATGTTCAATTCGGAATTCTGATCTAAACTGAGTTTCGCGGTACCACTTCTATTGGATAATGCGCACTGGATCACGGTTGTATTGATGAATTTATTAAGCTCTATACTGCGCTTCAGAAAAGAAACCGTAGAAGAGGCTGGCTCAAATGCCCATACATGACCATTGGCGCCCACCTTGCTGGCCATGGATAAGGCATAGAGGCCATAGTTGGCTCCAATATCGATAACCCTCATTCCCGGCTGCATTAGTTCACGCACAAACTTGATTTCATCCTCAAACCAGTCTTCCTGCTCTCGTACGACGTAGGATGTAATCAGGTCGAGTGAATTAGGGACTACAACCACTACGTCGCCATGAATCTTTGCGATGAGATCCTTCTGATCTATCGAGCGCATGTCTGAGGAGAAAGACCGGGATTCGTCCGAAATCTTGCCGCAACACCTTTTATATTTTAGGCCACTGCCACAAGGACAAGGTTGATTACGTGTTGGATTCACAAGTGAGCCGGTCAAATGATTTGGTAGGTATACGGTCCTAAAAAAAACGGCGCCGCATCTGCATTGTGCCCAATACACTGGACGATTGCGAGATACTCGTCAACCATTTGGACTACAACTGTGCTCAATTTGTGCTCAACAGCACTATTCTCCAGCTCATTTCACCCTATTCCAGCCAACATGAGGCAATATCAATAAACCCTTAAGTAGTAGGCTGAAGTGAGTAGACGTAAGCCGAAATAGTTGCCGTAGGTAATGGGAATTGATTCACACGGCAGGGGTCGCAGGTTCGAACCCTGCATCGCCCACCATCTCCCGATTTCCAAACAGAAAGGGCCCGCTATGCGGGCCCTTCTGATGTCTAACCTTAATTATTGGCGTTCAGTGAGCTCGTTCGACCCGTTCCGGTCGCGCGGCTCGTTCCGGACGTCCGTCAATATCAGGCCCTCCGATCTTATCAGCCTTTGGTGACGACACGGCCTTTTCAGACTTTTCAGATTTCAGCGAACCCGGTGATTTTTCCGCGCGAGATTCCTTCTTCAGCTCGTTGCGGCTATGGCTGGCGGCGCTGACGACCGGACCAAGCTTGAAGCCAAGGCTATTGGCTATCTTTCCCCACCCCATCTTCTGGCTCCGGAGCGATTCGATTTTATTCAACGCATCCGTCATCGTCGGGTAGGTCTTGGCATCGGTTTGCGTCAGACGTTGAGCCATGGCGAGTTCGATAGTCGTCTCACCCCAGCCTTGCTTCTGGGCGCGCAGACCCTCGACCACACTGGGATCAACATTGAACTGGCTGGAAAGTGACTTAACCTTGTCGCTTGACGCAGTCGATGAGGTGCCGTGGTCGATTTCCTGCTTTATGGTCTCCAGTTGTGTTTCGTCCGAATTGGCTCTGGCCCATACCGGCACTCCCAATGCCATGATCAGAAACAGGCTGCCTAACAGGGCTGTCGTGATATTTCCTTGCATAGTTACCTCCTGACTCGTGTTGCGGAAAGGCTTATTAACGCACATGCAGGTTGCAAGTGAACGACCGTTCGGCAGGTGGATCAGGCCTCCCACTCCTCCAGCGGCGAAGAAGGCGGGCGTTTGTCGGCAATCAGGCGCTTGGCCTTGGCTTGATCTTCCGCAAACGCCATGCGCACCGCATTCGGATTGTCCGGTGATTCGGCGATACGCAGCTCGCGGCAGAGATCTTTCGCCTCCTTGTATTGCACACAGGCTTTGACGAGAGTGAATTTTCTGTCGGCCGAAATCTTGAAAACAAAATAAGGCATGGCGTGCGTGTTCCTGTAACGGTTGGAAAGCCCGGGAATGCTACCCCGGCGTCATCCGGTTGTCATCATTCGCCGACGTGCAGCAACTGGCCGCGCACCCGCGCGATCTTGAAGAACGCGAGAAACGAAGCAAAACCAGCAGCGAGATAAACCACGTTGAGCAGCGCGGCATGCAGCAGCAAGTCCACGCGAAAGACATGGTCAAACAACACCGCGCGCATGCCCTCGAATACATGACTCGACGGCAACACCGCCGCGACATATTGCAACCAGACGGGCAGGGTTTCAATCGGATAATACACGCCGCTGACCGGCTGCACCGCGAAGATGGCAATCCATGCCATGCTTTCGGCGCCGAGACCGTAACGCAGCACAAAGCCCGAGACCAGCAATCCGATCGACCAGCCCATGATGATGAGATTGATGAAGAAAGCCAGCAGCGGCAGGCCCATGCTGAAGATGGAATAGTGAAACAGCGGAATCGCGATGAGCGCGGCGCCGCCAACGCCGATCAGCGTACGGATCAGGCTCATGGTGAGCAGCGCGCAGCCCAGCTCGAATGGCCGCAGCGGGCTGACGAACAGATGCCCCAGATTGCGCGACCACATCTCTTCCATGAACACGAGCGAAACGCCGAGCTGGCTGCGGAACAGCACGTCCCACAGCAATACGCCGGAGAGCAACACGCCCGAGGCCTGCGCAATCCACGAGCTGTGACTGACCAGGAACACCGTGATGAATCCCCACAGCACCATCTGCACCGTCGGCCAGTACACGAGCTCCAGAATGCGCGGACCAGAGCTGCGCAGCAGGTAAGTGTGCCGCAATACCAGCGCGTAGATTCGGCGCAGCGAGGGAGAAAAACCGGTGTGTGTATGCGCCAGCCCGGTCATTGTTTCACCACGTGCTTGCTGTCCGGGGTAATTTCAAGATGGCGTTGGCGCGCGATGTCGATGAATACTTCCTCCATGTTCTGCCGCCCGTAGCGCGTCAGCAACTGCGCCGGCGTGCCGCGATCCACGAGCTTGCCGGCGCGCAGCATGATGACGTCGTCGCACAGCCGTTCCACCTCCGACATGTTGTGCGAGGCCAGCAGAATTGTGGTGCCGGTGCGTTTGCGGTAAGCCTCCAGCATGCCGCGCACGTAGTCCGCCGTGTCGGGGTCGAGCGAGGCGGTCGGCTCATCGAGCAGCATCAGCTCCGGCTCATTCAGCAAAGCCTTGGCCAGCACCACGCGCGTCCTCTCGCCCGCCGACAGTTGCCCGTAGGGTCGGTTCAGGAAGCGCCCGATCTGGAGCTCCTCGCTCAGGGTATTGATACGCGCCGATATATTGATAATCCCGTAAAGACGCGCATAGACCGTGAGGTTTTCGCGCACCGTCAACCGCCGCGGCAGGTCCACGTACGGCGATGAGAAATTCAGGCGCGGCAACACCTGGTAGCGATCCCGCAGCATATCCACGCCAAAGATCGAAATGCTGCCCGAGGTCGGCAACAGCAGCCCAAGCAGCATGGACAGCGTCGTGGTCTTGCCGGCGCCGTTGCCGCCGAGCAGCGCGGTGGTGGAACGCAAGGCGACGTCAAAGCTGACGTCATCGACGGCAATGACCTTGTCGAAATGCTTGCTGATGTGGGAGACGGAGACGACCGATGGCGACATTGACGCGCAGATTAGCGCAGACCGGCGCGCTTGTCAGCTTGTCAAGCCCGAAACCGGGAAAGACATTCTCCTCCCGACACGCGCCGGCTCTTGATCAAACCGGGGACATCTGGTTTAAGCTGTCATGACGGAGACATGCCCGGTTCATCGTGAGACGATACCGGCGTTTCCGGGCTCATGGAACTCACTCAAATAATATGGAGCACAACATGAAAAAATCATTCATCCGGATCGCGGCGGCTTTGCTGCTGCTCACCCTCGGCGGCGCAGCCTGGTCGGCCGACACCACCCTCACCTGGCACGGGCATGCCGCGTTCGAGATCGTCACTCCGAAAGGCAAGGTGCTGATGATCGACCCGTGGCTGAAAAACCCGATGAACCCGAAAGCCAAGGACGGCAAGGACCCGCTGGCCGCGATCACCAAGGTGGATTACATCCTGATCACGCACGGGCACTTCGACCACGTCGGCGACGCCGTTGAGATCGCCAAGAAAACCGGCGCGCGGTTGGTCACGAATCCCGCGCTGGGAAAAAACATGGAAAAGTTGCTGGGCTACCCTAAACAGCAGATGGGTTACGACACACTTATGGAAATGGGAGGTGAAATCACTATTGCCGATGGTGAGGTTATCGTCGACATGGTGCCGGCCGTCCACTCCAGCGGGATGGGTAATCCACTCGCGGGTGAGAAAGAACCGGAAGTGGCCTACGGCGGCAACCCGGCGGGATTCGTGATCAAAATCAAGAACGGGCCGACCATTTACCACAGCGGTGACACCGCTTACTTCAACGACATGACGCTGATCGGCGAACACAAGATCGACGTCGCGCTGATCAACATCGGCGGGCATTTCGGCATGGAACCGGCGATGGCAGCGCGCGCCGCCAAGGCGGTGCACGCCAAGGTCGTCGTTCCCCAGCATTACGGCACGTTTCCGGTGCTGACGCCGGACGCCAAGGGCTTCGCGGAAAAACTCCGCAAGATGGTCATCCGCTGTCGGGTCATGAAACCCGGCACCAGCCTGACTTTCAAGGGGAAGAAACTGGTTAACTAAGAAAGTCCCGGATAAGTAACCCGTTCGCCCTGAGCTTGTCGAAGCCTGTCCTGAGCCGGCCGAAGGGGGCGAACGGAAAACTGTGATTACCCGATATCAGATCCGCTCATGACTCAATAGCCCGTTCGTGCTTCGACATGCTCAGCACGAACGGCCGGAACCTCACTATGAAGTGAGTTCAATTTTTTTCCACACACATTTCCCGCCGCTTTTCTTGTCGAGTTCCTCCAGCCACGCCTGATGCGCGGCCAGTTCCTCGGCATTCGCCGGAATCACCGGCAGCTTCGGACGATTGGGGTCGAGGCGGCGGATATCCGAAGGCGCGACGACGTTGGTGGCCGTGGCGTTTTTCAGATGGCTGTGGGTATCTTCGAACAAACCGGTCTGGCCACCGGTCATGGCGAGATACACGTCCGCCAGAATCTCGGCGTCGAGCAGCGCGCCGTGCAGCGTGCGGTGTGAATTGTCCACGTTGTAGCGCCGGCACAGCGAATCGAGGTCGTTCTTCTGACCCGGATGCATGCCGCGCGCGAGCTTGAGGGTATCCACCACTGTGCAGAAATCCTCGACGCGCTGCGGCGACTTGCCGTTTACCATTACGGAAAGCTCATTATTAAGGAAACCGAGATCGAACGGCGCGTTATGGATGATCAGCTCCGCGCCCTTGATGAATTCGAGCAGGTCTTTGACGATGTCGGCGAACTTCGGCTTGTCCACCAACATCTCGTTGGTGATACCGTGCACCTCCATCGCGCCCTGGTCGATCTCGCGCCCGGGATTGATATACTGCTGGTAGCGGTTATTGCTCGCGCGGCGGTTGATCAGCTCCACGCAGCCGATTTCAATGATCCGGTGGCCCTCGGAAGGTTCCAGGCCGGTGGTTTCAGTATCGAGAATTATTTGGCGCATTGGGCGATTATTATACTCGTTGTTTTATTTGTGTCGCCGAAGGCGATTCGATTCAAATTAATATCCCCCTCACCCCTGTTATTCCCACCGGGGTGCAAAAGAATCATTTGCACCCGTTCGGCGGCGTGAATGTCCACCGGACATTCACGACAACCCCGCCTCACTTCCCGCAAGGGGAGGGAGTTTTATTCCAACATCTCCTCAATCGCCCGATTCGCCAGCTGATCGGCGCGCTCATTCTCCTCATGTCCGCTATGCCCCTTGATCCACTTCCAGTGAATCTTGTGCTTGTGCGCCGCTTCGTCGAGGCGTTGCCACAAATCCTGGTTCTTCACCGGTTTCTTGTCCGCGGTTTTCCAGCCGCGCCGCTTCCAGTTGGCGAGCCATTCGGTGATGCCTTTTTTCACGTACTGGGAGTCGGTCGTGAGCGTGATCTCGCACGGGCGCTTCAAGGCTTCCAGCGCCTGGATCGCGGCCATGAGTTCCATGCGGTTGTTGGTGGTTTCGCGCTCGGCGCCGTAGAGTTCTTTTTCGTGATCGTCCTTGAACAGGATCGCGCCCCAGCCGCCGGGACCGGGATTGCCGCGGCAAGCGCCGTCAGTGAAGATCGTGACTTTATCCAAGCGAGGTGCGGGAACGCGTTATTGTTTTCGCTGAAACGGCAGGATCATCCCACGCGCGGCCGGCTGCGTCGCCACCGAACCGACCGCGCGTTTGGTTTTCCAACTTAGCGGCAGCGGCGTAACGCCGACGACGCGCTTCTTCGCGACCACGAGATACACCCCCGCCATCATCGGCCACCAGCGGTCGCCCATCTTGTCGAGGAAGTGCAACCGGTGCATGAAGCCTTCGTTGCGCAACGGAGGCCGATAATAGAGCATCGTGCCGTGCATGGTCTCGAAGTCGAGCAACGCGAGCCAGTCCTTGATGCGCGACAGGTGGAAAAATTTTCCGCACCACGGCGCCACACGCGGGCGGCGCGCGGTGAGCCGGCGGAATCCCCACAGGCTCATCGGGTTGAAGCCGAGAATCACGACGTGGCCTTCGGGGCGCAGCACGCGGCTGACCTCGCGCAGGACCTGATGCGGGTCGTCGCAGAAATCGAGCGTGTGCGGCAGGATCAGGACATCGGCGCTCTTGGTGTCGAGCGGCAGCGCCTCGGGCTGTCCGCGCACCACGCAGCCGTCCGGCCCGGCGTGGTGATCGAGCAGGATGCGCGTGGGGGCGATGCAGGCATCCATCAGGTCGAGCTGGCCGATCTGGCCGAGCTGGGCGGCCACCGTGCCGTAGAGGTTCGGCAGCACGGCGCGCAGATGCTGGACCTCCTGCGCCTGCAGCGTACGCCCGAGCGGCGAATCGAACCACTCGCGCAACTGGCGCCACTGCGTGGTACAGGAATTTGTCTGGCTCATTGACGTTCTCCCTGCGGGCTCTCAAACTGGATGCATGACTGATGTTTTACACGTCTGCGCTTTCGAGGACAACTATATCTGGCTGATCCGCGGGAAATCCCCGGACCGCGTGGCCATCGTCGACCCCGGCGATGCCGACCCGGTGTTGGCGGCGCTGGAAAAACAGCGCCTGAAGCCCGCGGCCATCCTCTGCACCCACCATCACGGCGACCACGTGGGCGGCGTGGAGGACATACTCAAACATTATACTGTCCCGGTGTACGGGCCGGCGCGCGAGCGCATCCCGGCCGTTACGCAGCGGCTCAAGGAAGGCGATCACGTCGATCTTCCCGAGCTCGGTCTGGGATTCGACGTGCTCGATGTCCCCGGCCACACCGCCGGTCATATCGCTTATTATGGTGCGGGCATGCTGCTCTGCGGCGACACGATGTTCTCGGCCGGCTGCGGGCGGTTGTTCGAAGGGACCGCGGAACAGATGCTCACCTCGCTTTCCAAGTTCAGTGCCCTGCCGGAAGCGACCCGAATGTACTGCGGGCACGAATACACCGAGGCCAATCTGCGTTTTGCGCTCACGGTCGAACCGGACAACGCCGACAGCCGCGCGCATCGCGACTGGGCACATGCGCAACGGGCACGGAATCTGCCCACCCTGCCCTCGACCATCGGTCTGGAGCGGCGCATCAACCCGTTCCTGCGCGCGGGTCAGGCCAGCGTGCGACGGGCCGCTGAGAAATGGACCGGGCGTACACTGGGTCCCGAGGTGGAGGTATTCGCCGAAGTGCGCCGATGGAAGGATGGTTTCAGATGATGAGCGGTAGGCCGGATCGACCTGTCGTCGGCAAATAAATCCCGCCTGAAGTTCCCTCGGCTGGACAATTTCCCATAAAGGTAATTTACTTAAACTATGTTGTTCAACCGGTTGACGTTAAACCATCTTCACCCTACTATTTACTTACATGCATTGGCTAAGAATCAAGAAACAGGTCCTGCCCGTTGTTGTTCTCCTAACCCTGGCAGGATGCGCGACAACCTCCCCCGAGACCGCCAAGAAAGCCCCTGAACCGACCCCGGCCCAGGCCGCGTTGGCTGCGGGCGACGTATTGGCGTTGAGCGACATAAAATTTAAATCCCCTTCTCCGGCGTCCATTCAGTTCGAGAGCGACAAGTCCGCCGATACCAAGCCTGACATCGCCAAGAACGACGATTCCGACATCTGGGTCAGGCTGCGCAAGGGCTTCACCATGAAACCGCTCGACAGCCCGCAGGTCGACCGCGAAATTCAGTGGTTCGTCAACAATCCCGAGTACATGCAGCGCATGATGGATCGCGCCAAACTGTATCTGTATTACATCGCCGATGAAGTCGATAAACGTGGCATGCCGATGGAAATCGCGCTGTTGCCCGCCATCGAGAGCGCCTACAAGCCGCACGCCTACTCCCGCGCCCGCGCCGTCGGCCTGTGGCAATTCATGCCGCGCACCGGAAAGCTCTACGGCCTGAAGGCGAACTGGTGGTACGACGGCCGCCGCGACGTACAGGCCTCCACTCAGGCGGCGCTCGACTACCTCGAGAAACTCTACAACGATTTTGACGGCGACTGGCACTTGGCGCTAGCGGCCTACAACGCGGGCGAAGGCAAAATCGGGCGCATGATGAAATACAACGAGCGCAAGGGAAAATCCACGGATTACGAGTACCTCAAGCTCAAGCGCGAGACGCAACATTACGTGCCGAAGCTCATGGCCATGGTCAGGATC
>NZ_JBGQKW010000021.1:0-34270 GCF_041499725.1 Sulfuricaulis sp.
GACCTGCCTGCCACCATCGTTCTGGAAGACAGCCAGGGCATGGGCCAGGGAATGACCTTGTCGAGCGCCCCCGAGGTGATCGTGGTGGCGCGTGTCTCCAAGTCCGGCATGGCTAACGCGCAAAATGGCGACCTGGAAGGCGTGAGCGCGCCCGTTAAGAAGGGCACCAAGTCTGTTTCGATCAGCATTGCCAACGTGGTGACCGGCCAAAAAGAATCGGGGTCACCTCATGGTAAATCGCAAATGTAGCTTGGCGATGGCCTGATCTCCTCACTGAAGAGCATCCTCGCTGGAGGGCAGAGCAATGAACATCGACGAACTCAAGTCCGTGGCAAATGCCATTGTCGCGAAACAAAAAGGCGTGCTGGCGGCGGATGAAAGCAGCCCCACGATCAAGAAGCGCTTCGATTCGATCAAGCTCGAGTCCACCGAAGAGAACCGCCGGCGCTACCGCGAAATACTTTTTACCACCGACGGCATCGAACGCTATATCGGCGGCGTTATTCTCTTCGATGAAACCCTGCGCCAGAGCACCCGCGACGGCATCCCCTTTGCCAAGCTGCTGTCGAGCCGCGGGATCGCCCCAGGGATCAAGGTGGATAAAGGCGCCAAGGCGCTGGCGCTGTACCCCGGCGACAAAGTCGCCGAGGGTTTGGACGGCTTGCGCGAACGTCTCGCCGAGTACAAACAGCTGGGCGCGAAGTTCGCGAAATGGCGCGCAGTCATCGAGATCGACGAGCACAATGTTCCGTCAGCGTTCGGTATTCGTGCCAATGCCCAGGGGCTGGCGCGTTACGCCGCGCTGTGCCAGGAGATTGACCTCGTGCCGATCGTGGAACCGGAGGTGCTCATGGACGGCGCCCACGGCATCGAGCGCTGCGAAACGGTAACGTCGCAGGTGCTCGAGGCGGTGTTTGCCGAGTTGGACGCGCACCGCGTGGTGTTCGAGGGCATGTTGCTCAAACCGAACATGGTGATCGCCGGTATGAAGTGCGCGCGTCAGGCCGGCGTGCAACAGGTGGCCGAGGCCACGATGCGCTGCCTGACCCGTTACGTGCCGGCGGCGGTCCCCGGAATTGTATTTTTGTCCGGCGGGCAGAGCGCGGAAGACGCCACCGACCATCTGAACGCCATGAACGCGATGGGCCCGCATCCCTGGCAGGTCAGTTTCTCTTACGGGCGGGCGCTGCAAGCGCCGGTGCTGGCCGCGTGGAAGGGGCAGGAAAGCAACGTGGCCGCCGCGCAGAAGTCGCTGCTGAAACGCTGTCAATTGAACGGCCTGGCGCGCGACGGGAAGTATGCCAGGCCCATGGAGGCGGCTAACTGATACTGGCGTCCGGAATCGGACCGCCGAATACCCAAGGAAGGGGGAAACATGAAGAACACGGGACCGATATTCGGTGCATTCAATCAGGGAGCCGTTCCCACCATCGCGTGCTTCAACAAGGCGACGACCGCTCTCGGCGTCGACTTCGACGCCTTGATCGCCGCCCTGCAGGTGTACGTGGATAAATTTGTGGCGCCGGTATGGGGCACCCCCGCGAAGCTGATCAAGTCCAAAGGGTTCGTGAAAGGCGCCTGGGCGATGGTCTTTCTCGACAATGCCGATCAGCCGGGCGCCCTGGCGTATCATGATCTCACGCCCGATGGCCTGCCCCAGTCCAAGGTATTCGTCAAGACAACACTCGAGAATCATGACTTGGTGAGCGTGTCGGCGTCCCACGAACTCGTGGAAATGCTGGTGGACCCGGCGATCAACCTGATGACCACGGGCCCCGATCCGAAGGTCATCTACGCGTATGAGAGCGCGGATCCGGTCGAGGCGCTCAGTTTCCGCGTCAAGGGCATTTCGATGTCCGACTTTGTCTATCCCTCCTACTTTGAAGCATTCCACAAGCCAGGGTCTGTGCCGTTCGACCATCTTAAGAAGGTCACGAAACCGTTCCAGGTCCTCGCCGGCGGCTATCAGATCATTTTCAAGAACGGCAAGTGGAGTCAAGTCTTCGGCTCGGTTTCGAAAAAGAAACGCTTCGCGCACGAAGATCGCCGCGGTCACCGCAGCGAGCAGCGCGCGACGAAGCGGCTGATGCGTGCCTCGAAACAGGCGATCGCGCGCGCGGTGCGCAGGGGCTGACGCATGCTGTACCGTGCGTATAAGATTTGTCGCTTGGCGAACTTTCAGCGATCGCACCAGGGTCAGATATGACATCTGACTAGAATCGGACGGTCATGAAACAACCGAAGCAATCCTCACCGCGGGCCGGAGCCAACCCGCGTTAAAGCTCACAATGGGAAGTTTTTTGAAAATCCTTGTGCGTGCGGGCCAAGTGGCATTTGGCCCCAGCCGGGCGCTTAGCGCCGCTGGCCAATCTCGCCCTGGTAATCGAAAGGCAGTTTGCCCAGGTGGTTCGCGACGCTGATGCCGCCCGCCAGGCGATAGCGCAGGCTCTGTCCCTTGCCGCTCTCGAGTCCGCGAATCTGATCGAGGATTCGGGCAAGATTGCTCGTCAGCTTGATTTCAACCACGGCCTCTCCATACGCCGGTACCGTAACCGGTTGGTCGCTCACGCCGCGCCCCAGCTCGGTGTCGTTGATGTCGAGCTGAAAGTTCATCCCGGTGATGGGCAGCTCGACAGGGTTGGGATTCTGCACGCGAATCTTCAGGCCATAGCGCTGTTCAAAAAGCGTCATATCGAGCATCCGTAAGTCCGTGAGGGTCACGTGCGGGGTTTCGAGCGGCGTTTGCCAGGCGGCGCAGCCGGCGAACGTGCCGGCGACAAGCAGGAGAAAAGTTACGAACTTCTTCATCGGGTAAGCTGTGGCGGCTGTGAGCCGGAACAAGATGTCGCGTTATTCCGAGCGCTTTTAATATGTGAGTTCGATTGTATCAAACCACCACCCGTTGAACCAGAAAACCGACCAGAGCAAAATTACTCACACGTGGCTTGCGGTCCGCCGGTTCGGCGGCCGTTGACATTTACACCGGTAAACCCTCAAATGTCCGCAGTCGCCAGGAGGCGTGGCTGGGTGCCGCGAGTGACTGCGTCACGAAGCGTGAAACGGGGAGACAATAATGCGATGGATTCTGATGATTTCGAGCGGCGTGCTGGCGGCGGCACTGGTGCTGTTGGGGTTGTATATCATGCTGGCGCTGAACTGGAGCTACTCGGACGGGGAGCGCACCGGTTATCTGCAGAAATTCTCGCGCAAGGGCTGGATTTGCAAGACGCACGAAGGCGAGCTGGCGATGACCACGGTGCCGGGCGTCGCTCCGATACTTTGGGATTTTACCGTGCGCGACGAGGGCATCGTCACCCAGATCAACACGCTGGTCGGTCAGCGTGTCGTGCTGCATTATGAGGAACATCGCGGGCTGCCGACGAGTTGCTTCGGCGATACCGCTTACTTCGCCGATCGCATACAGACTTTGGATAATTCCGTCCCCGCGGGACAACCTGCGTCCTCTACCAGCAAATAAACAAAGATCAACCACGCCAGGGATTGGAGTGATTTGATGAAAATCTGGGTCGACGCCGACGCCTGCCCGAATGTCATTAAGGATATCCTGTTTCGTGCCGCGACACGCGCGCGCGTCTCACTGACGCTGGTGGCGAACCAACTGCTGCGCACGCCGCCATCCCCCTATATCAAAGCCATCCAGGTGCCGTCCGGTTTCGACGTCGCCGATAGCAAGATCGTACAGCAGCTGCAACCCGGCGACCTGGTGATTACCGCCGACATCCCGCTCGCGGCGCTCGTCATTGAAAAGGGCGGCCACGCGCTCAATCCGCGCGGGGAGTTTTATACCACCGAAAATATCCGCGAGCGTCTTACCATGCGCAACTTCATGGACGAGCTGCGCAATACCGGCGTGAACACCGGCGGCCCCGCGGTGCTCAGTCTGAGCGACCGGCAGGCGTTTGCGAATCAGCTGGACCGGTTTCTGACGAAGACCAGAGGCTAGGGTAAGATTGTCGCATGCCGCATCTGAATGACGTTTCGCAGGAATTGTCTGTCCGTCTTCCCGGTCTGGCGGTGCGCTGGCATAACGGTGAGTTCGACGCGGCGGTGTTCGCGGCCCTGTATTTTCTCCATTGGCAGATCGCGACGCACGGCCAGGCGTTCGCGTCACGCAAATGCAAGAACGATCCGCGGCCCGATGCGGAGGAATGGCTGGCAATGCTGGCGGCGCCGCAGAGCGAGACGCGGCGCGCGCGGTTGATCGATTGGCTGGAGCGTTATCAGTTTCGCGGCGTGATCGGTAACGTGCCGGTCGCGCTGGTTCAATGGCTGCGGGGCGCCTGGCCGCTTATCTTGCGAGAGGATATCCCGAGCCCGCGGGATATCCTGCGTTGGCAGGCACGCGGTACGCGTGCGGTGACGGTGGTTACGATTTGGCCGCGTGCGCGCGAACCGGTGCTGAACAAGTCCGATGCCTTTGCCTTTTTCCGGCACGATCTGGAACATGCCTACAAGTTTTACCACTCGCCGGCGCTGTACACCGGCCAGTGCGCGTTTTTCGCGCGACTGGAGGCGGCTTTCGACCGCGGCGTGTTCGCGCCGTATTTCGACGACGCTGAATTTGTCACCCGGTTTCATTACCTCATGAGCGACATGAACACGCACCCGGAGCACAGTCGCCAGTACCTGCGCGCGATCCTGATCGAGTTTTACCGGCGCCGCGAATGCAAAACACTTATAGAGTGGCTGAACGCGGCCGCGGAGCGGGCCATTGCCAATGTCATGCGCGCCCTGGAGGCGCCCGCGCTGGTTGCCTGCGCGTGAGTACCGACGGATGGAATCCCCGCTAACGCGGGGATGATATGTAAAGCCTGGATTCCCGCTTTCGCGGGAAAGACAAGCTATAAAGAAAAAGCCGCCCAAAGGGCGGCTTTTGTTATTTCAACCCTGTTGCTACCCAGGGTGCAACAAAACCCGTTGCACCGCGTTCCGCGGGCATGATAATCAAAAAGGTTGTCACCCCCGTGAAGGCGGGGGTCCAGGTTTTACATATAGATTCCCACCTTGTCTTGAACATCATTCACGCGCCAGTAGGGATTCAATATAGACGGCCCTGGAGAAGCCCGCGCCGCTGCCGAGCGACGGTGTTGGCCAGGGAACTTCCGCTTTGCTACGCTGGGATTTGACGCAACCACCTAAACGCCAATCCGCGTGAACACGACCACCGCCGGCGACGCCGACCCCACGGCCGGGAAGACGGTATTTTCGATCCTGATCGCCATCAGCGTCTGCCATCTGTTGAACGACATGATGCAGTCGCTGCTGCCGGCGATTTACCCGATGCTGAAGAGCAGTTACGGGCTCGACTTCGGTCAGATCGGTTTGTTGACGTTTACGTTTCAATTCACCGCCTCGGTGCTGCAGCCGATGATCGGTTTCTATATCGATCGCAAGCCGAAGCCCTACTCGCTGGCAATCGGCATGGGCTTTACGCTGTCCGGGTTGGTGCTGTTGGCGTTTGCCCACAATTACGCGGTGCTGCTGCTGGCCGCGGCGCTGGTCGGTACCGGTTCATCGGTGTTTCATCCGGAGTCGTCGCGCGTGGCGCGCATGGCCTCGGGCGGCCAGCATGGGCTGGCGCAATCGGTGTTTCAGGTGGGCGGCAACGCCGGCGCCGCCATCGGTCCGCTACTCGCCGCGTTTGTCGTGTTGCGTTACGGACAGTCGAGTGTCGCGTGGTTTTCCCTCGCCGCTTTGCTGGGCATTTTCCTGCTGATTCACGTCGGCCACTGGTACAAAGGGCACGGACTGGCGCGGATGAAGTCGCGCACGACGAAGGGCGCGGCGCACGCCGCGCTGCCGCGCGGCAAAGTGAGAATGGCCATCGCGGTGCTGATTGCGTTGATCTTCTCGAAGTTCTTTTACATGGCCAGCATGACCAGCTACTACACTTTTTACCTGATCAACCAGTTTCATGTTTCGGTGCAGAGCGCCCAGGTTCACCTGTTCGTGTTTCTCGGCGCCGTCGCCTTCGGCACCATCGCCGGGGGCTCGCTCGGCGATCGCTTTGGCCGCAAGGCCGTGATCTGGGCGTCGATCCTCGGGGTGCTGCCATTCACCCTGCTGCTGCCGTATGCCAATCTGTTCTGGACCGGCGTGCTCAGCGTGCCGATCGGCGTCATTCTCGCGTCCGCGTTTCCGGCGATCGTGGTTTATGCGCAAGAGCTGATGCCTTCCCGGATCGGTGCCGTCGCCGGCCTGTTCTTCGGTTTTGCTTTCGGCATGGCGGGTATCGGCGCGGCGGTGCTCGGGGAGCTTGCCGACGCGACCGGCATTCAATATGTTTTCCACGTTTGTTCGTTTCTTCCGGTCATCGGCCTGCTCGCCGGTTTTCTGCCGCACCTGGAGACGGAAAGCCGGCACCAGCGCTTGCCGACGGTTGCGGTGGACATGACTGGCAACGTCGACGCGGTCCCGCCGCGATCCGCGAAATGACAAAGCCATCGCGACGCGGAATCGGCCGGTGATGTCTGCCGTGGAGAAATCCGCGGCGCGACTTGCCTGCGCGTGAGCGCTGGATATTTTTCTGGCTGGCTTGTGAGCTACGCGGAGCGGCTAAGCGTGCCGTGACCTGGCTGGCCTGCCTGTGGTGTTTTCCAATCGGCCAACATGCTTGCTAATATTGTCTTGGCTTGGGTCTCGGTGACGCCGTAGATCGCATTGAGTTCGTCCGCGGTCTTGGCGGAATTCACCGGGTAGTAGAGTCGTTCGCCGTAACGTATCGCGATCGTCTCACCGGTATGGGGCAGGGTGGCAAACGCTATTCCGGGAAAACCGGCATCGGTGGTTTGTTCCTTACGCATGGTCATCCTCCTGTTGGCGTGTGGCAGATCTCGTCGTGAGAGCATGGGCTTCTTCCTTGACGCCGTGGTGCGACACGTCAGCGGCAAGAATTGCAACAGCCTAAGCTGCGTTTGTTATAGTGACATGACAGTGCACGGTCAGTTAATGGACATCCGACCATGTGTCGAAAGCCATTGACGAGCGGACGTGGGCCTCTGGCCTCCGTTTTCGCCTGGGCAAGTCATGGTCGGTATGAGGAATAACCCGAGGTTCATTAGGTCTTTTCTTGATTCGTTAGGGCGGGCGCTTAATGTCTCTGGAACCATAAATGATTCGGCCTCGACGATTCGTCCAAACCCTCACTTTCTTTCAGGCTAACTACAATTAGACATGGCGACACCAGTCACCACATAGCGAACGATCAAGGAAGACGCGATGTCATCGGCACAAGAGCGGGCCAAGGCGCTGGCCCAGGAAATGAAAAGAGCCATTATGGAGGCGAAGACCGCCGAGGCGCGTGCCAAGCGGCTGGGCGATGAAGTGTTGCTGGCTCTGGCCGAGGCCAAGAAGGAGGCCGAAACGGTCAGCACGATCGTCGAATACCCGATCGGCCGCTATGAATGCAAACAATGCGGGGTAGGGTCGATCTTTTCGCAGACGTACCGGGAATTGCCGGCGTGCGATAATTGCGGCAGTCGTGAATACGTCGGTGCCGAGCCTACGATCACGAAAATCACACCTCCACCGCCGAAGAAATATTCGTCCGGCATGTATGAATGCACCGGCTGCCGCACGCGTATTGTCCTGGCGGAGGATACGGACGAGCTGTCACCGTGCGACGTATGCGGCGCTTATAAGCTCAGGGCGGTGTGAAGATTCAAAAGAGTCACCAACGGAACTCCCGTTCATTACCGGCTAGTGCCGTTCCAACTAATTTTGGCAACTCTCCCGTCTCGCGCGCCCATCATTACCGCTGGCAATTTCGCCGTTCAACTCAGGAAAAATAAGTTGGAACGGCACTAGTGAATGATCCCGACACCGATGCCGAAGTGAAAACTGGGCTCGCTGCGATCGGCGGATGGTTTTGGCCACAGCTGCAATTTAGTCGCCACCACGACAGGGTAGACGTATTTTGCCTCACCCACCGTACCGCTGCGGGTTTCCGTCACGGTGCCCACCACCGTGATCAGCCGGCCGGGCGCATAGTCGGCGGTCTCGAGATAGCCGGGCTGGATCACGAGAAACCGCCCGGTCGGCTTGGCGTCGCGGTTGGGGCGGTTCTCTGAATCGAGCGGATAACCCACCACCTCGATCTCGCTCTTGTCCTTCAGGTTCTTCGCGGCGGCGATCAGGCCGCCCCAGGCTACGGTGTGGTTGAGCATGCCGGCCACGTCTTTCGCCGCTTCGACGGGCGTGACGCGGGGGTCGGCGCTGCCGATGTCATACGGCGTGGTGCAGCCGCTCACGAGGAGCGTGCTGCCGATCAACAAAGAGACAGCCAATGCATTGCGGCGGCTCATGGGTGTTTCCTCCATGCTTCTCATCAAGGTTAATAGGGCCACGGCCGATAGTATGGCCAACCCCACGGATACCACGGGTTATAAAAAAACGGATCGTAATAATACGGGCGGTACGGATACGGCATCGGGGGCGGGCGCGGCTTCCACAAATAAGCATCATCGGCTCGGACCAGCGGATAGGTGTAGCGAAATTCGCCGATCGCTTGTTCGACGGCGCCCTCGACGCGTCCGCGCACGGTCACCTCGCGTTCCGGTTTGTAGATCGCGGGATCGAGGAAGCCCTGAACCTTCGCGAGAAAACGGCCCAGGCTGCGGTCTTCTTGCCGCGGCCGGCCTTCGTCATCCAGATCGCGTCCGACAATTTCCAATACCGTGTGGTCGCGCTCATTGCGGGTGCTGACGATGTTACCGCCCCAGCGCACGACCGTGTCGCGAAACTGCTGTGGCTGTTCGCGCACCTGCGCGATCTGCACGTTGCCCGGCGCCGCGGTGCGGATGGCCTCCGGCACCACGCTGGCGCAGCCGCCGAGCACCACGGCCGCGATGACACTCACTATATATATACGCATAACCCGATTCTTCGCTGCGACGCCTGAGAAACTGATTATTCATTAGACCACTATTTTGCTCATAATGTCCTTTAGGGAAGCTCTGATTAAGTATGCCGTTCGTCCTGAGCCGTTCGCGCATCGACAGACTCAGTGCGAACGGTCGAAGCCTGTGGAGAGCCAGTCGAACCAGGCTCGCCACGAAGGACTTAATTAGAGATACCTTAGCCAGGGACTATCGAGCTATCGTCGTGGCCATGGGCAACTGTCGCCAGTTGGCGCAGGCAGATTAGCCTGATACAGGAAGGGAAAATACCGGATTTCATGCTAACGCCGTGCGACATCAGTGGGATCGACAAGCTCAAGCCGGTGTAACGCTTATATATATAGTGTCGGTTTCCGTTCCCCCTGGCATTATTATTCTTCGGAGATATCATCATGCGCATGAAACGGCTCTTCCCCGTGCTGTTGGGTTTCATTCTATCCTTTCCGATCCAGGCGGCGGATGTGCTGAACGTCAAACTGATGACGCTCGACCTCGCGCGCGATATCGCCAACCATACGCTGGAGACCTGCCGCAAACAGGGTTACCAGGTGGCGGTCGTCGTGGTGGATCGTGCCGCCGTGCCGCAGGTGGTGTTGCGCGATGTCTACGTGGCCCGTTTTGCCACCGAGATCGCCGAACGCAAGGCCAATGCGGTCATCCTCTCGGGCATCGGTTCGGGCGAGTTGCGCAAGAATCGCTCCGACATCCGCGCCGAGCTGAACGAGATATCGGGTGTAATACTGATGGCGGGCGCTCTGCCGATCCGCGCCGGAGGTTCGTTGATCGGCGCGGTGGGGGTGAGCGGCGCGCCCGGCGCCGAAAAGGACGAGGCCTGTGCCGCGGCCGGCATCAAGGCGGTGCAGGATCGGCTCGATTTCGCGGAGTAAACAGGGCAATGACCATGCCCGAGCGATTCATCAGTGAAGCCATCCAACCCGTCGCGAAGACGTACGATACCGCGCGCATGGCGGTCGGGGAGCCCGGACTCCCGCGCGAGTTCGTGTGGCGTGGCCGGACCATCGCGGTTGCGGCCGTGCTGCGCTCTTGGCGCGACACCGGCAAGTGCCGCCACGGCAGTCCCGAACTGTACGTCCGCAAGCATTGGTTCGAGATAACCACCACCGCCAACGATACGATGAAGATCTATTTCGACAGGCAGCCCCGCGGCGGACGCCACGGCGCGAGATGGTGGCTGTTCAGCATCAGCGCGTCAGAAAAAAGCCCGACAACTGATCGAGGCCGGCTGAAGATAATTGATAAGAAATCTAAAACGGGCCATGCTCTCCGGAGCGAAAAGGATTGAATGTACTCTGATCACTAGTCAGGTGCCGCGGCGCTTTATGCTGTTCGCTGCGTACCGCAAGGAAAAAAAGAATGCCTCTATTTCATCGGGAACGGCACCGCACGCAACACATAGGCTGGCTGCGCGCCGCCGTGCTGGGCGCGAATGACGGCATCGTGTCGACGGCAAGCCTGGTAGTGGGCGTGGCCGCCGCGGACGCGACCCACGGCGCGGTGTTGGTGGCTGGAGTCGCCGGCCTGGTCGCCGGCGCCATGTCCATGGCCGCGGGTGAGTATGTGTCGGTCAGCTCCCAGTCGGACACCGAGAAGGCGGACCTCGATCGCGAGCGCGGGGAGCTCGCCGCGGATAACGACCACGAGCACGAGGAACTGGCGGCCATCTACGTCGATCGCGGGCTCGATCCCGAACTCGCCAAGCAGGTCGCCGTACAGATGATGGCCAAGGATCCGCTGGCGGCGCATGCGCGCGATGAACTCGGCATCTCGGAGATGATCACCGTCCGCCCGATCCAGGCGGCGCTGACCTCGGCCGTCACCTTCGCCGTGGGCGCCGCTCTGCCGCTGCTGACGGTCGTCATTTCTCCGGTCACTTATTTGATTCCTGTCGTTGCCGGAACGTCGCTGGTATTCCTGGCGCTGCTGGGCACCCTGGCGGCCTACACCGGCGGCGCGCCGGTCGTGACCGGCGCGGTACGCGTTACGTTCTGGGGCGCCATCGCCATGGCGCTGACGGCGGGTGTTGGTCATTTGTTCGGCGCGGTTGTGTGAGGAATTTTATTAGGAACACGATGCATCTCAGCATAAGGACCAAGCTACCGGTATTGTTAGGAACAATAATCCTGCTCGGCGGCGCGACCGGAGCCACGGGCCAGGCAGCGTCCACGAAGCCCACGAAAATGCATTCGGGCGATAACTCGATTGAGCTTACTGTAGACGGCCTGAAGCGGCGTTACATCGTGCATGTGCCGGCCGGTTATGACGGGAAAACCCCGGTTCCCGTCGTCATCATGTTTCATGGCGGCGGAGGCAAGGCGCGCGGAGCGATGCAAGAGACGAGCTGGTCTGACAAGGCGGATAAAGAAAAATTCCTCGTGGTGTACCCGGAAGGCGTGCCGCGCGATCCCACGCGACGCGCCAGCTTCGTGTCCAATCCACAGAGCTGGAACGATGGGTCGGCGCGTTCGGTACTGGGAGCCGCGCAAAAGAACATCGATGATGTCAATTTCATTAATTCCCTCCTTGACGACCTGACCGTCCGGTTCCGCGTGGATCCGCGTCGGATCTATGCCACCGGCTTTTCCAACGGCGCTTCCATGACCTTTCGCGCGGGACGAGAACTTTCCGCGCGCCTGGCCGCGATCGCGCCCGTCGCGGGCAGCGACTGGTTGGAACAACCCGCGCCCACCCGTCCCGTCTCGCTGCTCTATATCACCGGCACCCAGGACCCGCTCAACCCGATCGACGGTGGCGACATCAGTATCGGCGCGCGCCCGATGGGCAAGAAACCGCCGGTGCGGGAGTTCATCCAGAAGTGGGTGAAGATGCTCGGCTGTGCGCCCGCGCCGGGCGTGATTCACGATAAGGACGGCGTCCAGGGCGTCGCCTACACCGCCTGCCATGAAAATGCCGAGGTGGTTTTTTATACCGTTGCCGGCATGGGGCATTTCTGGCCGGGCGGCATGAGCCACCTGCCGGAACGGGTCATCGGAAAATCCTCCGATAAGATCATCGCTACCGATGTGATCTGGGAGTTCTTTCAGAAGCACCCTATTTCACTCGACAACTTTACTCGACAACCGTGATGGTTCCCGTCATGTCTTCATGCCCTGATCCGCAAAAGATGTCACAGAAGAAAGTGAAGGTTCCCGCCTTGTCGGGCACGATACGCAGGCGAGTGACTTTCCCGGGAACGATATCGGCGCGCACCCCCAAGTCCGTTACGCTGAACCCCATGAGGACGTCCTCGGTCGTGAACTCCAATATCACCGGCTCACCCTTCTTGAGCGTGATGTGGTTCGGGGTGTAGTCGAACTTCTTCGCCGTGATCTTGATGACCTGCTCGGCGGGTTGCGCGGCCACGTGCGCCGCGCCGGCACCCAGGCCGATAAAGAAAGCAATGGCGATGACAGCTGCGCGACTGTTGGAGTTCATGGCGCTATCCTTTCTGTACCGGCAATTCGGTAATGACGTATTCGTCCTTTTTGACTTCCGCCTCGACGCGGCGATAACCCAGTCCTTGGTAGGGATGCGCCGCATCCCACGGCAGCGGCGTGCGTTTGGGCTGCGAACCGGGCGCGGGCAGGGGAAACATCAGGGATTTTGCGGAATGGTGGGCAATATGGCCGGTCATATGATGGTTTTCCTGGTGGATGTGTCCGTAAAACACGGTGACATTCGGGTGCGGCATCAGCAATTCCACCGCCTTGGCGCCATCGCGGGTGGCCCAGTCCCATTGCGGATAGAGGTCGAACAGGGGCCGGTGCGTGAACACCACGATGTTCGCATCCTTGGGCAACTGTTTGAGATCGGCGGCGAGCCATTGGAGTTGCGCTTCGCCGATATTGGCCGCCGGGTCGGAGACGTTATCCAGAACGATGAAATGCACGCCTTTATGGTCGAAGGTGTAATGCGTTCTGCCGAAAAATTCCTGGTATGCCTCGCCTTTGTCCAATGAAGCGTCGTGCTCGCCGGGCATGAAGCGGACGTCCTTCACTTTCAGGTCGGCAACGATATCGCGAAACTCCGCCAGGCGTTTTCTCCGCTCCTTCGGGTCATCCGTGGTATGGGTCAGATCGCCGGTGAACACGATGAAGTCGGGCTGTTCCGCCAGACCGTTAACCGCCGCAACCGCCTTTTTTAGCGTTCCCTTCGCGTCGGGATTGGGTGGGCCCTCGAAACCCCAATGGCAATCGGATAATTGGACGAAATAGAAGTCCTCGGCGGCGGCACCCGTGCCGTAGGCGGCGGAGGCCGTTCGGCCGAGGCCAGAGGCGAATACGATGCCGCCAAGCCCGGCCAGTCTCATGAAGTCACGTCTGTTGATTTTCATGCTCTTCTCCTCAGGTTGCGGTAAGGTGGTGTACTTCTCACAGGCAATACCGGCCGGGTTGGCGAAATATTCCCGCCGGTGGTCTTTTTTATGGGAATAAACCACGGTCAAAGACGGTATTGACCATTGAAGGATGATCCAAGGATCCGAGAATTGGCTGAGAAACCCCATGCCCAACGTTTCGAGGAATTGGCGTTGCCGCACCTCGATGCCGCCTACAACCTGGCGCGCTGGCTCACGCGCAATGATCACGATGCGCAAGACGTGGTGCAGGAAGCCTATTTACGCGCCTTCAAGTTTTTTGGCGGTTTTCACGGGGACAATGCGCGCTCCTGGCTGCTCGCCATCGTGCGCAACACTTGTTACACCTGGCTTCAGCAGAACCGCGGGTTTCACGCCAACGTGTCGCTCGATGAGCTGCTCGACGCGGGAGAAGCGGACGCCGTGCTTGCCGCCGTCGAGCTGTCCGAAGAGGGCCCGGAGAAGCTCATGCGGCGGGAAGACGACAAAGCCATGCTGAACCGGGCGCTCGAACGATTGCCGGAGGAATTTCGCGAGGCGATCGTGCTGAAGGAACTCGAGGACCTGTCGTATCGGGAGATCGCCGCCGTTACCGGCGTACCCCTGGGCACGGTGATGTCGCGCCTGTCGCGCGCCCGGAAACTTTTGTCTAAACATCTTCAGGAGTTCGTGCAGGAGTCATGACGTGGATTGCGTAGAAGCCAAAGACCTCGTGCATTTCTACATCGACCAGGAGCTCGACCTGTTGCGGGTCGTCGACGTCGACAAGCACTTGCAGTCCTGCGCCGCCTGCCGCGATCTATATGACCGGCAGCGCGCATTGCGTTCAACCTTGAGACGCGACGCCAGTTATCATCGCGCGCCGCCGGAGTTGCGCGAGCGTCTGCGTTTCGCCATCCGTGCCCAAACAAACGGAACGACCCGCCCACGCGCGCGCGGGCGCAGCCAGTGGAATGCCGGCCTCGCCGTCGCCGCGGCCGTGGTGTTGAGCGTGAGCGTTGCGCTTTACATCGTCCTCCCGACGCCGCAGGATCGTCTGGAGAATGACGTCGTTTCGAGTCACGTCCGTTCGCTCATGGTGAATCATCTCTCGGACGTCGCGTCCTCCGATCAGCATACGGTCAAGCCTTGGTTCAACGGCAAGCTCGATTACTCGCCGCCCGTCAACGATCTGACCGCGCAGGGCTTTCCGCTGATTGGTGGCCGGCTCGATTACCTGGACGATCGCCCCGTGGCGGCCCTGGTTTACCGTCACCGCCAGCACGTGATCAATCTCTTTGTCTGGCCGAGCGCGGATGCACACGAACAGAAACAGCATGCGCTGTCGCGTCAGGGCTACAATCTGCTGCACTGGGCTCACGGAGGAATGGAATTCTGGGTAGTCTCCGATCTCAACGAAGCGGAATTGACGCAATTTGCCGGTGAACTTTCGGTGTCGACGGCGCCGCATCCGGGCTGACGCCCGTAGAATCCCAGCCGCGCATTCACCCCTCCGCGCTCATAGCGCGCATAAAAAAAGACAACCTCCGGACCTGCCGGAGGTTGTCCCTTCACAGCGAACAAAACGTCAGCGCAGACTAACCGCTCTGGTACATCTCGAAGTAATCCTGCGGTGAGATCTTGTTGAAGTCGTTCGTCTTGACGTTGTTGCTGCAACTGGCGGAATTCCCGTCGGCGGACTCCGCGCTGGCGGATTGCGTGAAGAAAACATACGCATTGGCGGTGACAAGCGCAAACAGCGCGGCTGTCAGTACATTACGTGGCTTGGTCATGGTCAATCTCCTCATTGGTTAGTAAACAAAGAACATTTCGGATGAATCTCGTACGACATACATTTCGTACTTACAATGCAATACCCGTCAGGTCGCTGAAATATTCCCCATGACCGATATCACGTTCGGAAATAAACCAACGTCGAAGACGAGGGAAGACGTGCGACGGGCTTTGTGGATGAATCTTCAGAGTTCAGCAACCTCGCTTTTGCCGAGGCAGACGCGTGCAACGGCGTATTGCCGATGCGGTTCTTAATGCTTTCGGATTTTCTGGAGAACCGCGGTAAGTTGGATTTTTCGCCACCGGTGTATGATTTGACCACGGAAGGCTTCCCTCTCTATAGTGTTCTGGACGGTTCCGGATGATGAACCGGCACAGTTGGGTAAATTCAGGGAAATGCTTCTGGTATATTTGAGTGGCGGCTGAGAAGCGGCGCGGTCATCGCTTGATCGCTCGAGTATCATATGGCCGCCGGCGGTTAAATTTCATTGAATCGGATCCGTGAGTCATGAAGACATTCTTTGTGGTGGGAATTGTCTTAAACGTCGTACTCACCGGCCTGGCGCTGTACTGGCTGTGGCGCCAGCGCATGCCGAAGAAGGGCAAGGATGAGAACTGGAAAGGCGAAGGCGAGTGACGGCCTGTTTTGACGTTCGACGCGTACCGGGATGACGGTATGGAAGCACCACAGGAGAACAATGAATATCTCTCCGTTCACGCGCGCCAGTTGATTGAAAGCTACCGCCGCTGGACCGGCCGCGATCTGGTGGATCCCGAATTATCTCCGGTCGAGCAGGCGCGGGCGCTGTATGAAGCGCCGTTCGTGACGGCCTCGCACGGCGCCGAAGTGGACCCGGTTTTCAATTACGCCAACCGCGCGGCACTCACGCTGTTCGAAACCACCTGGGCGGATTTCACGTCCATGCCTTCGCGCCTGTCGGCGGAGCCGGTATTGCGCGAGGAGCGGGCGCAACTTCTGGCGCGGGTGAACCAACACGGCTTCATCGACGACTATAGCGGCATACGCATTTCCACCAGCGGTCGCCGTTTCCGCATCCGGCGCGCCACGGTATGGAACGTGGTCGAGGCGCGCGGCGCGCCGGGCGGTCAGGCGGTGGTGTTCCGCGACTGGGAATATCTTTGATCCGGTGCAGGGACGGCAGGTTTCATAAACAGCTGAGGCGAGCGTAGGCTATCTCGCCAACGCGCACGCCAAGGAGTGGTCTTATGGCGCAGGAACGAATCTTGTGGTATTTCGCCGATCCCATGTGCTCCTGGTGCTGGGGGTTCACGCCGGCGATCAGCGCCATCAAGGAGAGCTACTCGGACCGGCTGAAGATCGCCCTGATGCTGGGCGGCCTGCGGCCGGGAACGACCGAGCCGGTGACGCCCATATTCCGCAAGGAAACGCTGCACCATTGGCAGGACGTGCATAAGATGACGGGCCAGCCGTTTGCCTTCGAGGGCGCGATGCCCGAGGGTTTCGTGTACGACACCGAGCCGGCCAGCCGCGCGGTGATCGCCGTGGCCGGGATCAACCCGGAGGCGACCTTCCCCTATTTCAAATCGGTGCAGGCGGCGTTTTACACCCAGGGACAGGACGTGACCCAGACCGGGACGCTCGCTGAACTGGCCGCGCAACATAATATAGACAAGCCCAGGTTCCTGGAGCGCTTCGAATCCGAGGACGTCAAGCACAAGACGCGCGCGCATTTCCGGATCACGCGCGAGGCCGGTGTGCGCGGCTTTCCCACGATCGTGTTGCAGGCCGAATCCGGCCGCAAGCTGCTGACTAACGGTTGCCGCCCGCTCGAGGAACTGCGCCCGGAGCTCGAGGCCTGGCTAGCGGAGACGGCGTAACGGATTCCACGAAATATATCGAAATACCTCTCCCACAGTAACGATCCGCGATCTTGTGCGGTGCCGAGTCGGATTGCAACGTACGAGTTGCTTTAAATCCTCCAGGCAGAAGCGACATGTCTGTCAACCCGTCGCCGGGAGCGGCGTTGTTTCTCTGATCTACGGAGCAAACCCGTAATTCGAGGAAACGCTAATGAAGATGACAAGGACAATCAGCTTGATACTGGCTTTTTCCACCCTGGTGGCCGCGGCGCCCATGTCCGCCTACGCCGACCGCGACGACCGGGGCCGCGGCGACCGCCACGATGATCGCGGCGGCTGGCACGGGGATATTCGAAGTTTTCACCAACACGATCTGCCACGCTGGCGTGGCGGCCATTGGGACCACGGCTACCATGATGGTCGGCTCGGCTGGTGGTGGGTGGTCGCCGGTCTGTGGTACTTCTACCCGCAGCGGGTCGCCGGTTATCCCGATCCCTACACACCGCCTCCGGTCGTAATCGTTCAGCCGACTCAGCCGACGCCGAGTACACCGCCACCGTCGCAATACTGGTATTACTGCGATGCCGCCAAGGCGTATTACCCCTATGCGCCATCCTGCCCGGCGGGCTGGAGAATGGTGCCAGCCACCCCGGCCGGCGTGCCGACGCAATGAGAGGAGAGTGGCGATGAATCTCGGCAAGACCATACTGGGTGCGTCACTGGCGGTAGTATTGGCCGGATGCGCGTCGATCCCGGAAGGACCGAGTGTCGCGGTCATGCCCGGACCCGGCAAGCCGTTTGATCAGTTCAATGCCGACAATGCCATTTGCAAGGAATTCGCGCGCCAACAGATTGGCGTGAATCCGAACGACGTGGCGCGGGAGCAGGTGGTGACGGGAGCGGCGGCTGGCGCGGCGCTGGGCGCGGCGTCCGGCGCGCTCATGGGGAACGGTCACGACAGTCCCGCCGGACCCATGGCGGGCGCGGGTCTGATTGTCGGTTCCGCGGCCGGCGCGAACGCCGCGAACCAAAGTACCATAACGCTGCAGCGTCGATACGACATCGCCTACCAGCAATGCATGTACGCCAAGGGCAACCAGATTCCGGGCTACGCGTCACCGCGCTATACGCCTCCGCCTCCGCCGCCACCGCCTCGCTGAGTCCATTCGTCTTCGTTCCGCACTCCAGGTTAGAGTGCCTGCGAACCGTGAGCTTTGATAGGCACGGAAATGAATTGATAGATATAATCATCCGCCATGCTCCTATGGCATGCAATGGCGGCTGATGTGTTCACTCGTTGGATCATGGACCAGTCGATCCGCCTCGCCGACGAGGAAAGGGTTGGGCCAGCGGGCGACGCAAGGAATTCACTGGTGAAACGTAACTATGCCATAACGATCGCGCTGGCCGTCGGGATTGTTGTGTCGACCGTCGCGACAGTCAGGCCCGCCCATGCCGCGGAGGCGCTGACGCTGGACGAGTATTTCGCCGCGGCGCTGAAACGCAGCGAGGTAGTGGCCACCCAAGGCGAATTGATCCGCCAAGCGGAGGAACATTACAAACAGGCGGATTCCGCGCTGTTTCCCACCGTTAACGGCGTCGCCTCTTATGCGCGGCAGGATCCCATCCCCGCGGGCGATCTTCCCAATGCGTCTTCACCGAATCGGCAGTCGGTCGCCAAGTTGACGGCGACGCAGCCGTTGTTTCGCGGTTTCCGCGAATTCGCCGGCCTGCGGCAAACGAAAGCCCTTGTGGGCGCGCAGAACCAAGACTACCTCAATGCGCGCACGCAGCTTTTTAACGATGTCGTGCAGAATTTTTACATCGTATTGTCGATCGAGCAGGATCTGAAAAACTTCAGCGAGGAAATCAACCAGAATATCGATCGCGAGAAGGAACTCAACGGGCGTGTGCGTATCGGCCGTTCGCGGATCAGCGAGGTGCTGTCCGTCCAAAGTACCATCAACACCTTGCGCGCCCAGGTGGAACAGCTGCAAAGCCAGCTCGGCACGGCGCGCGAGGCGTTCGCGTTTCTCAGCGGGCTGGCGCCCACGACCCCGTTGCGCGACACCGAGGACCTGCCGGCGACCCTGGAGCCGCTTGACGATTATCTGGCGCAGCTGGAGATGCGCCCGGACGTGAAGGCAAGCCAGCAGCGTTTGTCAGCCGCGCAGGAGAATACGACGGTGGCCAGAGGCGCCAATCTTCCGTCGCTCGATTTGAACGCCAACCGCTACTTGGAGCGCACGGGAAACCTCAAGGATTCCAACTGGGATGTCGGGGTCGCGCTGACGGTGCCGATCTATGCCGGCGGTCTGCTGCAATCCAAGGTGAGCGAGGCGGTGTCGCAGCGCACGCAGGCCGAGCTCAGCGTGAGCCAGGTGCGCCGTCAGGCGGAGCAGGAAATCCGTTCGATCTATCAAAGCGTCGTGTTCGACAGGTTGCAACTGGACGCGCTGGAAAAGGCAACGGAGTCCGCCCGCAAAAACTACGAAGCCCAGCGGCATGACTACCGTCTGGGTCTCGTTACCAATCTGGATGTGCTGCAGGCGCTGACCGCTTACCAGCAGAATCAGCGGGCGCTGGATCGCGCACGCTTTACCGAAAAGCTCGACTATCTCAGATTGGAAGCGGCGGTCGTCCGCCGCCCGGCCCCGCCTCAAGGACCCGCGCCATGATGCTTCCCGAAATCGCCATTCGCCGCCCCGTCTTCGCCTGGATGCTGATGACGGCGCTGATCCTGTTCGGCGGGATCTCGGCCTCGCGCATGGGCATCAGCCAGCTGCCGGACGTGGATTTCCCGGTGGTCACGGTGAGTGTGGACTACCCGGGCGCCGCGCCGGAGGTCATCGAGACCAACGTCGTGGACGTCATCGAGGACGCGGTCATGACGGTGGAGGGCGTGCGCAGCGTGACCTCGACCTCGCGCTACGCCGCCGCCACCATCAGTGTCGAGTTCGAACTCTCCCGCAACATCGCCGACGCGCTGCAGGAGGTGCAGAACAAGGTCGCGGGTGCGCAGCGTTTCCTGCCGAGCGACATCGATCCGCCGGTCATCAGCAAGACCAATCCCGAAGACCAGCCGATCCTGTGGATGTCGGTCACCAGCGAGCGCCACTCGCTGCGCGAGCTGATGCGCTACGTGAAGGACACGCTCAAGGACCGGTTCTCGTCGGTGACCGGTGTCGGTGAGATCACGCTCGGCGGCTACGTTGAACCTAACTTGCGCGTCTGGGTCGCGGGGCAGGCGCTCAACCGCTACCAGCTGGCGGTGACGGACGTCTTGAATGCAATCCAGAGCGAGCACTCGGAGCTGCCCGCCGGTCAGATCACTACCGGGCACAAGGAGTACGACGTGCGCACGCTCGGCGAGGCGAAGACCGCGCAGGAGTTCGAGAAAATCGCCATCAACCAGCGCGGCGGTCTGCCGATCTACTCGCGCATCGAGCTGAACCAGGTGGCGACCGTCGAGGACGGGCTGGACGACATCCGCCGCATCTCGCGCGCCAACGGCGTGCGCGCGGTCGGCATCGGCATCCGCAAGCAACGCGGGTCGAATACCGTGGCCGTGGCGCAGGGCGTCAAGCAGCGCATGGCCGAGGT
Organism: Sulfuricaulis sp.; assembly: GCF_041499725.1. Lineage (GTDB taxonomy): Bacteria > Pseudomonadota > Gammaproteobacteria > Acidiferrobacterales > Sulfurifustaceae > Sulfuricaulis. The sequence continues at coordinate 20,509 of NZ_JBGQKW010000021.1, forward strand.
CGCCAAACAGTTGCCGGAAGGCATGAAGATCGCCGTGAATTTCGACACCACCAAGTTCATCGAGGACTCGGTGGACGAGTTCAAGCTGGCGCTGGTGCTGTCGGCGCTGGCCACCGCGTTCGTGTGCTGGCTGTTCCTCGGCAGCTGGACCGCGACGCTGAACGTCATCCTCGCGATCCCGACATCGATCATCGGCACCTTTATCGTCCTGTACTTTTTCGGTTTCACGCTCAACACCTTCACGCTGCTGGGTCTGAGCCTCGCCATCGGCATCGTCGTGGACGATGCCATCATGGTGCTGGAGAACATCGTGCGCCACCGCGAGCAAGGAGAAAACCGCGTGGAAGCGGCGCTCAAGGGCTCGCTCCAGATAACCTTTGCCGCGATCGCGGCGACGCTGGCCGTGGTCGCGATCTTCCTGCCGGTAGCGTTCATGAGCGGCGTCATCGGCAAGTTCTTCTTCCAATTCGGCATCACCATGACCGTCGCCGTGCTGCTGTCGCTGCTCGAGGCGCTGACGCTCACGCCCATGCGTGCCTCACAGTTCGTCGAGGCCGGGAGCCGTACGACGCGCATGGGGCGCGCGGCGGATTTCACGTTTTGCGCCGTGGCCGCGCTGTACCGCCGGCTGCTCGCGGTCGCGCTCGGGCATCCGTGGAAGATAATCGGCGCGTCGCTGGTGTTCTTCGTGCTGTCGTTCGGCACGCTCAACTACATCAACAAGGAGTTCATGCCGGTGCAGGATCAGAGCACCTTCGTCGTGCGCGCGCAAACACCGATCGAATCCTCGATGGAGTTCACCGACTCGGTGGCGCGTGACGCCGAGAAGTTCTTCGCCTCACGGCCGGAGGTGCACCGCTACATGCTCGCCGTGGGTGGATTCGGCACCGGCGGGCAGTCGAACCTGATGAACTTCTTCATCAGCATGAAACCGAAGGGCGCGCGCGGCATGGACCCGCAGGCCGGTCACGAGCTGTCGCAGCAGGAGCTGATGACGGTGACGCGCGACGCGCTACGTAAGATCGGGCTCAAGGTCTCGATACAAGACCTGTCGCAGCGCGGCTTCACGGCCTCGCGTGGCTTCCCGGTGGAGTTCGCCGTGCAGGGGCGCAACTGGGACAAGCTCGTCGAGTACTCCGAAACGATCATTTCGAAACTCAACGCCACCGGTCTGGTTACCGATACCGACAGTGACTACCTGCTCGGCAAGCCGGAAATTCAAGTGATCCCGGACCGCGAGCGCGCCGCCGCGCGCGGCGTGAGCATCCATGCGATCTCGCAGACGGTCAATGCCATGGTCGGTGGGGTCGTTGCCGGGCAGTACTCCTCCGAGAGCCATCGCTACGACGTGCGCGTGCGGCTGCGCGACCAGGATATCGACCGCATCGACCAGATCAAGCGCCTGTACGTGCGCAACAACCGCGGCGAGCTGATCCCGCTTTCGGAGGTGGTGCAGATCCGCGAGGCCAAGAGCCTGGCGCAGATCAACCGCAACGATCGCGAGCGCGCGATTAAGATCTTCGCCAACGTCCAGGCCGGCAAGTCCCAGCAGGAAGCGCTGGCGCGGGCCGAGGCGATCGCGCGCGAAGTGCTGCCGAAGGACTACAAGTTGCGCTTCGTCGGTGGGTCGCAGTCGTTCCAGGAATCGTTCGCCTCGCTGTGGTTCGTGTTGCTGCTCGGCGTGATCGTGGCCTACATGGTGCTGGCCTCGCAGTTCAACAGCTTCGTCCATCCGGTCACGGTGCTGATGGCGCTGCCGTTCAGCATGTCCGGCGCATTCCTCACGCTGCTCGCGTTCGGCCACTCGCTCAATATTTTCAGCTTCATCGGCCTGATCCTGCTGATGGGCATCGTCAAGAAGAACTCCATTCTGCTGGTGGACTTTACCAACCAGGTGCGCGCGCGTGGCGAGGTGTCCGTGCGCAATGCGCTGATCGAGGCCTGCCCGATCCGCCTGCGCCCGATCCTGATGACCTCGATCGCTACCATGGCCGCGGCTTTGCCACTGGCGCTTGCCCTCGGGCCTGGCGCCGAGCTGCGCGCGCCCATGGCGATAGCAGTCATCGGCGGCGTCTTCGTGTCGACGCTATTGACCCTGTTCGTGGTGCCGTGTGTCTACGAGCTGTTGTCGAAATTCGAGGGTAGCCGTGTCGCCGAAGCGACACGGGAAAAGGAAATAGCGCAAGCCACAAAAGAAGCGGGATAAGCCACCGCATTTTCACTGCGGAAGTTTGTCCAGGACCTGTATGGCGGCAACCGCCGATTAGTACTGGCGCATATTTCGGCGTATTCTCTGAACCACTGAATCTGTCGTTCATCCATGCTCCTTGTTACATTTATAGAAAGTGGAAAGAACCGGCTCGGTATCCTCGATCACGCACGTGACGAGGTCGTCGATCTTTCCCGTGCGGCGCCGGGACTGCCGCCGGACATGCTGGCATTCATTGCGCTCGGTGAGTCGGGACTGGCCGAAGCGCGGCGCGCGATGGCGAGTCGGACGGGGCGGTTGCCGCTGGCGCAAGTCCGGTTGATGGCGCCGATCCCGAAGCCCGCGCGCAATATTTTCTGCGTCGGCAAGAACTATCGCGAGCACGCGCAGGAACTGCAGTCGACGGATTTGAAGGGCGGTGGCGCCGAGGCCATTCCGGAGCTGCCGATTATTTTCACCAAGGCAACTTCGTCGGTGATTGGACCGAATGAGCCGATCCCGGCTTGGCTCGATCCCACGCATACGACCGATTACGAAGGCGAGCTCGCGGTGGTGATCGGCCCCGGCGGGCGCGGCATCGCGCGCGCGAACGCGATGCGCCATGTGTACGGTTACACCATCGTCAACGACGTCACTTCGCGCGCCTTGCAGCGCCGTCACCAGCAGTGGTTCCTCGGCAAGAGCCTGGACGGTTTCTGCCCCATGGGGCCGGCGATCGCGACCGCCGACGAAATGCCCGACGCGGGAACACTGCGCGTGCAGACACGGGTGAACGGTGAACTGCGCCAGGACGCGCCGGTCTCGGGACTGATCTTCGATATCCCGACATTGATCGAAACGCTCTCGCGCACCCTGACGCTCGCGCCGGGCGATGTCATCGCCACCGGGACGCCCGCCGGAGTCGGCATGGGCTTCAAACCGCCCATATTTCTGAAGAAGGGCGACGTGGTCGCGATCACCATCGACCCTATCGGTACGCTCGAGAATCCGGTGGCGTGACGGAGATTTAATAAATTAAAGAAACACACACTCTAGAGGATTTTGGAGCATGACCGATTTTTCAGCGTTGAACGCGCGTTTCGGCCTTTCCGGCCAGGTGATATTCAAGCCGGGTCCCGGCGGGTTGGCCGTGGTGGAAGTGACCAATTCCCAGGGCAGCGCCACCATTGTGCTGCAAGGCGCGCATGTGATGAGCTGGGCACCGCGCGGGCAGAAGCCGGTGATCTGGCTTTCGCGCGCCGCCAAATTCGCGCCCGGCAAATCGATCCGCGGTGGCGTGCCGGTTTGCTGGCCGTGGTTCGGTCCGCATGCGACCGCCGCGCTGCCGGCGCACGGATTCGCGCGCACCGTGCCGTGGGAAGTGATCGGCGCTCAAACCCTGGCGGAGAGTGCTACGCGTCTCGATTTTCGCCTCATCCAGAGCGAGGCCACCCGCACCCAGTGGCCGCACGCCACGCTGCTCGAAAGCCACATCACCGTGGGCGCGACGCTCGAGATCGACCTCGTGACGCGTAACGCCGACCGCAGTGCCATTACCATCGGCGATGCCCTGCATACGTATTTTGAGGTGAGTGACGTGCGCCGGGTGACAATCCGGGGTCTGGAGGATTGTCCCTACCTCGACAAGATGGACGGCGGCCAACGCAAGCAGCAAACCGGACCGGTGACGATCGGCGCCGAGACCGATCGTATTTATCTCGATTCCAGCGTGGATTGCCTGATCGACGACCCTGATCTGAAGCGCAGCATCCGTATCCGCAAACGCGGCAGTCATTCAACAGTGGTATGGAACCCGTGGATCGAGAAGTCGGTTAAGATGGGCGACTTCGGCGAGAACGGTTACCTTAATATGCTGTGCGTGGAAAGCGCCAACGCCGCGGACGACGTCGTGACCATCGCGCCGGGTGGCGAGCATCATCTGTGGGTGCGCTACGAGATCGAGCCAATGAATTGAACCGGGATTGCTATGACACGCTACTCCCGGTGGAATTCCACGGTAGTCGCACTAGTATTTTTTGTCGCCGCATTGAATATTGTTAATTGCGAATAGTGTCCAAGCTTAGTATCGTAGTTGATGTCCGTTCCCTTGTGTCTGACCATCTTTCTGGATTGGCCCATCTCTCATGATCCAAGCCTCCTCTGGCCGTAGCGAGATCAAGAACACTACTTGCTACATGTGCGCCTGCCGCTGCGGCATCCGCGTGACCCTCAAGGACGGTGAGATGCGTTACATCGAGGGCAATCCCGATCATCCCATCAATAAAGGAGTGATCTGCGCCAAGGGCGCCTCGGGCATCATGAAGCAGCACTCGCCCGCGCGCCTGACCAAGCCCCTTCGGCGCAAACAAGGCAGTGAGCGTGGCGCCAACGAATTCGAGGCGATCTCCTGGGACGAGGCGTTTGCGATACTGGAAGAGCGCCTGGCGAAAATCCGCGCCACCGACCCCAAGAAGTTCGCGCTGTTCACCGGCCGTGACCAGATGCAAGCGCTCACCGGCCTGTTCGCCAAGCAGTTCGGCACGCCCAACTACGCGGCCCACGGCGGCTTCTGCTCGGTCAACATGGCCGCGGGCATGATCTACACCATAGGCGGGTCGTTCTGGGAGTTCGGCGGGCCGGATCTCGAGCGCGCCAAGCTGTTCGTGATGATCGGCACCGCCGAGGATCATCACTCCAATCCGCTCAAGATGGCCATCTCCAAGTTCAAGCGCAACGGCGGCAAGTTCATCTCCGTTAATCCGGTGCGCACCGGCTACTCGGCGATCGCCGACGAATGGGTGCCGATCAAGCCCGGCACCGACGGCGCACTGTTTCTGGCGCTCATCCACGTGCTCATCAAGCAGGGCCTGTACGACCGCGACTTCCTGGTGCAATACACCAACTCCGCGCAACTGGTGAACATGGACAAGAAGTCGAGCGAGTACGGCATGTTCGTGCGCGCCGAGGTGCCGGTGGAAGAAGGCTGCTTCGATCCGCAGAACAAGCTGTGGTGGGACCGCCATGCCAACAAGGCCGTGGTTACGCATACCGCCGGCGCCGATCCGTTTCTGCGCGGCGAGTTTGCGCTGCCGGATGGCACCCCGGTCAAGCCGTCGTTCCAGTTGCTGGTGGATCGCGTCAAGGACTACACGCCCGAGTGGGCCAGCGCCATCACCGGCATTCCGGCGGAAACCATCAAGCGCCTGGCCAATGAGATGGGCGTGACGGCGCGCGACCAGAAGATCGAACTGCCGATCGCCTGGACCGACATCTGGGGCAAGGATCATGAAGTGGTCACCGGCAACCCGGTGGCGTTCCACGCCATGCGCGGGCTGGCCGCGCACTCCAACGGTTTTCATACGATACGCGCACTGTCGATATTGATGAGCATCCTCGGCACCATCGATCGGCCGGGCGGGTTCCGGCACAAGGCGCCGTTCCCGCGCCCGATCCCGCCCTGCGCCAAGACGCCGAAAGGCCCGGAAGGCGTGCGCGCCGGAAAACCGCTGGACGGCATGGCGCTCGGCTGGCCGGCCGATCCTGACGACCTGTTCGTCGACAAGGACGGCACGCCGGTGCGCATCGACAAGGCGTTTTCCTGGGAGTATCCGCTGTCGGTGCACGGCCTGATGCACAACGTCATCACCAACGCCTGGCGCGGCGACCCGTACAAGCTCGACACGCTGCTCATCTTCATGGCCAACATGGCCTGGAACTCGACCATGAATACGGTCGAGGTGCGCAAGATGCTGAACGACAAGGATGAGAACGGCGAGTTCAAAATCCCGTTCATCGTCGTGTGCGATGCGTTCCAGTCGGAAATGGTGGCGTACGCCGATCTGGTGCTGCCGGATACCACCTATCTGGAACGCCACGATGTCATGAGCATGCTCGACCGGCCGATCTCCGAGTTCGAAGGCCCGATGGATTCCGTGCGCATCCCGGTGGTGCCGCCCAAGGGCGAGTGCAAGCCGTTCCAGGAAGTGCTGATCGAACTCGGAACGCGCCTCAAACTGCCGGCGTTTGTCACCACCAACGGCGCGCGCAAGTTCCGCGACTACCCGGACTTCATCATCAATTACGAGATCGAGCCGGGCTCGGGCATAGGATTCCTCGCCGGCTGGCGCGGCAAGGGCGGGGAGAAGTTCATGAAAGGCGAACCGAACTCGAACCAATGGCAGATGTACGAAAAGAACAACTGCGTGTTCCGCTACGAGCTGCCTAAGTCCTATCAGTACATGCGCAACTGGAACAAGGGTTACCTCGAGTGGGCGCAGCGTCACCGTCTGACCCGTTATGCCGAACCCATCCTGATCCATGTCTACTCCGACATCCTGCAGCAGTTCCGTCTCGCTGCGCAGGGCAAGACTCAGGGCAAGCAGCCGCCGCCGCACCTGCGCAAGCGCATCGAGACCTACTTCGATCCGCTGCCGTTCTACTATGAACCGCTCGAGTCCCAGCTGACCGACAAGCAGAAATATCCGCTCAATGCGGTGACCCAACGGCCGATGGCGATGTACCACTCGTGGGATTCGCAGAACGCCTGGCTGCGCCAGATACACACACACAATTATTTATTCGTGAATCCGAAAACCGCTGCTGCTCAGGGGATCGCGGACGGTGACTGGGTCTGGGTGGAGTCACCCTGGGGCAAGGTGCGCGGCATGTGCCGTTACAGCGAAGCGACCGAGCCCGGCACCGTCTGGACCTGGAACGCCATCGGTAAACAACCCGGCGCATGGAATCTCGAACCGAATGCGAATGAAGCGCGCCAGGGCTTTTTGCTCAATCACCTGATCTCCGATGAACTGCCACCGCTGCCGGAGGGCGAGCATCTGTCGAATTCCGATCCGGTCACCGGGCAGGCCGGCTGGTACGATGTGCGCGTGCGCCTCACCAAGGCCGACCCGGCGGAAGAAAAAGTGACCTGGCCGCAGTTCGCGACGCTCTCGCCGGTGCCTGGCGAGGAGCCGCGTCGTAAAAACTGGCTGGCCTACGTGGCCGGCAAGATCATGGGAACCTAGTCCTATGAAAAGACGAACGCAGCGAAGCGGAGTAGGGCTACCTCTTATGACAGGACGAACGGAGCGAAGCGGAGTAGGGCTACCTTTATGACCCAGCTCGCCCTGGTGATTGATCTCAACGTGTGCGTGGGTTGTCATGCCTGCGTCACGAGCTGCAAGGAATGGAACACCTCGGGCGAGGCCGGCTATCTGTCCGACGACCGTCCGTACGGGAAAGATCCGACCGGCACCTTCTTCAATCGGGTGCAGACCTTCGAGGTGGGCGAGTTTCCGAATACCGAGACCGTGCATTTCCCGAAGTCGTGCCTGCACTGCGAAGATCCGCCGTGCGTGCCGGTGTGTCCCACCGGCGCGAGCTACAAGCGCCCCGAGGACGGCATCGTGCTGGTCGATTACGACAAGTGCATAGGCTGCAAGTACTGCGCGTGGGCCTGCCCCTACGGCGTGCGCGAGATCGACGAGCACCAGAAGGTCATGAAGAAATGCACCTTGTGCGTGGATCGCATCTACGACATGTCGGTACCCGAGTCGGAACGCAAGCCAGCCTGCGTGCTGGCGTGCCCAACCAGTGCGCGCCTGTTCGGCGACGTGCACGATCCGGACTCGGCGGTGTCGATAGCGATCAGCGAAAACGGCGGTTACGCGCTCATGCCGGAGTGGGGCACCAAGCCGGCCAACCATTATCTGCCACGCCGCAAGATGCGCATCAAGATCCACGCCGACGAACTCGTGCGCGCCGATAATCCGCTCAAGAAGGAGGGCGTGTTGCCCAAGCCGGCCATCAGCGAGCCGTCGCTCGACGATGTCACGAGCTGGTAGCGCCACGGGAAATCAGACATGCACCCCGCGTTCTCGGTTATCTTTCTGACGACATTGATTGGCACCGGCCAGGGCTTCTTTCTGGCGCTTTACACCGAGCAGGTCTATTCGATGGTCAAGTTGTTGCCGCCGCAGCCTGCCAGCTTCTACACGCTAGGCAGTGTTATCGCGTTGGCGTTCCTGGTCGCCGGGCTGGTCGCATCCTTCTTTCATCTGGGTCACCCGGAGCGTGCCTGGCGCTCGGCGGCCCGCTGGCGCACCTCGTGGCTGTCGCGCGAGGTGATCGTGTTGCCGGCGCTGATGGGCGCCGTGGCGGCCTACGGCCTGGTTCATTATTACGAATGGGACCTAAATATCATCGGCATCAAGACATCGGCCCACGGCGATCTTTCGCTCGTCGTCGGCGCCGGGGGCGCGGCGCTGGCGTTTCTGCTGTTTCTGTGCACCGGCATGATTTACGCGTGCATCAAGTTTCTGCAGGAGTGGGCGACGTGGCTGACGGTCGTCAATTACACGCTGTTCGGATTGGCCTCGGGTTTCCTGCTGGCGACCGCGTACGCGGTGTACCGGGCGCCGGCGCTGATGTACTTCTACGGGGGTTGGACCGTTGTCGCCACGCTGGCGGTTCTGGCGACGCGCGTTGTCTCGCTGATCCGCAACCGCCGTCTCAAGCACAAGTCGACGATCCAGACGGCCATCGGCGTGCGCCACGCCCGGATCGTCCAGAAGTCCCAGGGTTTCATGGGCGGATCGTTCAATACGCGCGACTTTTTTCACGGCGCGGCACCGTGGCTGTTCCGCTCGGTGAAATGGATATTCCTGGTGCTGGTATTTCCAGTGCCACTCGTATTGCTGTTCGCGGGGATGATCGATCGCAGCGCGACACTGATTACCTCCGCGTTTGTCGTTCAGTATCTGGGCCTGTTGGCGGAACGCTGGTTCTTTTTCGCGCAGGCCAATCACCCTCAGAATCTGTATTATCAGACGATCTCCTGAACCGGTCGCGTCCGATCGTGAAAAACTGGACCGATTACATACATATACTCACGGCATTGCTGGTGATCACGAACCCGGTCGGCGCGTTGCCTGTGTTCATCACGCTCACCCGCGATCAGACACTGGCCGCGCGCAGGAACACGGCGCGCATCACGGCCACCGCCGTGGCCATCGTCCTGGTCGTCGGCATGTTCCTGGGCGAACCGCTGTTGCGCTTCTTCGGCATCGGCTTGCCGTCGTTCCGTGTCGGCGGCGGCATATTGATCATGATGATGGCGATGGCCATGCTGCGCGGGTATCCGGGCGAAACCCGGCACACGCCCGAGGAGCGCATCGAGGCGGAGGACAAGGACAGCAGCGCCGTCGTGCCGCTGGCGATCCCCATGCTGGCCGGTCCCGGTGCCATCAGCACCACGATTGTGTACGCGCACCAGGCCAGCACCGGTTGGGATATCGTGTTTCTGCTGTTCGCGGCCTTGCTGGTGGCGGGCAGTGTCTGGGCCGTCCTGTCCCTGGCGGAACCCATTGCCAGCCGGCTCGGACGCTATGGCATCAGCGTCGCGACGCGAGTCATGGGGCTGATCCTGGCCGCGGTCGCGGTCGAATTCATCGCCGGTGGACTGATACAGTTGTTTCCGGGCCTGGGATGAGCGTTCCGTCCCGGGCCGGCCTCAGTCGACGGGTGCTTCGCGATGCGAGAAGCGGAGCGGTTGACGGCAGCGGCGGCAGAGGTAGAGTCGTCCGCGCCGGGCGTTGTTGTGACGACGCGTGGTGAACGTATGCCCTGCGTCACAGCCGCAGCGATACCAATACGCCGCCGTCAGGCCCGAGCACACATCGTAATTATGACAACGCAGCGGTTTGAGCCCATAGACTTCGCGCATGATCGCGGCCCACTCCGCGCCGTGCGGCGCAATGCCTTGGCCGTGCACGCGATAGGCGATGAGATGACTCACCTCATGCGGGATGGTGTTGAGCAGAAAGTCCTCGGCGTTCTGATCCAGCAAGCGGCGGTTGATGCGAATCGCATTTCGGGCCGGGTAGGCGACGGCGGCCGCCATCCCGCGCAGGTTGAAGGCGAGCTGGGCGCGTTCGAAGCGACGCTGGAAATGAATCTCGGCGCGGCGAAAGCAGGCATTGACCGCGGCGCACACGCGATTCTCCAGTGACTCCACCGCCTCTTCCTCTGCGGTGGCTTGAGCGGAGACCAGATCCAGGGTTAACTGCAATGGTGCCATCCAGTGATTGGGCTGATGATGAGCGAATTATGCGCACTTGTCCTGGTCCGTTTCAATCGGTCAGCAGGGATTAATGATCCCGTTCTTCGTCCCCGAACAAATTGGACAAACGGCTCAAAAAATCTTCAGGCCAAGCCTATTTCGGGGCTCTTGGGTTATCATCGACGGCGTCGTAATATGGACGCGGCCAGGATGCCAGGTCAAACCCTTCGGCGACGGATAGCTGCTCATGAAAAATACAATGTGGTCAGTGGTGGTGCTCGTGATATTGGGCGGCATCGCCGCCGCCTATTATTATTGGCAGATGCACGAGACGCCACCACCACCGGTGCCAGCGTCGTACACCGAAGCGCCGCCGGCGCCCGAAGCCAAGGCCGAGCCGACGATACGCCATCCGGTTCAAGCGGCTCCCTCCACCGGAAAACCCCTGCCGCCGTTGGGTGAGAGCGACGCGGCGATGCAGGACGAGCTGACCGGACTCGTTACCCAGAAGTCGGCCGAAGAGTTTTTTGAACTGAAGGAAATCGTCCGTCGGTTCGTGGTGACGGTGGACAATTTGCCGCGCAGCAAAGTGCCGATGCGATATCGGCTATTCAAGCCGGTGTTGGGGAAATTTCTCGCTACCGGCGAAGGGGAGAACTTTCTGACCAGTCCCGACAATTATCGGCGCTACACGCCATATATCTGGCTGGCAGGGGCCGTCGATCCCAGGAAACTTGTCGCGGTGTATGTCCACTTTTATCCGCTGTTTCAGCAGGAATATCAAAACCTGGGATACCCCAAGGGATATTTCAACGACCGCCTGGTGGAGGCGATTGACGATCTGCTGGCGGCGCCGGATGTCCCCGGACGGATCAAACTGGTCCGGCCGAATGTCCTGTATCAGTTTGCGGATCCCAACTTGGAGGATCTGTCGGCGGGCCAGAAGATATTGATCCGCATGGGCAGTGAGAACGCGGCCAGGATCAAGGCAAAACTGCAGGATGTCCGGCGCGAGTTGACCACCGGCCAGGTTCCGAAGTCGTAACGCCCGCGGTTACTTGAACCTCGCTCCTGCCTGACCGGCAGGCATGAGGCGCTTACGGAAAACCCGCATCACGCTGATGAATTTCTGACGCACTCATGAGGCGTTGATGGTACGAGGCCTTCCCACGCGCAGATCGCGCCGTTATTTCTTGACATTTCGCCGCGAGTCCATAAACTTTCCTGAGATTGCTTCCCTGGAGGTTCAACGGATTGGCCTATATGGGTTCGCAAAGCAGCATCTCATCAGTGCGTCCGGTGTGGCGCGGAGCTTCCTCATCCGCCGCCGCGTAACCGGCATCGTCGCACCGTCAAGCCCCGACCGGGGGCGATATCTTCCCCGTCTTTTCCATCGTGTAGTCATTTCCGTCGCCGGTTTTCCGGGCGTAGCCGTTTCTGTTTCCCCCGAACGTGTTGATCCGTTGTCATGTCGAATATCGCATCAAATCGAATCGCACTCCGCGATACCCTGGCCGCGATTGCCGGGCCAGGAGCGGAGTGCAAGACCAGGGGAGCAATTCATCGCTCCCTTTTTTATTTACCGAAAGCCGGAGGTACATGCCACATGAAGATCATTGCCGTTGCCAATCAGAAAGGCGGATGCGGGAAAACCACCACCGCCATCAATCTTGCCGCCTGTCTCGGAAAGAAGGAACAGCGCGTGTTACTGCTCGATCTCGATCCTCAGGGCCATGCCTCGCTGGGGTTCGGTGTTTGCAGCGATAATGCGCGCGACCTGTACGATGTTTTTACCGGCGAGGTAAAGCTCGAGGACATCATCATACCGGACGTGTTCGCCGGGGTGGACGTGGTGCCGGCGACCATGACGCTGGCGGCGGCGGAGCATCTGCCGGTGCGCAGCGACGCGCGCGACCACCAGCTCGAAATTCATCTGGCCGGGATCAGACACCGCTACGATTACGCGGTCATCGACTGCCCGCCTTCGATGGGCCTGTTGTCGCTGAATGCGTTAATGGTGGCCGATCTGGTGCTGATTCCGATCGAGATGAGCCTGTTCGGTCTCAACGGCATCGACCACATGTACGAAACCATCGCGCTGCTGGGCGAGCGCCGCGGGCGCAAGATTCCGATTCGCGTGGTGCCGACGCTGGTCGACAGCCGCACGCGCCTGTGCCGGCAATTCCTGCACGAGGTTGGCGAGCGTTTTGCGGACGATGTTTCATCCGTGATGGTGCAGTTCACGGTGCGCTTGAAAGAGGCCGTGCGCCAGGGTGTGCCGATCATCGCCTACGACCCCACCTCGACGGCGGCCGTGCAATACCTGCGTCTGGCCGATGAACTCATGTCGAAACTGCCAGGACGGCCGAAGACGGAATCAGAGCACGAACACGCGGCGCGCATCACCGGCATGAAACACGCCTTCGAGGAAGCCAGGGTGCGAATCAATAAGAGCGACGCGCGGCAGAAAGTGGCACTGCGGCTTTTCGGTTACGCGGCCAGGGACGTGCAGATCGCCGGCGATTTCAACGATTGGACGCCGGACCGCGGCGTCATCACCCGCACGGCGGGTGATGACGTGGAGAAAATCCTGATGCTCGCACCGGGGACTTATCAGTACCGTTACATCGTCGACGGCGTGTGGCAGGAAGATCCGTCCAATCCCGAGCAGGCGTCGAATTTCTCGGGAGGATTCAACTCGATCCTGCACGTGGAGGAACAGCACGAGGAAATCAGTGCCTAGGGAACCTCTGAATAAATCCGTTCGTGGTGAGCCCGGTTCGACTGGTTCACCACAGGCTTCGACGCACCGTTCGGTCTGAGCTTGTCGAAGACCGAACGGCTTGCTCAGGACAGGCTTGTCGAACCACAAAGCCTTTCCAGCGCACCCGTTTGATAACGGAATAGCGCGTCCGCGCCGTTTGGCGCGGTCGACGTCGTGCAGTAACGATTCCAAGAGGCAAAAACCTTCCCCGATCCGATCACGAGTTAACTCTCTGATATTTATCAGATTCAACAGCCGCGAAGCTGGAGTCGACGGCAGTTAAGTAAACAGTGGCGCCGCTTGGCACCACGGCGCCGATTCTCCTTGGGTCATCCGAAATTGCTGTGGCGGCAGGACCATATTCATGTATAGTGGTGCTGTTGCAGTACAGTTCTTGTAGTCAGTACGGTAGCCCTTCCGCGCTTTTTCGGTAGCCAGCCCCGCGTTAGCTTTCAAGGAATGAACTGCATACCATCGCAATTCAACCAAATGAGGAATTTCCGTGAATACAGGTACAGTTAAGTGGTTCAACGACGCAAAAGGTTTCGGCTTCATCACCCCGTCTGACGGCAGCAAGGATGTCTTCGTGCATCACTCCGCCATCCAGGGTTCGGGCTTCAAGTCCCTGACCGAAGGCCAGCAGGTAAAGTTTGAACTGACCCAGGGCCCGAAGGGTCCGTCGGCGGCAAACGTTCAACCTGCCTAAGACTTAAACTACTGCGCAAGCAGATTTGAGCGAAAGACCCCGCCA
>NZ_JBGQKW010000022.1:0-33140 GCF_041499725.1 Sulfuricaulis sp.
CTTCAAAGCCGAAGGACTCCAGGCCTTCGCCGGATTCTCGAGAGACCCGGGCAATCTCACCAACAACGGTTATTCCACTTCAACCGGTTTTGGTGTACGTGTGGGCTGGATGGGTAAGCTCTCAGACAGCGTTACAATGGGCGCTGCCTACGCTACTAAGATGTCCATGAGCAAGTTTGACAAGTACAAGGGTCTGTTTGCTGAAGAGGGTGACTTCGACATGCCGTCAAACTACAACATCGGCATTGCATTTAAAGCTTTCCCGAAGACTACCATCGCCCTTGATTATCAGCGTATCAACTACACAGACGTGAAGTCTGTCTCAAACCCCAGCACTAATGGGAACCCTGGGATAGCCAATACTCTCGGTGGTTCAGGTGATCGTGGTTTCGGTTGGTCCGACATCGATGTGTTCAAAATCGGTATCCAGTATCAGTACAGCAGCATGCTGATGTTGCGGGCTGGCATTGATCATACCGATAATCCGATCCAGTCACGAGATGTAACCTTCAATATTCTTGCACCAGGTGTTGTGCAGGACCATCTGACGCTCGGATTTACCTACAATATGGACAAGAACTCCGAGCTCACGATGGCTTACATGCATGCCTTCAAGAACGATGTGTCGGGCACAAGCCTGTTCGATACGTTTCTTGGTGCAGGCGCCGCAGGCAACGAAAAAATTCAGATGGATCAAAACTCACTCGGTATAGCCTGGGGTAAGAAATGGTAAAGGTTAAAAGATAAATAAGCTGTCATTGAAGGGCTGGAAGCAATTCCAGCCCTTTTATTTTTTTTCAGGAGATATGTGTTATGCGGACCAAATTCCTTAACAAGTTCTTCCTCGCCATCATGGCGATTCTTTGGATGTCCAGCCAGGCCGCGGCGGAAACGCTCAGGCCTTTCATTCTGGGCGACACGCCTCCCGGGGATCTCAAGCAGGTGGCCGATGCGGTGAAATTGAAGGTGACCGCCGCGGGATTTGAGATCGTCGGCAGTTATTCACCTTTTGCCAACGCGGTCGTGATCTGCGTCACCAACAATGACCTGAAAACGACCGCGGCCAAGGTGTTCAACGGTGGATTCGGCGCCGCCCAGCGCATCTCGGTGACCGAGGTCAAGGGCAAAATCCAGGTGGCGTATGTGAACCCAGCCTATCTCGGCACGGCCTACGGCATGGGCAAGCTCGAGTCCGTTTCCAGCAAGCTCAAGACCGCGCTGGGTGCCGTGAAGGTATTCGGTTCGGAAAACGGCATTCCGGAGGAAAAACTGGGACCGGGCATGTACCGTTACGCCATGTTCATGCCGTATTTCAGGGATGTGGATGTCTTCAAGGAGCATCCTGACTATAAAACCGCGGTTGAAACGGTTGAAAAGAATCTGGCCGCCGGTGTTGGCGGCACCAAGAAGGTTTATCGTATCGATCTACCGGGCAAGCAGATCAGCGTTTTCGGTGTCGCGATCCCCAAGGGTGACGGTATCGACAAAGGCAACAAGGATACCGACAAGGAAATCATCGATATCGTCGATTTCAGCGATCTGAAACACACCGCTTACCTTCCTTATGAATTGATGGTGGATGGTGAACGTGTGATCGCCCTGCGCGCGCGTTATCGCATTGCCCTGAATTTCCCGGACACGTCAATGGCCGGTGAACACGGATTCACCAAGATCATGACAGCCCCGTGGGGGATCCAGTTGGCGCTGGAAGCCGTGGCCGGTTTCAAGCGCGAACAATAAGCGCCCGAGAAGATGCCGGGTAGCAACGCCGGTGTCCAGCAGGACAAACAGACACGCAAAACGTGTCTGTTTTTTTTAAGGGCTGCGCTGTCATGTTATTTGTATGGAAATCCGCGAAATCGCACCATGCTCAGAATGATCTAAACTAGACACAGACGGAATAGACAGACTCAACATGTCCGAAGCCACCAGTCCGAAAAACAGCCCAGCCGCCGCGCCTGCCGGTGATACCGCCGGTTCGATCGGCAGCACGACCGACCCGCTCAAGCTTCTGGGTCAGGTGCTGGCGCACGCCGTGCGGGTCAACGCCTCGGACATCCATTTGCGCACGCGCAATCATCCAATCCTGCGGGTGGACGGCAACCTGCGCACATTGCGCGAGATCCCGCCATTGCCGCCGGATTTCATGGAGCGGTTGTCGCGCACCATGATGTCGGCGCGACTGCTCTCGCAATTCGAGAAGTCCCATCAGGTGGACCTTTCCATCGGCTTCAAGGATATCGGCCGCGTGCGCGCCAACATCTTTTATCAGCGTGGGTCCATCGGCATGGTGCTGCGCGTCATCAGCACCAACATTCCCACACCCGAGGAATTGTTCCTGCCGGAAATCGTGACGGAATTGACAAAGCTCGAGCGCGGCCTAGTCTTGCTCACGGGGGCGACCGGCTCCGGCAAATCCACCACGCTGGCCTCGCTCATCAACGGTATTAACCTCGAACGCAGCGAACACATCATTACCATCGAGGACCCGGTCGAGTTCCTGTTCTCCGAGAAGCGTTCGATCATCACCCAGCGCGAGGTCGGCATAGACACCAATACGTTTGCCGACGCCATGCGCGCCGCCTTGCGCGAGGATCCGGACGTGATTCTCCTGGGTGAAATGCGCGACCCGGAAACCATCGAAACAGCGATGATCGCCGCGGAAACCGGCCACCTCGTGCTCTCCACGGTGCACTCACCGGGGGCGGCGGAGACCATCTCGCGCATCGTCACCAGTTTCCCGCCGGAGGCACAGGTCGGCATCCGCGCCAAGCTGGCGCAGAACCTGCGCGGCGTGGTCAGCCAGCGCTTGTTGCCGCGCAAGAGTGGCCAGGGCCGTATTGTGGCGTGCGAAGTCTTGACGGTCTCGGCATTGTCGCGCGAGTACATACTGGATCCGGTCAAGATCAAGGAACTTTCCGACCTTATCCGCAAAGGGACGGTGGCCGAGGGTATGCTGAGTTTCGATTCCTCTCTGCTCAATCTGGTCAAGCAGGGGCTCATTGACGAAGAAACCGCCCTGTTCTACGCGACCAGCCCCACGGACCTCAAGCTCAAACTGCAAGGATTCTGACGCGCGTTACCCTCATGGGTGGCGCGAGTATCTATCAAGCAGCCATTGTGTTGAAATGCGCCGGCCAATATATTTAAAATTAAATAAATAACTCGCCGGGAAACGGCTTTTGGGGTGGATGGGATAATTCGATGGCGGATCGAAGACTTCAGGTTTTTCATACCGTGGCGCGTTTGCTGAGCTTCACCAAGGCGGCCGAGACGCTGCACATGACGCAGCCCGCCGTGACCTTCCAGATACGGCAGCTCGAAGAGTATTTCAACACGCGGTTGTTCGATCGCACCCACAACCGCATCAGCCTCACCGCCGCGGGCGAGCGCGTATTCGAGTACGCCGAACGCATTGTCGCGCTTTATTCCGAGATGGATATCCGGGTCCGCGAGCTGACGGGCGATGTTAGCGGCATTCTCATCATCGGTGCCAGTACCACGATCGCGGAGTACATGCTCCCGAGCTTGCTCGGCACATTCAAGGAAAAACACCCGGGTATCAACATCCGGCTCAAGGTCTCGAATTCCGAAGGCATCGTTCACATGGTCGAGGAAAATTCCGTGGACGTGGGCATCGTCGAGTCGCCGATCGTGAACAAAAATCTGGTGGTTGAGGTCTGCTGGCACGACAAGCTCGTGTTCATCTGCCCGCCGCAGCATCCGCTGGCGAAGAAACCCAAGATCTCGGTCGCCGACATCCAGGGCCTGCCATTCGTGGCGCGCGAGGAGGGTTCCGGTACGCGTGAGTTCATCAATGAATATCTCGCGAAGAACAACATGCCGCCGCAGGACCTCAACGTCAATGTCGAGGTGGGCAACCCCGAAGCCGTCAAGAGCGCCGTCGAGGCGGGGCTGGGTGTGTCCATCGTCTCGCAAGCGACGGTGGTGAAGGAACTGAAGCTCGCCACGCTGGCGGCAATTCCGCTCGAGCCGCCACTCGAACGGCCGTTTTCCATCGTGTTCCAGCGCCAGAAATTCCGTCTGCGCGCCATGGACGAGTTCATGGATTTCGCGCATGAGCACTGCGAAAAGCGCGCCGCGCAGAAAAATAGCCATTCCTAGCGTATTTTGCTACTCGCCGTGCCGGACAATATTGAAAAACGCCTGGCCGAGATCGTTAACCGGCTCCCCGCCACTCAGGCCGCCGCGTTGCTGGAATTCGCCGAGTTTCTGCTGATCAGACATGGCAGTACCGGCGCGGAAGCAGTGCCGAACGTCACCACCGCCGAAATTCCCGCGCCACTCGATATCCCCCGCCCCGCCGAAGAGAGCGTCGTCAAGGCGGTCAAGCGTCTGCGCGCGACTTATCCAATGCTGGATGCCCGAAAATTGCTGAATGAAACCTCAGCAATCATGACCCAGCATGTGATACATGGGCGGGATAAAATTGAAGTGATTGAAGAGCTGGAGATTCTATTCCGCGCGCATTACGAGAAGTTGACCGGGAATAATAAAGATTAATCATTGACGTCGTCCCGCCCTTGGCTAAAGCATTCGAGGGCAGGCTTCAGCTATGTTTGTTGTCATGCCCGCGAAGGCGGGCATCCAGGTGTCATCCCCGCGAAGGCGGAGATCCAGGGTGTAAATGGTATCGCGCGCTTGGCGCGCGATCTCAAAGCCTAATTGTGGGTGGCTGACCCACGGCAGGTCGCTTTTCTTTGCTTGCCCAAAGAAAAGCGACCAAAAGAAAGGGCGCCCCGGAGCCGCCGACTTCCCCTTGCGCTTCTCGCCCGAGCGGGCGCTGCGCAACTCGCAAGGCGCAAACAACGCGCCTTTGCTCAAACAGGTGCTCGCTTAAATACTCCCGCTCGAGCTGCGATGCTCGGCGGCGGCTACGGGGTTTTGAAAACACCTCCGCGTGAAGGTCGGAGGTGGGTTGCTCCCCTCCCGTCGGAGCGAGCCGAGCACCGCGCAGTGTTTGCGCGGCGAAGCGACCGGGGGTCTTTTCTTCTGGTGACTCTTCTTTGGACAAGCAAAGAAGAGTCACCCGGGGTGCAGGGGCGGAGCCACCCGCAATTATGCGGTCGAATCGCGGCCGAAGGCCGCTCGATTGTTCATTTCCTGGATTCCTGCCTTCGCGGGAATGACGACAGCTAGAGAATCTCCGATGCGTAATCGGCCAAGCGTGAACGCTCGCCGCGTTGCAATGTGATGTGCCCGCTGTGCTCCCACTGCTTGAAGCGGTCCACGACGTAGGTCAGGCCCGAGGTCGTTTCCGTCAGATAGGGCGTGTCGATCTGGGCGATGTTGCCGAGGCAGACGATCTTGCTGCCGGGGCCGGCGCGGGTGACGAGGGTCTTGACCTGGTGCGGGCTCAGGTTTTGCGCTTCGTCGATGATGAGAAATTTCTTCAGGAACGTGCGGCCGCGCATGAAGTTCAGAGACTTGATGCGGATGCGGCTGCGCAGCAGATCGTGGGTGGCGGCGCGGCCCCAGGCGCCGTGCTCGTGGGTCGCGGTTTCCTGCAGCACGTCGAGATTGTCCTCGAGCGCGCCCATCCACGGACCCATCTTTTCCTCTTCGGTGCCGGGCAGGAAGCCGATGTCCTCGCCCACCGGCACGGTCATGCGCGTCATGATAATTTCCATGTAGCGCTTGGTCTCGAGCGTCTGCATCAGCGCCGCGGCCAGGGTGAGCAGCGTTTTGCCGGTGCCGGCCTGGCCGAGCAGGCTGACGAAATCCACTTCCGGGTCCATGAGCAGGTTCAGCGCGAAATTCTGCTCGCGGTTGCGCGCATGGATGCCCCAGACCTTGTTGCGCTCCGAGGCGTAGTCCTTCACGACCTCAATGATCGCCGAGTCATTCTCCATGCGCCGCACCACGGCCTCGAACGGGCGCTGCTCGTTGCTGTACAGGAACAGGTTGGGCAGCCAGGCGCGCGCCTTGGGTCCGCGCAGGCGGTAGAAGGTGCGGCCTTCCTCCTTCCATGATTCCATGTTCTTGCTGTGCGTTTCCCAGAAATCCGCGTCCAGTTTCTCCGCGCCGGTATACAGCAGGTTGGCGTCGTCCAACACCTGGTCGTTGGTGTAATCCTCCGCGAGGATGCCGAGTGCGCGCGCCTTGAGGCGCAGGTTGATGTCCTTGGTAACGAGGATAGTCTGCCGGTCGGGGTGGCTTTTGCTCAGATCGAGCGTGATGCCGAGCAGGGCGTTGTCCGAGCTGCGGCCGGAGAGTCCGAACGGCAGCGGACTGCGTGCCTCCTCCATGTGAAAATAGAGATGCCCGGTTTCGATGTCCTTGGTGACGGAAGGCAGCTTGATGCCGTGGCTGATGTCGCCGTTGGCTTTTTCAACGAGCTCGTCGAGCAGGCGGCTGACCTGACGCACGTTGCGCGCCACCTCCGACATGCCGACCTTGATGCTATCGAGTTCTTCCAGCACCACGATGGGAATGACTACATCGTGTTCCTGAAATCGCAGAATCGAGCTCGGATCATGGATGAGAACGTTGGTGTCGACGACGAAGATCTTTCGTTTGGCGGTCATTGACGCTTTGACGCGGGTTTCTGGAGTTTCCGGATTTCCTCGATGACTTCGTCCACGTGTCCCTTGACCTTCACGCCGCGGAATTCATGGCGCAACACGCCGTCCTGGTCGAGGATGAAGGTGCTGCGGTCCACGCCGAGGTATTTCCTTCCGTAGAGGCTCTTTTCACGGATGACGTCAAAGATCCGGCACAGCGCTTCGTCCTCGTCGGAAATGAGATCGAAGGGAAATTTGAACTTGGCCTTGAATTTTTCGTGCGACGCGAGGCTGTCGCGCGAGATCCCATACACCGCGGCCTTGAGTTTCTTGAACTCGCCGGCGCGGTCGCGGAAATCCTGTCCTTCCAAGGTGCAGCCGGGGGTGTCGTCCTTGGGATAGAAATACAGCACCGTGTATTTTCCCTTGAGATCATGCAGGCGGAAGGTCTTGTCCGCGGTGGCCTGCAGTTTCGTGTCGGGGACGATTTTTCCTACTACGGCTTTTTTCATGGAGGTTTCTGAAACTGGTGGCTGAATTGTAACGGGATGGCGCGCTGGATAACAGGGATTGCCGTCAGTCCGCCTCGCGCTCGACGGTGCAGCAATGCGGCGCGGACTCGCCTTCGCCGCGCAGCACCTCGCCGGTGATGGGAT
The DNA here is from genome assembly GCF_041499725.1 of Sulfuricaulis sp. Lineage (GTDB taxonomy): Bacteria > Pseudomonadota > Gammaproteobacteria > Acidiferrobacterales > Sulfurifustaceae > Sulfuricaulis. Next base: position 7,181 of record NZ_JBGQKW010000022.1, read on the forward strand.
TGGGACGGAAGGTGGTGCAGCCCTTGAGGCCCATGTGATAGGCCTGTTGGTAGATTTCCTTGAAATCCTCGAAGCGGTAATCGCGCGGAACGTTGATGGTTTTGGAAATGGAATTATCCACGAATGGCTGCAGCACCGCCTGCATGGCGAGATGCGCCGCGGGGTTCAGCGCGCGGGTATCCACGAACGCGGACGACGGCTTCTCGGCGCCGTGCTGTTCGCACCACCGGTGCATTGCATAGTCGGTCAGCGGGTGCTCGGTGTAACGGCCGTCGAGTTCCAGCACGCGCCGGGTGAGGCTGAATTGGTACACCGGCTCGAGGCCGCTGGAAATATTGTTTGCCAGGAGACTGATCGTGCCGGTCGGCGCGATCGCGGTCAGGTGGCTGTTGCGCAGCCCATGGCGCGCGATGTCATCCTGTATGTCGTGCGGAAGATCTTGTATGAATTTTCCCTGCAGATAACTCTCGCGCTCGAAGTACGGGAACGCGCCTTTTTCCCTGGCCAGGGCGATCGAGCTGCGGTAGGCCGTGTGGCAGATCGCCTGCATGACATTGGCCGCGAGCTTGCGCGCCGGTTCCTCGTCGTAACGCAAACCGAGCATGATGAGCGTGTCCGCCAGGCCCGTGAATCCCAGGCCGATGCGCCGCGTGCCGCGCGCCTGCGCGGCTTGCTTTTCCAGCGGAAACTGCGAGGCATCGATGACGTTGTCCATCATGCGCGTGGCGATGGCGGCGGTATTCCGGATGCCGTCCAAGTCCAGTCGTGCATTGTTGCTGAAGGGCTCGTGAACGAATGTAGTCAGGTTGATGGAACCGAGATCGCAGGCGCCGTAGGGCGGCAGCGGAATTTCGCCACAGGGGTTGCTGGAGCTGATGTGCTCGCGGTACCAGAGATTGTTGAACTGGTTAATGCGGTCGATGAACAGCACGCCCGGCTCGGCGTATTCGTAGGTGGCGCGCATGAGCCGGTCCCACAGGGCGCGGGCGCGCACCCGCCGGTATACGCGGCAGCGCACCGGCGCGGATTGGCCCGACCAGGGCCGCATCACGGTTTCGACTCCCGCGGTAGCGCCATCCTCGGCGGGAAAGATGAGCGCCCAGTCGTCGTCCCGGCGCACGGCGTCCATGAAGGCGTCCGTGACCAGCACCGAGAGATTGAAATGCCGCAGCACGCGGCTATCGCGCTTGGCGTCGATGAAGGCCTCGATGTCGGGATGGTCGCAGCGCAACGTCGCCATCATCGCGCCGCGGCGCGCGCCGGTGGAAAGCAGCGTGGCGCACATGGCGTCCCAGATCTGCATGAACGACACCGGCCCCGAGGCGACGGTGCCGACGCTTTTCGCCTGCGCGCCCTGGGGCCGCAGCGTGGAGAAGTCGTAACCCACGCCGCCGCCCTGCTGCATGGTGAGCGCGCCCTCTTTCAGGCCGTCGAAGATGCCGTCCATCGAATCGTCGATGGTGCCCATGACGAAGCAGTTGAAAAGCGTCACGCGCCGGCCGGTGCCGGCGCCGGCCTGGATGCGTCCGCCGGGGAGGAATCTGAAATCGCGCAGGGCTTCGTAAAAACGCTGTTCCCACTGGGACCAGCTATCCTTTTCCACGCCCGCCAGCGCGCGCGCGATGCGCCGCCAGCTGTCGTCGATGGTTTCGTCATGCACGATATCGCCGTCGCGGAAGCGGTATTTGCTGTCCCAGATATGCCGGGAAATCTCGGTGATGAAAGGGTCGTGGGTCATGGCGGGTAGCGGATTTTATCCCATTATCCCTTGATGCAGACGAGCGGCTCCAGCCGCGCCACCTTGCGCGCGAGGCCGGCGGCATCGGCGGCGTCCACGACGGCGGACACGTCTTTGTACGCGCCCGGCGCTTCCTCGGCCACGCCACGACCGGATGGACTGCGAATCAGGATCCCGCGCGCGGCTAGCTCGTCTATGACCTGACGCCCCTTCCAGGTCTTGTACGCCTGGTGCCGGCTCATGGCCCGTCCGGCGCCATGGCAGGCGGAGCTGAATGACAGCGCTGCGCCTTCCCTGGCTCCGGCAAGGATATAGGAGCCGGTGCCCATCGAGCCGCCGATCAGCACCGGCTGGCCCACGCTGCGCAGCATCGCAGGTATGTCCGGATGACCCGGACCGAAGGCGCGCGTTGCGCCCTTGCGGTGCACGTAGAGTTTGCGCGGCTTACCGTCCACGACATGCTCTTCGACCTTGCAGGTGTTGTGCGAGACATCGTAAAGCAGCGGCAGGCGCGCCTTGGGCAGCACCATGGCGAAGGCATCGCGCACGAGATGGGTAAGGATCTGACGGTTGGCGAGCGCGCAGTTGATCGCGGCGCGCATCGCGCCGAGATAATCCTCGCCCAGCGGGGAGTTGATCGGCGCACAGGCGAGTTCGCGGTCGGGGAGCATGATGCCGTAGCCCGAGGCGGCGATCACCATTTCCTTCAGGAATTCGGTGCCGATCTGATGCCCGAGGCCGCGCGAACCGCAGTGAATGCTGACGACGACGTCGTTTTCGCGAATGCCAAAAACATTCGCCGCGTTCGTGTCGAAGACTTTCACGACCTTCTGCACCTCGAGATAATGATTCCCGCTGCCGAGCGTGCCCATCTCGTCACGCTGGCGTTTCTTCGCGTGCTCGGACACGCAGTCCGGGCGCGCGCCGCGCATCTGGCCGTGCTCCTCGATGTGTTCGAGATCCGCCGCGCTCCCGTAACCGCGTTTCACGGCCCAGGCCGCGCCGCCCGAAAGCATCGCATCCATCTCGGACTGATTAAGACGGATGGCGCCGGTGCTCCCGAGGCCGGCGGGGATTTCCCTGTATAAGGTATCGGCCAGCGATTTCTGAACCGCGATGACATCCTCGGTGTTCAGCCCGGTGTGCAGGCAGCGCACGCCACAGGAGATGTCGAAGCCCACGCCGCCGGCCGACACCACGCCGCCTTCCTCCGGATCGAAGGCGGCCACGCCGCCGATGGGAAAGCCATAGCCCCAGTGCGCGTCGGGCATGGCGTAGGAGGCCTTGACGATGCCGGGCAGGGCGGCGACGTTGCACACCTGCTCGTATACCTTGTGGTCCATCGCGCGAATCAGCGTTTCGTCCGCGTAGATCACCGCTGGCACGCGCATGGCGCCGTGGGGGGCGATCTCCCATTCGTAGTCGGTGTGGCGGCTGAAGAGTGATATATCCATTGCGGCTATTGCCTCATTCCCGCGAAAACCATGTTTTCTGTCATGCCCGCGAAGGCGGGCATCCAGGCTTTGAATGTTATCGCGCGCCTTGCGCGCGATCTCAAAATCTAATTGCGGGTGGCTCCGCCCCTGCACCCTGGGTCGCTTTTCTTTGCTTGCCCAAAGAAAAGCGACGAAAAGAAAGGTCACCCCTGGCCTGCGCCCGCCAACACCGCGGGTCCCCTCGCGCCGCGTTCGCCTCAGGGGGTGCGCCGACGCGACCTCCCTGTCGCGGCGGCGCACGCGCAAGCTTCCTGCTTGCGCCCCTGCGGGCCTGCGCTTCGGCTTCACGCGTCGCTCGGCTTGACCAAGGGGGTCTTGAAAACACCTCTACGTATCGGCCTAAGGAGGGTTGCTACCACCCCCGTCGGAGCGAGCCGAGCACCGAGCCAGGCCGGGAGTCGTCGCGAGACTCCTGATCGAGCCCGAGGCGCGTTGTTCAGCGCCCGGCGAGTTAGGCTCGCGGCCCGGCCGCCGCGAGACGCGCAGGGCGCCGCCCGGTGTTTGGGCGGCGAAGCGACCGGGGCGCATTCTCTTTGGTGACTTTCTCTTGTGCGCACAAGAGAAAGTCACCTGCTGTGGGTCAGCCACCCACAAGTAGCTTTTTATCATCGCCGAAGGCGATTCGAAAGAAGATGAGTGCAGGGGTGGAGCCATCCGCAAGTAGCCGTTCTATCGTGCGCGGAGCGCACACAATTATCTAATTCATACATCCACCACACACTGCGCGATCCATTCGCCATTGCTCTCGCGCGCGACCCGCAACGCAGTATATGTAGCCCCCTTGATCTCGACCGCCAGTTGATGCTTATCGTTATCCATCGGTTCGCCCCAAGCGTGCGCCGTGAGCACATGATCCTTAATATGAACCTCGAAACGGCTGAATAGCCATTTGCGCGTGGCCATTTCGTAAATGAGCGCATTGAGCCAGTCCACCAGCAGTAGTTCATCGTCCGGCGCCCGGCAGGTAATCTCCACCCGGTCGGCGGCGGCGACTTTCGCGGGGTCCGTGATGACGGCGGTCATCGCCAGTGCCGCCCGTTCGAAGGCTTGCTCGAGGGAGCCGCCGATGCCGCGCACGCCCATGTCGGCTTCATGCGGAAAATGTTCCCACCGCCCGTTGCTCATGCTTGGGATGAGGCTTGGGAATGATGAAGTTTGACTACGCGACGAAATTGGCGAGACGCACCGGTAGTCGCCGCGCGCCCCACGTGCCCGGCTTGGACTCGAACACCCCGGCGCAGGCGGTGCCGCAGGCCATGCATTTGCCGTCTTTATCGAGATTCCAGGCGGTGAGGTTGTACCAATCGCGCCCGATGATTTTGGCGCCGCAGTGGTGGCAATAGGTCGAATCGCCCGCTTCGTTGTGCACGTTGCCGGTATAGGCATAGCGCACGCCGTTTTTCATCGCAATCCGGCGCGCGTTGATGAGCGTGGCCGGTGGTGTCGGAGGGATATCGCGCATCTTCCAGTCCGGGTGAAACGCGGTGAAGTGCATCGGCACGTCGGACCCGAGATTCTCCGCCACCCATTGCGTCATTTCCTCGATCTCCTTCTCCGAGTCATTGAGGCCGGGAATGAGCAGGGTGGTGATCTCGAACCATACCTTGGTTTCATGCTTGAGGTACTTGAGCGTGTCGAGCACGGGCTGCAGATGCGAGCCGGTCACCTTCCAGTAGAAATCCTCGGTGAAGGCCTTGAGGTCGACGTTGGCCGCGTCCATGTATTGGTAAAACTCGCGCCGCGGTTCGTCGCACATGTATCCTGCCGTGACTGCGACGGATTTAATGCCGAGTTCGCGGCAGGCCTTGGCAACGTCGATCGCGTATTCCATGAAGATGACCGGATCGTTGTAGGTGTAGGCTACGCTGCGGCAATCGAGATCCTTGGCCGCCTTGGCGATGGTTTCGGGTGAAGCCCGATCCATCAGCGTGTCGAGCTCGCGCGACTTGCTGATGTCCCAGTTCTGGCAGAACTTGCAGGCCAGGTTGCAGCCGGCGGTACCGAAGGAAAGGACCGGGGTGCCGGGCAGGAAATGATTGAGCGGTTTTTTCTCGATCGGATCCACGCAATAGCCGCTGGAGCGGCCATAGGTGGTGAGCACGATGTGGTCATCGTGGTTGCCGCGCACGAAACACAGGCCACGCTGGTCTTCGTGCAGTTTGCAATAACGCGGGCATACGTCGCACTGCACGCGCCCGTCGTCGAGCTTATGCCAGTAGCGGGTCGGGACCACCGACGCTGAATCGAGGATTTTCGTTTCCATGGATAGTTAATGCGGCTTGGGGAGTGCCGAATCAATATATTCATACTACGCCTGCGCAGTTTTACTTGAAAATAGCGTCGGGCGGGCACATTGTAGTAACAGGTTTCCTGCAGGAATTGCCATGACGAGCGTACGAAACCCGGCGGTGGCCGGCCTGTTTTACCCCGACAATCCGCGTGAATTGCACACGCTGGTGTCAGGTTATCTCGCGGCGGTACCCACGAGCGGTGCTGTGCCCAAGGCCATTATCGCGCCACATGCAGGCTATATCTATTCTGGCCCCATCGCGGCCTCGGCCTATGCGCGCATCAAGCCGGCGCGCGGCCGCATCACGCGCGTGGTGCTGCTCGGCCCCGGGCATTGCGTCGGCTTTCACGGACTCGCGCTTTCCAGCGCGGATTGCTTCCAGACCCCGCTGGGGCAAGTTACGGTGGACCAGGAGGCGGTCAAAAAAATCTCCCATCTCCCACAGGTGCATGTGATGGACGCCGCCCACGCGCAGGAACACAGCCTCGAGGTGCATCTGCCGTTCCTCCAGGAAGTATTGGGTGAGTTCAGTCTGGTGCCGCTGGTGGTGGGCGACGCCGGGCCCGAGGAAGTCGGCGAGGTGCTCGATCTCCTCTGGGGCGGGGCGGAAACCCTGATCGTCGTCAGCTCGGACCTGAGCCACTATCACGACTATAAAACCGCGCAGAAACTGGATCGCGCGACCTCGCAGGCGATAGAACAACTGCGGCCGGATGACATCGATTACGATCATGCCTGCGGGCGCAACCCCGTGAACGGCCTGTTGCACGTGGCGCGCCGGCTCGGTCTCAAGGCGAAGACCATTGATCTGCGCAATTCCGGCGATACCGCCGGTTTGCATGACCGGGTGGTGGGCTATGGCGCCTATATCTTTGAATAACACATCTCCAACTCTCACGCCCCAGCACAAACAGCAGCTTCTGCAATTGGCGGGGGATTCGATCAAGAAGGGCCTGTGTGGCGAGACATTCGCCATTCAGACGACTGACTATGCAGAACCGCTGCGTGTCTTGCGTGCCACGTTTGTCACCTTGCAGGTCGATGAAAAGCTACGCGGCTGCATCGGCACGATCGAGGCACGCCGGACGCTGGTCGAAGACGTGGTGAGCAACGCCTACGGCGCGGCGTTCCGTGACACGCGTTTCCCGACGCTGACCTGGCCGGAATACGAACGCCTCGATATCCACATCTCCATATTAAATCCGCCAGAGCCGGTGCAGTTTTCTTCCGAAGAGGACTTGCTGGTGCAGTTGCGTCCGCAGGTGGATGGGCTGATCATCGAGGAAGGCTTCTATCGGGGCACGTTTCTACCCTCGGTGTGGGAACAGTTGCCCGAGCCGCGTGAATTCCTGCGCCACCTCAAGAACAAGGCCGGCCTGCCTCCGGACTACTGGTCAAGCCGCATACGTGTGCAGCGTTACACCACTGAATCCATCCCTTAACGCGTAACTGCTTTATTACGGATATTAACCGTCTGGCAGGATTTATGTTCGCTGTCTTCGAAATTGTCTTCCTCGCATGTGCTCAGACTGATTCCAAGTTGCCGCGCCACGCCTTCGCCAAATGAACGGCTAGCGTGAAGTGCAAAAAGGACTGGCGCCTCATTGTTCATTGCTTTCGTCGCCGATAGAAATATCTGCATGATAAGCAGGCTACTACGGGTATTTGCTGGTATTTTGACAGGCGTCAAAGACCGTGTTGTCTGAATGTCAATAAATTACACGTATAAAAGGCGTCAGTGGAAAGAGGAGGTGTGTCATGCCTACAGCGCTCAAACCCGTGGTATCACAATGGTACCGGCATCGGGACAAGGGCCAGCATTTTTATGTGACTGCATTGGATGAGGCGGATGGCACGGTTGAAACCCAGCATTTCGACGGCGATCTCGAAGAGATGGATTTCGAAGACTGGCGTCAGCTTAGTATCGAAGCCATAGAGCCACCGGAGGACTGGACGGGGCCGGTGGATGACGTCGAGCGCGACGATCTCGGCTACTCGGAAACGGACATGACGTCGGAAGATTGGGCCCAACCTTTGGCGGAACAGGGAATTCCGATCGCGGAAGAGGAGGGCGAAGAAAGCAGCGAAGAATGAAAAAAGCCAGCGGCCGCGAGCTTGTTTCGAAACGGTCGAGGTCACGGTGCCGGGCCATTCGTCTTTTTCCCGCCGCGTGGGAAAAATTCCGCGTAATAAAATAAAGTACAACCGATCGACACCGACCCTGGCGCGGGAGATGACCGCATGAATGAGATGAATTCGAAATACCCACTCGTCGAAGCCGTGCGCGACGCCTGCCTGAAGGCGGCACACGAAGCCTACGAAAACGCCGGTATCAGCGGTCTGTGCGAGGAAGGGCGGTGGGAATGCGCGGTCGCGGCCATTCGCTCGCTTGATCTGCAAGCCATTATCGACGCGATGCCGGATGGTCCCGGGAGTAACTGAATTTGTAGGTTGGGCTGAGCAAGGCGAAACCCAACAAATCGTTGGTTGTTGCCGGGGTACAAGAAAATCGCTTGTACCCGTTCAGCGGCACGAATGTCCACCGGACATTCGTGACCACCCCGCTTCACCAGCGTTGCGCGCCTAACCCAACCTACATCTAATAGCCTCTATTTTTTCTCTGTGCCCTCTGTGGCGCAATAATCTTACGGAATCTCCACCGCCCGCAGTTTCTCCGCCGCCGCTTCCGGCGCCACGGTGTTGACGAACAGTCCCGAGCCGAGCTCGAAGCCGGACGGGATGCTGGTGCGCGGGGTGATCTCGATGTGCCAGTGATAACTCGCCGCGCAATCTTCGAAATCCGCGTCGTGGGGGAGCGAATGCAGGAAGTAATTGTACTGCGCGCCGCCGAGCACGGTGTCGAGCCGCGCCATGGTGCGGCGCATCACGCGCGCGAGGTCGTCCAGGTCCTCTTTCGCGATGTGCAGGAAATCGCTCTGGTGCTGGAGCGGTAGGATATGCACCTCCCACTCGTAACGGCTGGCGAACGGTTTGATCGCGATGAACTTGCCCACGCGCTCGATCACGTACTGGCCGACGTTGATCTTGCGCCGGATTTCGCCCGATTCGCGGTCGTAGATGGTCGCCTCGAAGGTCAGCGCCTCGTCAATCAGCGAGCAGAAGATACAGTGATGATTCTTGTGATGGAACGCGCGGCTGTTGGTGACCTCCGCCTGCACGTTGTCGGGAATGACCGGCATGGCGATCACCTGGCTGTGGGTATGCGCAATCGAGGCGCCGGCGGCCGGGCCGAAGTTCTTGAACACCAGCACGTAACGCAGGCGTGAATTGGAACGATAAAGCTGCTCCATGCGGTCGCGGTAAACGGAGAACAACAGCGCCAGATGCGGCTCGCTCATTTCATGAATCGCGATGCCATGCCGGTCATGGTCGATCATCACCTCGTGCCGGCCGTAACCGTCGATGGTCTGCTGCAGGCCAAAGCTGAGGCTAGGATTCGAGCGGTCGTCACCCAGCACCGGGTAAAGATTCTCGACGATGCGGATTTCCCAGTTCTTCTCGGCGGGGTAGGCGGCAATCACGGGCGGTGTCATGTGCTCGTTGCCGGTGCAGAACGGACAGGTATCGACGTGGGCGCGGGTGTCGCGCGGCGCGGGCTCCTCGGCTTTTTTCGGGCGCATGCTGCGCGCGGTCGCCACCAGCACCGATTCGCTTGGCACGATGGGATTGATGCGGATTTCGCGGACGACTTTCTCAAGGGGCGTTGTCATGGGCCGGCAGCTTAAAACAGGGCGAGTAGCGGCGCCATAAAAATGCGCTGATTTGCCTATAATTGCTAGCTCCCGCGCGTGGCGACGCAACCTTGTCATCGGCAGGGGGCGCAAGTACCATGCGCCTTTCCGCGAAACATTTTCAGGTCTGTATCTTATGTTCCAAGGCAGCATGGTGGCCCTGGTCACGCCCATGAACGAGGACGGGTCGCTCGACCGGCCGGCCTTGCGTCGCCTGGTGGATTTCCATATCGAGAACGGCACCGACGCCATCGTCGCGGTCGGCACCACCGGCGAGTCGCCGACGCTCGACCTGGGCGAGCATTGCGAGGTGATCCGTCTCACGGTGGAATACGCCAAGGGAAGGGTGCCGGTGATCGCCGGCACGGGCGCGAATTCCACCACGGAGGCGATTGAACTCACGCGCTGCGCCGAGCACGCCAGGGCGGATGCCTGCCTGCTGGTGACGCCTTACTACAACAAGCCGACCCAGGAAGGACTGTACCTGCATCACAGGGCGATTGCCGAGGCCGTGCCGATCCCGCAGATACTATATAATGTGCCCGGACGCACCGCCTGTGACATGCTGCCTGAAACCGTCGAACGTCTCGCCGACATACCTAATATAGTTGGCATCAAGGAAGCGACCGGCAACCTGGACCGCGCGCGCGACATCCTGCGCCGCTGCGGGAAGAAGCTGGATCTTTATTCGGGCGATGACGCCACGGCGCTCGATTGCATGCTGCTCGGCGCCAAGGGCGACATTTCGGTCACGGCCAATGTCGCTCCCAGGTTGATGCACGAGATGTGCATGCTCGCGCGCGCCGGCAAGGAAAAGGAGGCGCGCGCCATCAACGACCGCCTCATGGGCCTGCACAAGCAGCTTTTCGTCGAGGCCAATCCAATTCCGGTGAAGTGGGCACTAAACGAGATGGGGCTGATCAAAGGGGGTATCCGCCTGCCGCTGACGCCGCTGTCGTCGAAGCATCACGAGACCGTGCGGTCGGCCATGCGCGCGGCGGGCGTTATTACCTGATCCATGACTGATTTCATAGCCGAGGCTCCATGACGAAACGATTCGCCACCATCCTGCTTTGCCTGCTGGCCGCGCTAGCCGTCAGCGCCTGTCAGACCATCGCCGAGAAGCGCAAGATCGATTACAAGGCCACGCGCACGCTGCCGCCACTCGATATTCCGCCGGACCTGTCCGCCCCGGAGGGCGTCAAGGAGCCGGTCGAACCGGCGCCGGGGACGGCGACCTATTCGGGATTTGTGACCGAAAAGGGAACCTTAACCAAGGCGTCCGTGGGCGGGGACGTGTTGCCGGATTTCAGCGGCATCCGCATGGGGCGCGACGGGCAGATGCGCTGGCTGGTGGTACAGATGTCGCCCGAACAACTGTGGCCGAAGGTACGTGAATTCGTTCTGAACAGCGGACTCATCATCGACAAGGAAAATCCGCAGACCGGCATCATCGAAACCGACTGGTCGGAGAACCGCGCGAAAGTCGGTACGAGTATCCAGAAGCTGCTCGCCAAGTCCCTGGGCACGCTGTATTCAACCGGAACGCGCGACAAATACCGCATCCGGCTCGAACGCGACACGGCACCGGGAACCACCGACGTGTACATCAGCCAGTTCGGCATGCAGGAAGTCGTCGTGAATCAGCAGGGCATATCGGAAATCGGCGAGACGCGCTGGGAACCGCGTCCTAACGATCCGGGTCTCGAGGCCGAAATGTTGCAGTTGCTGATGGTGAGCCTGGGCGTGAAGGATGACAAGGCGAAAAGCATCATCGCCTCTCTTGCCGCGACGCCGTCGGCTGAACGCGCGAAACTTTCACACGAAGGCGCGGCTACGTCACTCAGCCTGTCGGAGGATTTCGAACGTGCCTGGCGGCGCGTTGGGTTGGCGCTGGATCGCACCAGCTTCACCGTGGAAGACCGCGACCGCTCGAAGGGCATCTACTACGTGCGTTACATCGACCCGGACAACCCTCAGAAGAAAAAGGGTTTCTTCCGGCGCATGTTCAGCGGCAAGGACAAGGACCCGACGAACGAATACCAGATTCTCGTCAAGGGCGACGCGACGACATCCCGGGTGGATGTGCTGAGCAAGGACGGCGCGCCGGAGCAATCCAAGACCAGCGAACGAATCCTGACGCTGCTTTACGATCAATTGAAATAGGCGGTGGCGACTGCGGAAATCGGGCAAACGGACACAGGCTGAGCGCGCCGGATTGCGGTTCGGCATTCTCGGCAGCGGCAGCCGCGGCAATACCGCGCTGATCGAATGCGGTCGCACCCTGCTGATGCTCGACAGCGGATTCTCGGCGCGCGAAACCGCGATGCGCTTCGAACGCCATGACCGCAGCCCCGACAAGCTCAGCGCCATCCTCATCACCCACGAACACGGCGATCATTGCCGCGGCGTCGCCAGTTGCGCGCGCCGTTTCGGGGTGCCGGTGTGGATGACCGCCGGAACTTTCTCCGCCCTCAAGGGCCAGTTCGACGCGGACGCCGACATCCGCCTGATCAATCCGCACGAGAGCTTTGCCGTCGGCGATATCGAGGTGCATCCCTTCCCCGTGCCGCACGACGCGCGCGAGCCGTGCCAGTTCGTTTTTACGGACGGCGATACGCGCTTCGGTTTTCTCACTGACATCGGTTCCATCACCGCGCATGTCGTGGAAATGCTGAGCGAGTGCGACGCGCTCGTGCTCGAATGCAATCACGACGCGCGCATGCTGCGCGACGGTCCCTATACGCCGTCGCTCAAGGCGCGCATCGCCGGCGAGCACGGCCATCTGGAAAACGGAGTGGCGGCGCGCTTGTTGTCGCAAATCGCCTCGCCGCGCCTGCGCTACGTGGCCGCGGCGCACCTGAGCGAGACCAACAACACGCCGGCGCTGGCGCGCGCGGCGCTGGCGAAAGCCATGGACTGCGAGCCGGAATGGATTGACGTCGCCGAGCAGGACGAAGGACTGGCCTTTTACAACGTTTCCCAAGTCTGGGTGTAGCCGGCCGCATGGCGAACCGAATGACTGAAGCTCCGAAAGCCCCGCCGATCCTGTCGTTGCGCGGCGCGCCGGCGCTGTCGCCGTTCCGGCGCGACAAGCTGCTGGCGGAGATGCGCGCGCGCGTGCCGGCCATCGCCAATGTCACGGCGCTCTATTGGCATTTCGCGGCCCTCGAGGGCGAACTGAGCACGCGCGAGCAGACCGTGCTCGTGCGCCTGCTGACTTACGGCCCCAGGGCCGCCCAGGCGAAGCCGGGCGGCGAGCTGCTGCTGGTGGTGCCGCGTCTCGGCACGATATCGCCTTGGTCCACCAAGGCCACCGACATCGCGCATTGTTGCGGCCTCAAGCAGATCCGGCGCATCGAACGCGGCGTTGCCTGGTATTTCACGAAAACCGACGCCAGTCCGCTGGGCGCCGCAGAGCGCGAAGACCTGGTGCCGCTGATCCACGACCGCATGGTGGAGAACGTGCTGCCCGATCTCACGCAGGCGTCGCAGCTGTTCCGCGAGGACGCGCCCTCTGCCCTGCGCGTGGTGGACGTAACCGCGGGCGGACGGGAGGCGCTGGTCGAGGCCAATCGCGAGTGGGGACTGGCGCTGTCGGAAGACGAAATCGATTACCTCGTCGAAAATTTCACGCGCCTCGGACGCAATCCCACCGACGTCGAGCTCATGATGTTCGCGCAGGCCAACTCCGAGCACTGCCGGCACAAGATTTTCAACGCCGACTGGATCATCGACGGCAAGCCGCAGGAGTATTCGCTGTTCGGCATGATCCGCCAGACACACGCCGCCAACCCCAAGGGTACGCTCAGCGCCTACGAGGACAACGCCGCGGTGATCGAAGGTGGGCGCAGCGGGCGGTTTTTCCCCGAGCCGGGCAGCGGCGTTTACAGCTATCACGAGGACGACACCCACATCCTCATGAAGGTCGAGACCCACAACCACCCGACCGCGATCTCGCCGTTTCCCGGCGCGGCCACCGGCTCGGGCGGTGAGATCCGTGACGAAGGCGCGACCGGCTGCGGCGCCAAGCCCAAGGCCGGCATCACCGGCTTTTCGGTTTCCAACCTGCGCATCCCCGGCGCGGTGCAGCCGTGGGAACAGGATCACGGCAAGCCCGGGCGCATCGTCAGCGCGCTCGCGATCATGCTCGAAGGCCCCATCGGTGGCGCCTCCTTCAATAACGAATTCGGCCGCCCGAACATCGGCGGTTATTTCCGCACTTTCGAGATGCAAGTCGGCGACGAAGTGCGCGGCTATCACAAGCCGATCATGCTCGCCGGCGGCCTTGGCAACATCCGCGCACAGCATGTCCACAAACACGACATCCCGGCGGGCGCGAAGATCATCGTCATCGGCGGACCGGCGATGCTGATCGGTCTCGGCGGTGGGGCGGCCTCGAGCATGGCCACGGGCACCAGCCACGAGGAGCTTGATTTCGCCTCGGTGCAGCGTTCCAACGCCGAGATGCAGCGGCGCTGCCAGGAAGTCATCGATCAATGCTGGGCGCTGGGCGAGGAAAACCCCATCCTTTCCCTTCACGACGTCGGCGCCGGCGGTTTGTCGAACGCGTTGCCGGAGCTGGTGAATGGCGCCGGTCGCGGCGGCAAATTCGACCTGCGCGCGGTGCCGAACGACCAGCCCGGCATGTCGCCGATGGAGATCTGGTGCAACGAGGCGCAGGAGCGCTACGTGCTGGCGGTGGACGGGAAACAGCTCGAAACCTTCCGCGCGTTGTGCGAGCGCGAGCGTTGCCCCTATGCCATGGTCGGCGAAGCGACCGAAGCACGGCATCTGGTGCTGGAAGACGGCTACTTCAGATCGAACCGGAACCTGACGGCGGATGCCGCGCTCGCCGAACGCATGGCGACACCGATCGACATGGACCTCGGCGTCCTGTTCGGCAAGCCGCCGAAGATGCAGCGCGAAGTACAGCGCGTCAAGCGCAAGCTCGAACGCTTCAAGACCAAAGAGCTCAATCTCAAGGAAGCGGCCTATCGCGTGTTGCGGCTTCCGACCGTTGCCAATAAAACCTTTCTCATCACCATCGGCGATCGTACCGTGTCCGGGCTGGTGTGCCGTGACCAGATGGTCGGCCCGTGGCAGGTGCCGGTGGCCGACGTGGCGGTCACCGCCAGCGGCTACGAAGGTTACACCGGCGAGGCCATGGCCTTGGGCGAGCGCACGCCGCTGGCGCTCATCGACCCCGCCGCCAGCGGACGCATGGCGATCGGCGAGGCGCTCACCAACCTGGCCGCGGCGCGCATCCAGAAACTCCCGGACGTGAAGCTGTCCGCCAACTGGATGGCCCCCGCCGGCCATCCGGGGGAAGACGCCGCGCTGTACGACACCGTGCGTGCGGTGGCGCTCGAGCTGTGCCCGGCGCTCGGCATTTCGATTCCGGTCGGCAAGGATTCGATGTCGATGAAAACCGTGTGGCAGGACGCCGACGGCGAGCAGCGCGCCGTGACCGCGCCGCTGTCGCTGATCGTCACGGCGTTTGCGCCGGTCATGGACGTGCGCAAGACGCTGACGCCGCAACTGCGCACCGACCAGGGCGAGACCGACCTGATTCTGGTCGACCTCGGCAAGGGCGCCAACCGCCTCGGCGGCTCGGCGCTGGCGCAGGTGTACGGGCAGATCGGCGACGAGGCCCCGGACGTGGATGACCCGCGGGTGCTGCGGCTGTTTTTCCACGTTATCCAGGCGCTGAACGAACTCGGCTTCGCCTACGCCTATCACGATCGTTCCGACGGCGGCCTGTTCGCCACCATATGCGAGATGGCCTTCGCCGGGCACACCGGCGTGCGCGTCGATCTCTCCGATCTCGGCAGCGACCCTGCGGCGGCGCTGTTCAACGAGGAGCTCGGCGCGGTGCTGCAAGTGCCGCGCGCGCGGCGCGACGGCATCATCGGCGCGCTGAAGGAAGCTGGCCTCGCGCGCCACACGCACATCATCGGCACCATTACTAACGACGACATCGTCAGCTTCAACCATCTCGGCAAGGAATTTTTCTACGACTCGCGCGTGAACCTGCAGCGCGCCTGGTCCGAGACGAGCTACCATATGCAGCGGTTGCGCGACAATCCGCAGTGCGCGCAGGAGGAATACGACCGCCTTCTGGATATGACCGATCCCGGCCTGAGCGCGCAGCTGAGTTTCGACCCCGAGGAGAAAATCGCCGCGCCCTTCATCGCACGCGGGGTCAAGCCGCGCATCGCCATCCTGCGCGAGCAGGGCGTTAACGGCCAGGTGGAAATGGCCGCTGCGTTCACCCGCGCCGGTTTCACCGCCGTGGACGTGACCATGAGCGACATCATCGATGGACGCATGGTGCTCAAGGACTTCAAAGGTTTCGCCGCCTGCGGCGGGTTTTCCTTCGGCGACGTGCTCGGCGCTGGCGAGGGCTGGGCCAAGTCGATTCTGTTCAACACGCGGGCGCGCGATGAATTCGCGGCGTTCTTCACGCGCCAGGACAGTTTCGCGCTCGGCATCTGCAACGGCTGCCAGATGATGTCGAACCTGCACGACATCATTCCGGGCGCGGAGCGCTGGCCGCATTTCGTGCGCAATGCCTCGGAGCAGTTCGAGGCGCGCGTGGCCAGGGTGCAGATTCCACAGAACCCTTCGATCTTCCTGCAGGGCATGCAGGGTTCGATGCTGCCGATCGCCGTGGCGCATGGTGAAGGACTTGCCGAGTTCCGCGATCCCACTCACATCGAGCAGGTGATTCTGGACAAGCAAGTGGCGCTGTGTTTCGTGGACAACCGCGGCAATCTGACGCCGACCT
Source organism: Sulfuricaulis sp. (assembly GCF_041499725.1). Lineage (GTDB taxonomy): Bacteria > Pseudomonadota > Gammaproteobacteria > Acidiferrobacterales > Sulfurifustaceae > Sulfuricaulis. The sequence continues at coordinate 23,247 of NZ_JBGQKW010000022.1, forward strand.
ATCCGTACAATCCCAACGGCTCGCCGCACGGCATCACCGGCCTCACCACGCTGGATGGACGCTTCACCATCATGATGCCGCACCCCGAGCGCGTGTTCCGCGCCGTCGCCAATTCCTGGCGCCCGGATGAATGGGGTGAGGACGGGCCGTGGATGCGGATGTTCAGGAATGCGAGGGTGTGGGTGGGCTAACTTCCCTCTCCCCCTTTGGGGGGGAGAGGGCTAGGGAGAGGGGTAATCAAAAGCCGCCCACTGGGCGGCTTTTGATTTTATTCGAGCCGCCTTCGGCGGCGTATTAATTGCGGTTCCCCGCACCGCGGGCGGGTTTCTTTCTTTGCTCGTGCAAAGAAAGAAACCAAAGAAAGCACGCCCCGGAGCCGCCGACTGCTCCTTGCGCTTCTCGCCGGAATCGGCGCTCGCCTAACTCGCCGGGCGCATAAAACGCGCCTCGGGCTCGATCAAAAATCTCGCGAATACCCCGATTCCGGCTGCGATGCTCGGCGGCGGCTACGGGACTCGAAAAAAACCAACCAACTTCATGCCCTGCTTGACTGATATGGCGGGAAGCACAACCATGCCAATTATATAGGGTAAAGCGTCAGCTTATATGGCGATTTTGAAATCGAATTTATAGTTAGGCCACACGAGACAATAATGTCGCCTGAATTGGACCAGATGAAAACGATTGGCTTCGTCAAGGCCGGGCAATGGCAGTTGCGCGAAGGTGGTATAGATTACGAGTTGGAGTCCCAGTATTTGACAGCACGTAATGTGTTGTACGCTTTCGTAGCAAACGAACGGGTAATGTATATCGGAAAAACAACGCAGGCACTCCGAGCTCGAATCGATAACTATAAGTACGCGACGAAGCCTGTGAACTTAAAGAATCAAACAAACATAATAAACTGTTTAAACTCAAGCACGCCGGTCGCAATTTTTGTACTGCCGGATAATGGGTTGTTGCATTACGGCCGCTTTCATTTGAACTTGGCGGCGGGTTTGGAAGACAGTCTGATTCGCGATCTGTCTCCTCCATGGAATGGTGGTAGGAAGGGCAGCTGATGAAAGTCTCCTGCCTGTCGAACTGGCACCGTAGGAATCAAAAGCGCTGGTGAATTAAAGGGGCGAGGCTCAATTTCTTGAATAATTGATCCTGGCCGTTTTCACCTTTAATTCTCAATCATTTCACAACGACAGCAGAGGTGAAAATATGGATATAACTGGATTGATAATATTTTTGGCAATTGGTGCCGTAGCAGGCTGGTTAGCTGGAACTTTTATGAAAGGCCGTGGTTTTGGTCTGATGGGCAATATCGTTATTGGCATTATAGGTGCAGTACTTGGTGGTTTTGTATTTGGTTTACTTGGCATCTCGGCGGGTGGATTGATTGGTGCAATAGTTATGGCAACTGTCGGGGCTGCATTACTGCTATTCATCATCGGCATAATTAAGAAGGCATAACAACCTAGCAATATAGAACCCCGTCTCAGCTTTGTAACCCTCGGCGTCTCTGACCTTCAGCGCGCGACGCGGTTTTATGAAGAAGTGTAAAATTAAAGGGGCCAGGCCCAATATTCTTGAATAATTGATCCTGGCCCCTTTAATTCACCTTTTTTTGAGAATAAAACTTGGCATTCTTGTCAAGTAGGTTGTTTGCCAATCACAAGGAGATGTGTGATGCGCACAATTATCATCATTCTGGGCGGCTTCCTCCTGCTTGCTGTTTGTATCGGTGCCGCGCGATTACTTGGGAGCAATGGCGTGGCAACAATGAATATCGCCGTTAAAGTCTTTATCCCGATTTGGCTTGTCGCTGCCGGAATCAATATGTGGATCGGCGTGACCCGGGTGGGCTACTCGGGCACCGAAGAGCTACCGATCTTTCTGCTTATATTCTCATTGCCCGCAGCAGCGGCGCTATTCATCCAGTGGAAGTTTTCATAATAAGAATTCACTACCGAGAGAGCTGATATGGGCAAAAACCGAATGGAGACTTTCAGCGATGGCGTGCTCGCTATCATCATCACTATCATGGTTCTGGAAATGAAAGTGCCGCATGGCGCAGATTTAGCAGCGCTGCGTCCGTTGCTGCCGGTCTTCTTCAGTTATGTATTGAGTTTCATCTATCTCGGCATTTACTGGAACAATCATCATCACATGCTGCATGTCACGGAGCATGTGAGCGGTGCGATCCTGTGGGCCAACCTGCATCTGCTGTTTTGGTTGTCGCTGTTTCCATTCGTGACCGGATGGATGGGCGAAAATCACTTTGCGGCCATGCCAACCGCCCTGTATGGCATGGTTTTGTTGATGGCCGCGGTGGCGTATTGGATTTTGCAGCAGGCAATCATCGCCAGGCACGGTCGGGAGTCCCTGCTCGCTAGAGCCGTGGGCAGAGACCTCAAGGGAAAGTTATCCCCTCTGTTTTATGTTATTGCAATATCCGCTGCTTTTTTTGCCACTTGGGTTTCCCAGGCGCTGTTTGTTCTGGTAGCGGCATTATGGCTGGTGCCTGACCGTCGTATCGAACGTGTGCTGGCCGGCGGGAAATGAAAAAGCCGTACGCAATCAGGTTTTGAGATCACGCACAAAGCGCGCGATACCATTCAAGACCTGGATCTCCGCCTTCGCGGAGATGACGGCGTAAATTATGGCCACTTTCTCCGGGGATGACGACAGGATTCGGGGAGGCAGCGCACGCTACTTTGCCATCGAAGGTTCGGTTAATATAACCGAATGCACAAGAGCCGCTACGCCAGCGTCAAATCCTTCACCACCAAGGACGGTTCCATCATCCGTGAGTTGATGCATCCGAATGTGCACGGCAACGTCAACCAGAGCCTGGCGGAAGCCATCGTGGCGGTGGGGAAGGGGACGCGTTTGCACAAGCATCATCGCAGCGAGGAGATTTATCACGTCACCGCCGGCGAGGGGCGGATGGTGCGTGGCAATGAGATATTTGCCATCAATCCGGGCGACACGATCTGTATTCTGCCCGGGACGCCGCACCGGGTGGATAATACCGGCGCGACGGAATTGAAGATTCTGTGCTGCTGTTCCCCGCCGTACTCCCACGACGACACCGAACTCCTGGATAAGTAAGCTCCCTGTCTCGGGGCGTTCTACGGCAAGTTCTGCCGTTCTCTGCCTCCTATTGAGGCAGCTTCAAGTCGTTGACGTTTTGCGGCAGCAAAAACCTGTGGCCGGGCAGGAAGTTAGCGCTACCTCTGAAAACCCGCTCCAGGCATGGGAGTTGCACGCTATATTGGTACAAAACCTCAGCAATATCTGACGGATGCTAAAAAACAGACTGCCATCGGCGCGCCACAGCGTGGTAGCCCTCGGGCTATTGGCGTTGTTTGTTGTCTGTGACACGGCGCAGGGCGAGGTATACGTCTACGAGATGCCGGACGGCACGCGCGTGATCACCGATCATCCAATCAACGCCAAGCATTCGCGCGTGGTGCGCGTGGCGCCGGACGTGAAGGGTGCTGGAAAACTCGCGGCGCAAAAGAACAGCCCGGTGTTCCGCGAGGACGCATCCACCTACGACCGGCTCATCCGGCGTTATGCCGACGAATACGGCGTGGAGTTCACGCTCGTCAAGGCGATCATGACGGTCGAGTCTGCGTTCAACCCTTACGCCGTGTCGGGCAAGGGCGCGCGCGGATTGATGCAGATGATGCCGTCCACCGCCGCCCGTTATGGCGTGACCGATATTTACAATCCGGTGGAGAACGTCCGCGCCGCGGCGCAGCACTTGAAATATCTGTTCGACACTTTCGGCAACAAACCGATTCTCGTGATCGCGGCCTACAACGCCGGCGAGAACGCGGTGAAACAGTATCGCGGCATTCCGCCCTACGAGGAAACGCAGAACTACGTCAAGAAGGTGCTGTCCTACCAGCGCCAGTACCGGCCCAAATATCGCTACATCACCATCGCCACGAACCCGTCGGACGGCGGCTGATTTGCCAAGCTGCGCCTTTCCTTGTAACCTGCCGGCGCATATTCAACCCAGGTATAACAAGACCATCAATGCGATGGTCTTACGCCTGTATACCGCGCTGGCAGGGCAAGGACATGAGTGACGATCCAACCAATCCCCTCGAGAGCAAGGAATTCCAGATTCTGAAAGTCATGAAGCTGGTGCTGACCGACGTCGTGAAGGACACCGCCACCCAGCCGGGCCTGAAGCATCCCTTGTCCGACCGGACCATCGAAGGCATACGCCAGTGTCTCAAGCTGGTTGCCGCGCGCGAGCGCGAACTGGTCGAGGACGCTGGCAAGACCATGGGCATGCGCCCCCACTACGTGGATGAGCCGAAGAAGAATGTCGTGGTGCCGATTACCAAAATCGGCCACAACAAGAAAGATCCGGACAAGAAATAGCCCGTACCACCTTCCTTAAGTTCGCCGGTTCGATCTGCCGCCTGCCGGCGCGTCCGTGGTTTTTCGCAGCACCGCGTATTGCTGCAGCACGGGATTAACCACCGGTTCGAGCTTGCGTCGCAGCAGCGTGCCGCTCGCGGTGGTGACGGCGATGATGGGAGTGACCAGCCGTTCACCGGCATGCGCCAGCGTGAGCATGGCGCCGATTTCCTCCCTTAATTCCGGTACCCCTTCCAGCAAAGCCTTGAGCTCATCGCGCGCGGAAGCCATCAGCTTTTCCGTGCATTTCAACGCCGCGTCGATTTCCCCGGCCGGCTCCGCGGTGCAGCGCGCCGGCCTGAAGTAATTCCCGATGATGTCCATCAGCGCCGCGACGGTGTATTTGTCTACCGGGTGTTGCAACTGTGCTTCGGAGACAGCGAGAAAGGTCTGGCCCGGAGCATCGAGCAGTTTCGCCAGAAACGCGGCGTACGCATTGCCGTGTTCAACGAGCGCGGCCAGCCGGTCGCGGTAACCGGCGTAGTCGTCGCGCGCCGGCAGCGGCTGGGGCAGTTCGTCCGGCACGGCGTCGAGAAACCCGATGTGGTAGGCGTTGCGGTGCGTGCCGAGACGGAAGATGCGTCCGCGGGCTTCGGTGTCGATCAGACCGGACTGAAGGATCAGCCGCACGGTGGCGATGACCGTCAGCGGTTCGGTTTCAAACGGCAGGTATTCCACCAGATAGGCGGCGAGCTCCTGGCCCATCCTGCCTTTGACCACGACATCTTTTTCGAGCAGGCGTCGCGCGATATCTGCGGTCGGCATGGCCCACCAGGCGCGGCGCGCGAGATCGTCGCTCAACCCCGCCGCGCCGGCGACGGCGATCACAGCCTCGGGCTCGCCGAGCAGCAGCAACTTGTCGAGCTGCGCCTCGCGCGCTTGACCCATGCGCGTCCAGCGTTGCAGGAACACCGGATAGCCGCCGGGCGAACCGAGCACGTGGCTCGAGAGCATCTCGCGCACCAGCCGCAGGTATTTCTCCGGGCGGCAGTTGGGGCAGAGCGGGATGCGCGCCTCGTTGCCGCGCGCAAGGCCGTAGACCGTCATGTGCTGCTCGTCGATGCGGATGGCCTCGATGTCGTTGGCGAGGAGGACGTTCAGGCGCAGCAGGTCTTCGCTGGAGAGTTCCACGTTATAAATAAAAATTAGACAGGATTAAGCAGGGCGAGCCGGAAACAGACGAAGACACTTAATTGTGGCCCAAGGTGCAACCAAACCCGTTGCACCCGTTCGGCGACAACCCCGCTTCGCCCTGTTAATCCTGTTCATTAAATCAGTTTAACTGAATACGCTGACCCCAGGGCACCTTCTCCTTGCCCTTGACCAGCCACAGCACGGGGTAGGACGGTTCGATCTTGGGGAATTCGCCTCGGGCGTCGGTGAAGTAAACCAGCAAATCCGGCGCGCGGTCCTGCCACTCGGCCCATTCGAAAACCGGCGTGAAGCGCGTGCCGCCACCGCCCGGTAATTTTCCGGGCAATTTTACGTCTTCCCAGGGATCGAAGATCCAGGGACCTTCCGCCGCCAGTTTTTCGTCGCAGGAATGCAGCGTGATGCGCGCGCCGACCTGGCCCTTGATGGCGTTGACCTCGCTCAGGAATTCCTGCATCTCGTCGTCCGAAATCGAGCCGCTGGTGTCGAGCACCACGAGCAGATCGATGTGCTGGCTGCGCAGGCCGGGCAGGATCGCGGTGCCCTCGCGCCGTGATGGATGCGCGAAGCTGTAGTCGTTGCGCGAAGCGCGCGTCATGTAGTGCGCGAGCAGCATGCGCCACGGCAGCTGCGGCTGCAGCAGGTGATCCACCATGCGCGCCATCGAGCCGCCGAGCTTGCCGGCCTGCATGGCCTGCTGCGCGGCCGAGGCCAGGCGCTGTTGCCACTGCTTGTCGAGCGAATCGCGCTCGGGGGTGGAAAGCGGCGGTGGCTGCGGCGCGCCGCCGGCCTGCGCATCCGGCTCGCCATGGCTGCCGCCATTGTCATCGGTCTGCTCCTCGCCGCGACCGCCTTCACCGTCGTCACGATCGCCAGAACCGTGCGGCCTGTCGTCCTGATCGTAGAGGTGTTGGTCCATCGGTTCTTCGTCGGCGTTTTCCTGGATGCAGGGATAAATCTCTTCCGCGGTCATGTCCTTGTACGCGTCCAGTATCAACGCGTCCGGCGCGGGCGTGAGTCCGTCGGCCATCAGCAAGGGATTGACCGCGAAGTCGCAGGCCAGGTCCCAGCGGCGCTTGTGGCGATGCTCGCGGCGCGCGAAGTGCGAAAGCGCGCAGTGCAGTGCCTCGTGCGCGAGGATGAACTTGGTCTGCTCGAAGGACAGCGCCTTGATATAGTCGCGGTTGTAATAGAACGACCGCGCGTCGGTGGCGGTGGTGTGGCACCACTTGGGATCAGCCTCGACCAGCGGCAGGCGCAACACCAGCGCGCCGAGGAAGGGCTTGTCGATGATCAGCCAGGTGCGCGCGGCGACGAGTTTGTTCTCGATGTCGTCCTGATGCGTCATGGCGCGCCGGGAAAGATTACGGCGTGCGTGCCGCGGCCGGTGGCTTCTGCCACATGTCGAAGATCATCACGCTGGCGATCTTCTTGGCCCACTGCGCGAATTGCGGGAGTGCGAACAGTTTCTCGCCGACGGCGCGTTGCATGTCCGAGACCAGCATGACGCCCATCTCGCGGCTCGGGAAACGGCCGGCGTAGTCGAGGATGTTACCGAACACCTTGGCCTCGTCGCTGCTGCCCTTGGCGCGGATCGCGCGTCCCACGAGCGCCGCGGCTACCGCGTATTGCAGGTCGGTCTCCTTCGGCACGGTGGTGGAAGCGCCATTCACGATCGCGTCGATGTCCGGCAGGTTGTCGAGGTTGTCGATGAAGGCCTTGAGCTCGACGCCGCCCGCGGGGCCGACGCAGGCCTCGAGCCCGCCCAGCAGCAGCTCCGGGCGGTCGCCGAATTTCGCGAGCGCGCGGTGCGCGAACTCCCACGAGCGCGGCGACGGAAACGCCACGGGATTGTGCGCCGGATCGAAATCGAACAGCAGTTCCGGACGGAACCGCAGAAACGCGATGACGCGCTCGTCAATATTGTTGGCGTACGCCCACGCGACCCAGTCGTCGAGATGGGTTTCGACCGAGAAATGCGAAAAGCGGTTGGCGAGCGGTGCCGGCATGCTGTAGGTGACGCCGCGGTCGCCCTGGCGGTTGCCGGCGGCGAAGATCGCCCAATGCGGCGGCACTTGGTACGCCCCGAGGCGGCGGTCGAGGATCAGCTGATAAGCAGCGGCGGAAACGGTCGGCGCCGCCGAAGTAATCTCGTCGAGAAACAGGATGCCTTCGGCACCGTGGCGTTGAGCGTCCGGCAACATCGCCGGGATGGCCCATTCCACGACGTCGCCGACGCGGAACGGGATGCCACGCAGGTCGGTCGGTTCCATTTGCGAGAGGCGGATGTCGATGACCGGAACGCTGTATTTCCGTGCCACCTGCGCCACCATCTGCGATTTTCCCACGCCGGGCGGCCCCCACAGCATGACCGGCGTATGATGACCCTCGCGGGTGCTCTGAAATTCGCGTTCGAGGACGGCGAGGATAAGCGCTGGGCGCATGGAATCTCCGGTGACTGCTTTTTAGAAACGGCTCGTGGATGAGAGTATAATTTTGCCGTTGCCGAGCGTCCATGCACGATTATCGGCGGACAATGAAAAATGGGGGAAAAGCGGCATGGACTTGTTCTGGACGGATACGTATAAGATAAAACATCGTCCAATCCTAGTGGGGCAGCAGTACAGCCAGGAGGTGAAACATGCCTGATATCATGAAGTTTATCGTTGGCGAGGGTTCGCTGGAGCAGGACCCGGCGGGCAATATGCTCGGGATGGGCGAGTGGTCGGAAGATATTGCCAGGAAAACGGCGGCGGATCTCGGCATCACGCTCACGCCCGAACACTGGGAAGTGATCAATTTTCTGCGCGACCATTACCGGCTGAACGGCCCGGTGCAGCACGCCCGTCATCTGCTGCAACCTCTGGAGGAGAAATTTTCCAGGAAAGGCGACCGGAAATATCTTTATCTCCTGTTCCCGGGCGGCGTCATCACCCAGGCGAGCAAGATCGCGGGACTGCCGGCGCCTCCGGACAGCGTGAACTCCTCCTTTGGGACAGCGTTGTAAACACCGGCGTCTGTCTCCCTTCCTGCCGCTAAGGAGCCACTGATCAAGTCCTCCGTTCGTGGTGAGCTTGTCGAACCATGAACGGAGGACTACGAATTCATATATACCGTTCACCCTTCGACAAGCTCAGGGCGAACGGCGCTTGTTTATAACTTTCCTGGCGGTATGGGTGGGAGGCGACTGCCCGGTTTATCCCGTGATTCGATGCGTCAGTTGCTTGCCGCCTCGAGCCGCTCGACTTCCTCTTCCTGCTGCTGCAGCGCCCACATGTGGGCGTAGGCGCCGTTGCGCATGAGCAGATCGTTGTGCGTGCCGCGTTCGATGATACGGCCATGTTCCATCACCAGGATCTGGTCGGCGTCCATGATGGTGGAGAGGCGGTGGGCGATGACCAGGGTGGTGTGGTTGGTGGCGATTTCCAGCAGTTCGGCCTGAATCGCCTTTTCGGTGCGAGAATCGAGCGCCGAAGTGGCCTCGTCGAAAACCAGGATCGGCGGATTTTTCAGCAGCGTGCGCGCGATGGCCACGCGCTGTTTCTCGCCGCCGGAGAGCTTGAGGCCGCGCTCGCCTACCGTCGTGTCGTATTGGTCCGGCAGCGATTCCACGAACTGGTCTATGTGCGCCGCCCGCGCCGCCTCGATGATTTCCTCGCGCACCGCGTCCGGCCGCCCGTACGCGATATTGTAATAAATGCTGTCGTTGAACAGCACCGTGTCCTGCGGCACGATACCGATCGCGCGGCGCAGGCTTTTCTGCGTCACCGCGCGGATGTCCTGGCCGTCGATCAGGATGTGTCCGGTGGTGGCGTCGTAGAACCGGAACAGCAGCCGTGACAGCGTGGACTTGCCGGCTCCGCTCGCGCCCACCACCGCCACCTTGTGCCCCGCGGGTACTTCGAAACTGACGTCTTGCAGGATCTGGCGCCGGATGTCGTAGCCGAAGCTGACATGCTCGAAGCGGATCGCGCCGCCGCTGACCTTCAGTTCCCGGGCATCGGGCGCGTCGCTGACTTCAGTGTCGCGTTCCAGCAGCCCGAACATGCGTTCCATGTCCGCCAACGAATGGCGGATTTCACGGTAGACGAAGCCGAGGAAATGCAGCGGCATGTAAAGCTGGATGAGGAAGGCGTTGACCAGCACCAGGTCGCCGATGCTCATGGTCCCGCGGACCACGCCCTGGCCGGCCATGAGCATGAGGATCGTGACGCCCACGGCGATAACCGCGCCCTGGCCTATGTTGAGCAGCGACAGCGAGGTCTGGTTGCGGACCGCGGCCTTTTCCCAGGATTGCAGGGTTTCGTCGTA
>NZ_JBGQKW010000023.1:0-32728 GCF_041499725.1 Sulfuricaulis sp.
CACCAGCCATGGACAGGACTTCTCCTGCATGTGGCGCTCAACCAGCGCTTTGTGTCGGCCATAGGTCAGAATCGGATTTACCGGGTCTTCCTCCGTCCACATACCGCGCGAGCCGTCGAACACCGCATCGCTGGAGGCGAACACCGGTATTATCCCGTGCTCGACCAGGTCGTCGATAACTGCGCACACGCTGTCGACATTCACTCGTGCCGTTCCCTGTGGATCGCGCGCGCAGGCGTCTATGTTGGTGATACCGTGAAACACGAAAGCATGTGTCAGTCCGACATGTCGTTTCAAAACAGAATCGGCAAGTCGCATATTGACGGCATCGAAAGCGAGGCCGCCCGCCACTGGCCTGTTGTTATAGGTTGCTACCGCGTTGTCCGGACCGAGAATCGAAAACAGGCGTGCGCCAACAAAACCGGATGCGCCGATTATGAGATAACGCGGTGCCATTATTGCTTCCCGAGACGGATTCAACCTTGAAACGCAACGTGTTGTAGCGAATTCATGTGCACCTCATTGAAGTTCCTTGCGAAAATACTGACGGACAAGTTGATAATGCGTCCGCCGGCCCCCTCAAGCCAAGCATGCACGAAATTCGCCAATGAAGCCCGCGTCACCGGTTACGAAAATTGCGCCCATGGCATTCATAGGTTCAACCCGGCGTTATGCATGCAACACGCGCGGCCCCATTATTTTTTGAACACGAGCAGCGAATGATAAATATTGTTTCCTTTCATGACTTCAGCCTTTTACCATTTATGCCGCACCACGCGACCGTAATAGAAATTGCGGCACGCGGGATAAAATCTTTCTAACGATAAAAAAAGGAGTAACAGGCAATTGGTGCTTCCGGCATGCACGATAGGCCTCAAGATTGCCTTCGAGGATATGCCACAGTCCCCGCGAAGCGCCACCGCTGCGCATGCGCACGAGAACCTTCGGGATATAGGCGGACGTTATCTTGTGCACCGCGAGCAAACGCAGGGTCAGCTCAAAATCCGACTGACGACGATAGACGGTGTCATAACCGCCATATTTCTCGTATACCCGCCTTTTCGCGTAAAACGTCGGATGCGCCGGCATCCAGCCTTTCTCGAAAAGCCCGTCTTGATAAGCCTGCGATTTCCAATAACGCACAACCTTGCTGGCATTCAATCTATCTACATAAATAAGGTCGCCATATGCCGCGTCGACATTATTTTCTTCAATCATGTCAACGATTTCCGTGAGCACATGAGTATCAGCATAGGTATCGTCAGCATTGAGAAAACCGACGATATCGCCGCTTGCCAGGGCCAGCCCCTTGTTCATCGCGTCATACATCCCCTGATCGGGTTCTGATCTGACCATTGTTTTTTCCCCCGCGTATTGACGGATGATGTCGAGCGTGCCGTCCGTCGAGGCGCCGTCAATGATAATATGTTCTACATACGGATAATCCTGGGATGAGACGGACAGGATGGTATCCTTCACCGTGGCGACATTGTTGTAGACCGCCGTGACAACCGATATTTTCGGCCTCACTGGGCTTTACCGCATGGATCAGCCATTGGCGGAATCGCGGACAAGCATCCAGTTTCCCAGAATCAATACGTCCATCCGGGTACGCAAAAAACAGTCCAGCGCCTCCTCGGGCCGGCAGACGACCGGCTCGTTCTCGTTGAAGGACGTGTTGAGCACCATCGGCACCCCGGTCTGTTCGGCAAATGCCTCGATCAGACGGTAATACCTCGGATTGGTATCGCGATGCACCGTCTGCAACCGCCCGGAACCATCGACATGCGTCACGGCCGGCACCTGCGCACGCTTCTCCTGGCGAATCTGAAACACCTCCATCATAAAGGGCACGTCGTCGTCCGTCTCGAACCATGCGGGGACCGCCTCGCGCAAAATGGATGGCGCGAACGGCCGGAACGATTCACGTCGCTTGATCTTGAGATTGAGGATGTCCTTCATGTCGGCGCGGCGCGGATCACCCAGGATGGAGCGATTGCCGAGCGCGCGTGGGCCCCATTCCATCCGGCCCTGAAACCACCCGACCACCTTACCTTCAGCAACAGCCGTGGCCGCGACACGACACAATTCGCTTTCATCGGCAATACGGTTGACGCGGCAGCCTCGGTGATTTATCGCTTCCTTGCCGGCATCCAGAACGGCGCCAATCTGATCGTCGCTGTACTGCGGTCCCCAGTAGGCGTGATTCATCACGGGACCTCTCTGCCCGGCTTGAAGCTGGTGCCATAAGGCCATCGCCGCGCCGATGGCGCCCCCGGCATCGCCCGCAGCCGACTGGATGTAAACGCGGCGAATCGGCGTGTGACGATAGATTTTTCCGTTGGCCACCGAGTTCATGGCGCACCCGCCGGCCAGCGCCAACGAGTCGATCCCATTGCGTGCGTGAAGATTGTTGAGCAAGTGAAAAAATGCCTCTTCATACATGGCCTGTACCGACCGGGCCAGATCTTTATGTTTCTGGGTCAATGGTTCTTCACCGGCGCGCGCCGGACCGAGCAGGTCTTCCAGGACCGGTGTATACAAGCGTCCGACAACCGGCGACCCGTTGTCCCAGGTATATTCAACCATTTCGCTGTGATGACGAAAGTATGAGAGGTCCAGACGAAAAGTCCCGTCGCCCTGCAATTTGACGATCCGGCGCATCTGGTCCAGATAACGCGGTTCGCCATAGGGCGCAAGTCCCATCACCTTGTATTCATCGCCGTAGTGCGGAAATCCCAGGTACTGGGTCATCGCCTGATAAAAGATTCCCAGGGAATGTGGAAAATAAACTTTGCCATCGACGTTTATCTGCGTGCCACGCCCAACGCCCCAGGCGGCGCTCGCGAAATCCCCGAAGCCGTCGACGGAGACGGCAAGCGCTTCGTCAAACGGCGCTACCAGAAAAGCCGAAGCGAGATGAGCAAGATGGTGCTCAACACGATACACATGCCCGACAAAACGTTGCTGCGGAAATTCTTTTTGCAACTGATCCTCGACGGACAATCGGCGGCGGCGATTGGCAAGACGATTAAGAATCAGCCGCGGATCCGGCCGATGGGTCACGGTAAACCAGGCCTTTCTCCAGAAGTTGGCGCCGGGGTCGCTGTTGATGGCCGCATGTTCGACGGCGGCGAGGTCGACGCCGGCCTCAGCGAGGCAATAGCGAATGGACTCGGAGGGGAAGCCGGCCCAGTGCTTGATACGGCGAAACCGCTCTTCTTCCGCGGCCGCAATCAGTTTTCCATCCTTGACCAGGCAAGCGGAAGAATCGCCATGATAGGCGTTAATACCGAGAATAATCATTCGCGATTCAACGATAGATCGCGGGCATAGTCGCTCAGCACGCGATCCACCATTCCGACCAAAGGCGGCAGGGGGTCCTGGGGGCCGCCGTCGCGATTCGAGAACTGCCGTTGCCGTGCCATTGCCTCTTTCACCGCCCGCTCCAGGTCATCCGGATTCTCCACCACGATCACCTTCCCGGCGGCCGCAAGCGCTTGTGCAAATTCGACCTGATGGTCGTTCACGTGCTCCCCGTATGCGGCGTGGCGCGGCATAATCACCGGAATTCTTCCTGCGCCGGCGGCGTGAATCACCGACCCTGCACCAGCGTGCATGATGAGCAACTCGGCATCGTGAACGTGCTGAACAAACTCCTCCATGCTCAGAAAAGGTACACGCGTACAGACAGGATCGTCAAAAGCGGTATAGCCATGCTGCACAACCACTGGCTGGGGCAGCTGTGCCACCACGTGACGGACTGCCTCCAACAAACGTCCGAATGGCTGGTGTGCGTTGCCGACGGAGACGAAGGTGCTCAAATCAGCGGCCCACCGTATTCACCTTTCGGGAAAAATGCAGATAGCGATTCCCACTGATAGAAAAACCGCTGAGCCAAACGATACATGATCCTCCCCGTGAGCGTTGCCGCATGGGTGCTGGCGATGGTTTCCACAAAAACAACTCTGGTGCGGAAAAAAAACCGCCCGATAATGGCGAATGGAACCGCCGGGCCGGCGCCGGTGCTCAGGATCACATCCGGCCGCTCACGTCGAAGAATCCATAACGCCTCCCACAGATTAAGAAAAGATTTCCAATCGCGCTCTGAATGGGCGATGAAGTAAGTTTTGCTTTGCATGTCAGCCGGCAGAATGGCCTTGTCATTCAGCACATAAAAATGCGCGTATTTTTCGTAAGCCGGTTTCAGTCGACGTACTTCCGTCAGGTGGCCACCGCAGGACGAGACAATACATATCTTCATGCGTTCACTTTCCCATCCCGCTGACAAGACTGGTGTAGACGGCATGCATGCGTCCGGCCACCGCCGCCCAGGAAAAGCTTTGCTCCATCCACTGCCGCCCGTTTTTCCCCATCTGGCTCAGATTCCGGCCTCGCATTTCGGTGATGGCCTTCACCAGAGAGGACGGGTCGTTTACCACCCACAGACCACATTGACGCTCCACCAGTTCTTTCCAAGGCGTTCCCTGACTGGCGATCACAGGGACTCCATGCGCCAGCGCCTCGGCCACAACCATGGCGAAATTCTCAGTATGGGAAGGTACCACACAGATATCCGCGTTCCAGAACGCCCGCGATTTTGCCTCGCCTTCCACCTGACCGGCAAACTTCACGCGCCCAGACAGCCCAAGTTCTGCCGCCAGCATTCGGAGTGAGGACGCGTAATCTGGATCGCCAGTGCCGCAGACGACGAGGCCAACCTTTTCATCGAGCCGCTTCAGTGCCTTCAGAAGATTCTCGATACCTTTCTTGGGGTCTAGCCGCCCGATGAAAAGCAATCGCAACGTCCCATCCGGCGCCCACAATCGATCGGGGGTCTCGTGGGGAATTTCCACTCCGTTTTCGACAATTTCCACCCGTACACGCGCGATTCGACGGTGGCTTTCTTCGGCTTCATCCCGGCTCGTCACGTGCAGCACGCTGCGTCGCGGATTTAGCAGACGGTTGCAGATTATCTCCCAGAATCGCTTGAACAGCGGCCGCGTCGAGCCACCCCACCGCTGCAACTGCCCGTGTGGCGACCAGACAACCGGTTTGCGGAGCAGTTTACACAGTAAAAGAGTGGGTATTGTTGAGAACGAATATACGCTGGTGAGATGTACTACATCAGCCCAACGGATCATGAAATACAGCATGGACAGCAGTTGCCCGGAAAACTCCTTACCCCACCACTTTCGGCAGTAATACACGTCATAACCTTCATGCCGGCGCACCGGCAGACTCTGTATTTCCAGACGGTTTTGTCGGCGGGGACCATTGCTGTCCGTCGTCAACACGCGGAGCTCCGCCCCTCCCGGGCGCGCTAGTGCATTGCAAAGCCCGAACAGCGCATAAATGGTTCCACCGAAGTAAGTAGCGGGGTAAAAAGTGGGCACGACATGAAGAACTTTAATCCTGGGATTCATGGTCTCCCCACTTAACTGTTATACGGTGTTAAAAAACACCTTATTTCCTGACAAACACATAATAATCCGGCCAGTGCAACAGATTTTCATTGAGGATGATGCCAGATGCTTTTTGCGTGGGCGACAATTCATGCGACAGGAGATACTTAACAAACGTTTTCAGCCCAACGAGGGGAACTGAAAGCGGGCTTTGGGTATAAAAAATAAGAACGTAATCCTTCTTAAGATTCTCGATGTATTCCCTATCATAATTCCTGAGGCTTTCCGGCGACACGATCAGGTAATCTCCGCGTTGAATTGAAAACAACGGACCGGGCTGGTATACGGAAAGAGGCAGTTGGGGATATTTGTAAGTGTGCTGCGGATCCACTGCATCAATATCCTCCGGTCTGTCAAATGGTGACGCCTTCCAGACCGGGGGACCGGGATTGCGTGCCTCGATGTCGGATTTTAAATCGAATTTCCGAATCGAGAGGCCTTTGAATCTAAGGTACTCGCCGGCGATGAAATAAGCGTGAGATCCGCGGTCCACGCCGTAAAAGAATATATTCAAGCGCTGACCGACGTACCGGCGATTAATATCCTCAACAAGGAAATCCATAGTTTTATTAAAGTTGATCGGTATATATTTATAGTAAGCAACATAGTGAACCGCGAGTGGAATGGCATTCATTACCAGAACAAACGCCGTAATGGAAAAACTCGTTGTCCAAAATACACCTCGCAGCGCACCCTTTTGAAGAAAGTAAAAAATAGGCGGCAGCGCAAAAAGATAAACCGGCAGCAGGTAATACGGACTGTACAATTTGAGGATAAAATAGACGCTCATATAAGCAACCCCTGCCGCGGCCATCGGATCAAGCACAGGATGCGCCAGGTCTTTTCTTACGAACACGCGAAACATGCGCCACAGCAACAGCGGGATCAACACCAGAGTGGGTAACGGGTCCGAGAAAAGCGCATAATTCGAAACAGTTTTTAATAAAGTCAGAATATTGTGGTCGGTCGCGGCCGATAGATAGATAGACGGCTCAAGACTTGGCATTACCATGATCAAATAAATACTAATATAAAGCACCGCGCTGCCGATCAGCAGACCATCCAGCAGCTTGGCCTTCCTATTCAACGTCTTCCAGGAGAGCAAAAGATGGCCGGCCGCGAATGTCGCCACTGCCATGAAAACCGGTTCCTTGTAATAAATCGCTACGTTGGCGCACAACAGTGCAAAAATGAAATAAATCGTCTGCTGGCGTTTCTGATAAAGCAGGTAAGATGCAAAGAACAGAGAAAGAAAGAACAGGACGTTCTTTTCAACATGAAACAGCTTGAAAAAAGCAAGCGTGAACCCAGGAGTCAGAAGAACAAGCGTGCCTGCAAGATAAATCAGCGCCTTACTCGTGGAATATTCACGGAGAATCCAGACGAAGATGCCCGCAAACAACAGCAATTCCGCCGCATTGAATGCAAAATACGCCACAGGCAAATGCGAAAATAGAGCGACAAGATTGTATTCCTGCCCGCCGAGCGGTCCGAACCGGCCGCCACTTATGTCGTTGTAATAGGGAAAATCTTTCATCCAGTACATGGGAAAGAATTTCCCGCTTTGGAGCGTGGGCAGAAAGGCGAATTCATCGTTCGGGCCCAGCTGGGGATGAATAAGCAGAAGCGCCGCATACAGAAGCGCGAGAAAAATAAAAAGCACTTTCATGCCTTTTCCGGCTGCCGGCGGTTTTGCAAAAAAGACAAACATGATTGTGCGGATCTCCTGTTATCCGTTAACTGAACGGCTGTTCACGTGTGATCAATAAAATAAAAACTTAAAGATCTCGCAAGGCGGGTCCGCTTCGATCAAACAAGGCCGCTTGGCTGATACAGAACAATTTTACTGCCTGAATTCTCAAAACGAATGGGCACGTGGATAAGATCCTTTAGTTGCTCCTTTACTCTCGCCTGATTTTCGGGAGGGGCGAACAACAGAAGGAATCCACCTCCACCGGCGCCCAGTATTTTTCCTCCGATGGCACCTACCTTCAGGGCGGCATCGTATATCTGGTCGATAACAGGCATGGAAACCATGTCGGAGAGGCTTTTCTTATACCTCCAGCCCTCATCCAGCAGCTTTCCGAATTCCAGCATATAACGATCCGGACCATTCAATATGTCCATCGCCTCGTTCACCATTTCCGCCATCTTTCGCAATTCGACTTCGCGATTCTTGTAATTGTTGATTTTTGTCTTTTCGACATCCGAAGATAACCGCGATAAACCGGTAAAAAATAACATGAGGTGCGATTCCAGCATCTGCTTTCTTTCCGGCGGCAGGATAATGGAGGTCACGTCATAGGTGCCATCGGTCTTGAACTCAACGCGGTTGAATCCACCGTAAGCGACAGCTATCTGATCTTGCGAGCCGACATTTTCCTTCAATATGTTCTGCTCAATATGAATGGCACAATCCGCCAGCTCGGCACTCGAGATGTATTTCCCGCTCAACGCCATGATCGCGTTGATCAAACCAACGGTAAATGACGAGCTGGATCCGAGACCCGACCTGGCAGGCAAATCGCCATCGTGGTGAATTTCCAGGCCCTTGTCGCATTTCAGCCATGTCAGAACGGCACGCACAGCAGGATGCTCGATATCCTGGATTACTTTGATGTTTTCAATCTTGGAATAAACGATTCTGTATTTGTGCTCGAAGAATTGCGGGAGATAACGACAGCTGATATAGCAATACTTGTCGATGGCCGTGGAAAGTACCGCGCCACCGTTTTCACGAAACCAGGCTGGATAATCCGTGCCTCCCCCGAAGAATGAAATCCTGAATGGCGTCCTGCTTATAATCATGTAATCCCGTCAGCGCGAATTAATTATGAATAAAGCTTCCGCTTCAACTTGATTTTGGTCATATCCTTAACATGCTGCACAACATCCGCGCCGAATTTTTTCCGGACCATCTCCAGGTATTTAGGATTATTGAAATATTTCATAAACGCCTCATCCCGGAATTTCAGCACCTCCGCTGCGCCCAAGACCTCCGTTCGCAGCGGTTTAGTTTCATAACTGTGCTGGGAATAGCCTATCCATGAATCGGGCAGCTCCCAGCCCTTTTCCATCGCCATGCGGTAGAGCTGGGAACCCGGATAGGCCATGGCAGAGTAGAAGTTGGCGAACTCGCAATTGGCCTCGATGGCCAGCTCCAGTGTATCCTGCATGGACTCTTGCGTGTCATCCGGCAGGCCGAATATGTAATTCCCGATGACGTAAATGTCGGCATCCTGGATTTTCTTGACTACTTCCAGAATCTGCGACGTCCCGAAACGACCCTTCTCCACGCCGTCGCGCACATGCTTGCTGCCCGACTCGATACCCAACGCGAGCCAGCGGAAACCGGCGCGCCTCAGTTTTTCCAGAAATTCATCCTTGACCGTATCGACGCGGGCATAAGCCCAGATATTGAGATCGTAACCGCGCTCGATGATCCGGTCGCAGATGCCGATGACATGATTTCGGTTGAGCACAAACATTTCATCGACAAACTTGATGTTGCGCACGCCGTACTTGTTGACCAGAACGTCGATCTCTTTGATGACCGTGTCTGGCGACCACATGCGGTACGAGGATTTTCCAAATGGAGCATTGATGCAGCAGAACGAGCACTTGTAAGGGCATCCGAGACTGGTATGAATCGAGACATAAGGTGAACGCTCGTGGATGCGCTCGAAGCTATGCCAGTTGTGGGCACGGTATTTTTCCATCGGCAGCAGGTCCCAGGCCACCTCGGGCATTTCCCGATCAAGATCGTCCATCAGTTCACCCGGCGGATTGGAGACGATACGCCTGTCGTCGTGGTACCAAAGGCTGGCTATGCCGCTGAATTTCGGGCTCGATGATTTCAACGCAAGCGCGGTTTGCAGAATGGTTTGCGGTCCTTCCCGGTCGCAAACATAATCGATGTTCTCCTCCCGCATGGTCCGCTCCGGCAACGCCGCGGGATGGGTGCCGGTCATCATGATCCTGTAGTTTCTGTCCAATTCCTTGAGCGCGGCACAGGTTTCGCCCGCGGCCGGCATGTTCTGTGTGGAGGCGGATGGCTGGAAACCGTATACCACCATCACGACCAGCACCGGTTTGTAATTCTCCATTACAAACCGGGCGACCCCCTGCGGACTCAAATTATGCGCCGGGGCGTCAATGATGCCAACGGACAGTCCTTTATTCCTTATATATGTCGCAAACATACCGGCCAGCGAAGGAGGCTCGATCGCCGAGAAAGTGTCGCCCAATTCCTGATAAACGGCCAACCTGCTACCGGGATTGATGAATAGCACGTCCACGTCTTTTTTAACTGCCACGAATTTCTCCCTTGATCCTCTTATCTATCGAATCCATGCGCACTCGTCATTTTCAAAAGCAAAGCTAGCGCCAACAGAACACTTCCCGTAGAAACTGAAAATAGTACGCCGCGCCCCATTTCAGTATCTTCAGCTTGCGCTCTCCGCCGATCCGCGGCGGTTCATCGCCCGGAATCTCGGCTATCTTGAGCTTCCTCTTGGCGGCGCGCACGGACAGCAAGGGCTCCCAGCTGATCCGGGTCTGAAACAGCTTTTCGGCCAACGCATAGCCTTCTTCATTGTTCAGTTCGAGATCGTACACGATCTGCTTTTTATAGGCCCGATAGATCACCATCGCGTCAGTATAATGGCCGCCGTGCAACAGATTGACGGTCCTCGTAAATAGCCAGTTGCCGAAACCGGTAACAACGTCATCGTCCTCGCTTTTCGCGCTGCCCAAATACCGGGAGACGATCACCATGTCATACCCTTCCTTCATTTTTTCAATGAGTGCAGGAATCAGCTCCGGAATGGAATTGCCATCGGGACTGAAGGTGATGATTGTATCGCCCGTTACATAGGGAAGCACTTCATTGTAGGCATGCCGGAAGCCGGGGCGTTTCTGCACATACACTTCATATCCCTGTCCCTTGGCCCATTCGATTGTGCCGTCGCTGGAGCCTCCATCGAGGATAATAATCTGATCGCACCAGTCGCGTTTGACCAGCGGCATGACTGCCTGCATGCCGTGCAATTCATTTAATGTCAGCACCAATAATGTCGTTTTCATTCGTTGATTAACTCAAAGCGCGATGAACGTTTTCCTGCCTATTGGGAGAACTTCTTGACTGCCATCTTCAATGCCACGAGTAGAGTCACCGCCAATGATATAGCCAGCATGTCTTTTACCAGCGTGTAGGCGTCCCCATGTAGAACAATGCCGCCGATGGAGGACCCGATGGCGGCGAACAATATACACAGCGGTGCGATGGAGAGCAGTGTGGTGACGATATAGCGACTGAACTTGATTCTCGTCAGTCCGAAAAAATAACTGGAAGGCCCGAACGGGAAAATCGGATTGATACGAGTAAACGCCACGGCTTTCCATTCTTTGCGTTGCATCTCTTCCCTGAGCCAAGTCCAAGCGGAATTGCCGAATTTCCTGTTGAGGTAATCCGATGCCAGATACCGGGCAGCCAGAAAAGCCAAGGCCGAGCCTGTACCGGCACCAATCACAGTCAAAAGGCCGCCCCAATATGGCCCCCATATTAGTCCGGCGCCCAGATTCAACGGCAAGGTAGGCACAAGGCACATGACCATGACGGCGTAGGCCACGGCAAAAACGACGGGGGCAATGACAGGATGCGATTTAAGAAACCACACAATGCTGTCCGGCGCAAAATAACCATATTGTCTCAGGGCATACAGCAGGACCGCCAACCCAAACAGGACGAGAGCCAGCCAGAAACGCTTGCGCCTGACAACTTTCTGAACAATCCGAAGAAAAGACCTTGCGCTTCCTTTCCTGCCGCTCTGCGACTCGAATGTCGAAGCATCGCGCACATCCGCGGCATCGAACAGAACGTCGTCATCGCCAGCGTCTTTTCGAGCCCTGGATTTTGTCACTTACTCAACCTTTCCCTGGATCTGAAGCATGTAATAAGCGTAGAAGAATCCTGTATTTCACCGGCCGCATGCAAAGCTGACAGTTGCGCTGGATCGAACAGGCGGAATTCCTTATGGCCGAATTCCTCGCCGCTGAATGGCCGGACAGCGCGGCAGCGATGGGCCACGAACAGATGCACCCGTGCGGCGAGTATCCCGGGTTCCGGGGCGAAGGTACCCAGTGATTCCAGGTCGGCATCGGCGCATAACAATCCTGTCTCTTCCTCCAGTTCACGTAGCGCGGAACTACGATCCGATTCGCCGGCATCGACGAAACCCCGTGGTATCTCCCACAGGTGACGCTGGATGGCGTGCCGGTATATGCGTAACAACCCCAGTTTCCCTTCAACTTCGGGCAGTACGGCTACACCCGTGATCAGTTCGCCGGTCCTGACCTTCGGCGCCACGACCAGATAATCGCGGACAATTTCCCCGTTCGGATTTTCCACGTCATCCAGGAATACCTCGAAACGGATGTTTTCGCAGGCCAGTCGTCGCTGGCGCAGTCGATAAGCATCCTTTTCCTTGTCACGCGACATGGGCGGTCGCCGAGGTGGTGTTGCATCGGTCAACGAGCAACTCGGAAAAGGCGAAGGCGCTGGTGAATGCCGGAGAAATGGCATTGAGCACATGCACCGAAGAGGGCGTGGTTTCAATCACAAAATCCATTTCAAGCTTTTGAGTCCGTAAATTGATCAACTGGGGTCGGATACCGACCTTCTTCGAAGGTACAAGATCGTCCGCCCGGATATCCGGTACCAGCCGGCGCACCGCTTCAACGAAATGCGTCTTGCGGTATTTCTCGATCTCGCTGTGCACCAGATGCCGGAAATTATTTTGATTTCGCAGGTACAATCGTGCAAGCTGCCAGCCGATTTTAATCCCCTCTCCCGTCCGGATGCCTTGGAGCACACCGTAATTCTCACGTCCAAAGGCTGGTATCGCCGTGGGGCCGGCATAAACATCATCGCTGATAACGCGCGTCAGATGCACGCCCAGAAAAGGCAACGAGATATCCGGCACTGGATAGATATTGCTGCGGACGAGATTTGCCCTCTCCGGCCGCAACGTATAGTAAAGGCCCTTGAACGGCAATAGCGTGTAATCGCGACCCAATCCAAATTTCCGCGCAATCCGGTCGGCATTAGCCCCGGCACAATTGAATACATGCCCGTATGAGTACTTGCCGGAAGCGGTATAAAGGCATCTGTCGCGCTCGGAGACATCCATTACCGTCTCGCCCAAGGCGAAATGAACCCCTTCAGATACAAGCAAGCCGCGCAACTTCTCCAACACCGCACGGCTGTCGATGACCGCCGTATCGGGACTGTAAATGCCGACCCGATAAGGATTAGCATGGGGCTCAATCTCCTTGATGCCTTTTTCGTCATGTCGTTCCGCGCGGATACCATTATCGCGCGCGTTCTGAAGCAGACGCTCGACCGTGGGCAGATCCTGCTCGCCGGTGGCGATGATCACCTTGCCGGAACGCCGGTACGGAATGTCATGCTCCTCAGCGAAGGCCATCATCCGGGCGGCGCCTTTGGAGCAGACCTTGGCCTTGAGCGTGTCCGCACCGTAATAAATGCCGGAATGCAACACACCGCTATTGCGGCCGCTCGCATGCCGGCCGAGCGATATTTCCTTTTCCAGCACAGCGATGCTGGCCTGGGGAAATCGCCTCCTCAACTCATAAGCCGTGGTCAGGCCGACAATGCCGGCACCGATGACAACGAAATCGAAAGACGCCACGAACCCAGGTAACCGTTCAGACGTTTCCGTATCTCGCGTTGCGGATCATAGTGTAGCCCTTGATCAGTTCCTGGATGCCGAAATCGAGCGAGTACTTCTGCTTGAATCCGGTGGCTTCGATCTTGGCGTTGGAAACGATGTAATTGCGCTGATCCGGATCCTTGCCTACCGGCGCCTCCAGGAAAATAAACTCCGGCAGATGTTTCTGAATGGCCTGACACAGTTCCTTCTTGGAAACGTTGGCGTCCGACAGGCCGACATTGTAGATCTGGCCCTTCATCTTGTCGTAGTTTTTGATGGCGTGCAGAAAAACCCGCATCACATCACGCACGTGGATGTAGTTGCGCTTGAACTGGCTCTCGAACAGCACCACGAAGCGATCGTAAAACGCGCGGTACGTGAAATCGTTCACCAGCAGATCGATGCGCATGCGCGGCGACATGCCGAACACTGTCGCCAGGCGGAAGCTGATGGCGTTGGCATGTTGCATGAACGCCTTCTCGATTTCGACCTTTTCGATCGCGTACTGGGAAATTGGCCGGAGTGGCGACTCCTCGGTGCAGAAATTGTTTTCATCGCCGGTGCCATACGCGCTGTTGGTCGTCGGCATGAGCACGATCTGATTCTTGCTCAGCAGCTTCAGCATCATCATGATGGCGTCGTGATTGATCGTGGTGGCGCCGACCGGGTCCCTGCTGCACAGCGGCGCGCCCACGAGAGCCGCCAGCGGTATAATAATATCCGCGTTCTTCATCAGCGACCGCATGGTGCTTTCCACGCGGATATCGCCGCGCACGACGCTGAAATTCTGGTGATGGCAGGCATGCGCCAGGCTGTTCTGGCCGAACATGAAGTTGTCCAGCACCGTAACCTTATGCCCCGCGCCCAACAGCTCTGGCACCATCGTGGAACCCAGGTAACCCGCCCCGCCTGTAACAAGAATATTGTGGCTCATGTCCTTTCCTTTTTTTAACCTCGAAGCTTTAATGACAGTATGAAAATTTTCCCTATACACCCTGTAATACGGAAGCGGCGCGCCGGTAGTCTTCCGGGATGCCGATATCAATGAACCGGCCGGAAAACGGGAAGCCATACATGCGCCTGCCCTCCGCCAGCATGCGCGGGTACAACTGATCTTCAATCGAAACCGGCACATCGGATTCCGATGCCATGCCGGCGAAGGCGGATTTCTCCGCCAGGTAAACTCCGCCATTGATCAGCGCCTGATCCTCCGACCTTGCGCGATTATCAAACGTCGTGATCTTTCCTTCCTTATCGATTCCCACACTGCCGTAACGGCTGTTGGCCTCCACTTCCCTCAGGGCGATCGTCAATTCCGCGCGTCTTTCCTGGTGATAACGGCGCATCGGCGCCAGATCGACTTCGAAAAAGGTATCCCCATTCATAATAAGGAATGGGCCAGTCCGGCGCAGGTGCTTAAGCGCCAGCAACAACCCGCCACCCGTCCCGAGTGGCTGGTCTTCCACGGCATAGTCCACCTCAGTCCCTTTATACCGGGCGGCAAAATGCTCCTCGATAATATCGCGTTTGTAACCCACCGACAGGACGAAGCGGCTCACGCCTTGTCCGGCCCAGTAGTCGAGCAGATATTCCAGAAAAGGACGGCCGTTGATGGGCGCCATGGGCTTGGGCAGATCCGGCACCACGGCCCGCAACCGGCTGCCAAGACCGCCGGCGAGAATAATGGCTTCCATCCGGCCTGGAATTTAACCCGCCGCCTTCACCAGCACTTCATGAAAACGCCGGATCTGGGGTGTGACGTCGTGCGGATGATTGCCCACGAAAAATCCCCGGTCATGGGCGATATTGGCGTTTTTGATTTCCCCTACGCATTCGTAGTCAAAATGCTTGATGACATCGTGGCGCAGGAAATTGCCGCCGGTGATGATGCGGTAGCCGATGTCCGCCTGCTTCATGGCGTTCATGACCTTCTTGCGGTCGACGTTGAATTTGGGATTGAGAATGACGGTAAAGGCGAACCATGAGCTCATGCCGTTCTCGCGCTGAATGATGAAGCGCTCGTCGTTCTTGAACAGATCGACGAATACCCTAGCGTTGCGCCGCCGGATCTCGATCATGGCATCGAGCTTCTTCAACTGCTCGACGCCGATCGCTCCGCTCAGCTCGAGCGGCCGAGCGTTGTAGCCCGGCAGGATGAACCGATACGCCTCGAAAAAATCGTCATCGCGCTTTTCGTAAATCGAGCTGTCCGCAGGAACATCGCGCGTCCAGCCGTGCGCACGGATGGACCGCGCCAGGTGGTAGAGTTCCGTGTCGTTCGTCACCAGGATGCCGCCTTCCATGGTGGAGATGTGATGCGAGAAAAACGAGCTGAAGGTACCAATGTCCCCGAAGGTGCCGCAGAGCTTCCCGTTGAGTTTCGCGCCCATGGACTCGCAATTGTCCTCAAAAAGATACAGTCCGTGCTTGTCGCAGAACTTGCTCAGAACATCCAGCGCACAGGGATTCCCCAGAATGCTGACCGCGACGACCATCCTTGTGCGTGGCGTGAACGCCTTCTCGAGCTGCGCCACATCCATGTTCAGGGTGTCGAGTTCCACGTCCAGAAATCTGAGCTTCAGGCCATACTGCTGAAGCGGGTAATAGGTCGTGGCCCAGGATATCGAAGGAACAATCACCTCATCACCGCGCTGGAGCGGACGATCCTTCTTATAAAAGAGCGCGGCGATGCCGACCAGGTTGGCGGTGGAACCGGAGCTGACCATAAGCGTGTGCTTCACTCCGAATTTTTTGGCGAAGGCCTCTTCGAAGCGGCTGACGTTTTCGCCCATGGTGAACCGGCCGCTGGCGACGACGCGCTGAATGGCCTGAATTTCCTCATCTCCCCAGGAACTGCTGGCAAGTTCGTAATACATGCTTTCCCTTTTAAGAATTATTTTTTGACCATTTCCCTGACGACGCCAGAGATCTTCTGCGCATCGGGATAATAAAACTGTTCCAGCGTATAGCCGGCCGGCGTCGGAACATCGGGCAGGCCGACGCGACGTACCGGCGCTTTCAGGTAATGGAACCACTTCTCGGCGGCCAGGCACCCGATCTCGGCGCAAACGCCGCCCATCGCCCAGCCGGTATCCACCACCAGCAACCTCCCGGTCATCTTGAGGGATTCGGAAATGATCTGTTCATCCAACGGCTTGAGCGTGCGTAAGTCGATGACTTCCGCATCAATCCCCTCGTCGGCAAGCTTGGCCGCCGCCTGCAGTGCCACCTCCAGCGCATGTGACGCACCGACAATCGTGATGTCTTTTCCGCGCCGGCGGTAAACGCCTTTTCCCAGCGGCACGGTGTAAAAACCTTCAGGCACCATGCCGTCTTTTTTCATCAGCCAGCGATGCTCGAAGATCAGCACCGGATTGTTGTCGGCGATGGCCGCGAGCATCAGTCCCTTGGCGTCATAAGGCGTGCTCGGCATCACGATTTTCAATCCCGGCACGCCGAGCAACAGACCCTGAATGGATTGCGAGTGCTGGGCACCCGATCCCCAGCCGCGGCCGATGGCGGCCCACACCACCATCGGTACCGTCGTCTGGCCGTTGTCCATGTAGTGATATTTGGATGCGTGTGTCACCAGTTGGTTGAAGGCGAGTAGGATGAAATCAGGGCGGTTGTGCATGTACACGGGGCGCATGCCGTTCATGGCGGCGCCGGTACAGACACCCATCATGCCTTCCTCCGACAAGGGTGTATCGAACACACGTGCGGCACCGTATTTTTCCTGCAAGCCCTTGGTGGTGCCGAACATGCGGCCCGGATCGTCCACGCCCTGCCCCAGCACGAATACACCGGGGTCATGTGCCAGTGCGATGTCCAACGCCTCATTGATGGCCTTGGCATAACCGAGCACGCGTCCCGTCTTGGGATCGGGGGTGTCGTAGACCAGAGAATTAACTAATCCTTCATCCCACGGCATGGCTTATTCTCAAGCGCTCAATCGCTGTAAACATGGGTGTACAAATCCTTTTCTTCCGGATTCGGACTGGCCAGCGCGTAATCGAACGCTTCAAGTACTTCATGCATGATTTCTGCATGCATCCGTTCGCGCTGCGTGGCATCGATCAGGCCGGCCTTGGCCAGGAACTGATAATAAGTCTCGACGGGACACACCTTCTCCCAAGCCTCGCGTTCCGCCGGATCGCGGTAACCGGTGTGACTGTCGTCGCCGGCGCCGCCATGCGCGCGGAAACGATAAACCGGCGCTTCGATAAAAGTGGCCCCTCCACCTTCCCGCGCGCGCGCGACGGCCTCGCGGGTCGCCTCATGCACGTCGAGCACGTTGGTGCCGTCCACCCGGACGCTGGCGATGCCGTAGCTTGCCGCCCACTTGTATATTTCCCGCGGTGGCTGACGCGTGGCGAGCGGCGATTGCACCGAATAGAAATTATTTTCGCAGAAAAAGATGACGGGAAGTCGTTTGAGGGCGGCAAAGTTCAGGCTTTCGGAGGCGACGCCCTGCTCAGTGGTGGCATCACCTATAAATACGACCGACACGCGATCAAGGCCCTGAAGCTGGGCAGCCAGCGCCGCACCAGTGGCGATCGGCATGGCACCACCGACAATGGCGGAAGTTCCGGCCATGCCCACGCTTTTGTCGATCAGATGCATGGAACCGCCGCGCGAACCGGCGCAGCCGTTGATGCGGCAGTGCATCTCGCACAGCATCGCCTTGAGGTCGCCGCCTTTGGCAAGATAGTTACCGTGAGTCCTGTGGCTGCTATATAGCAGATCTTCCTTGAGGAGCGCCGCGCAACAACCCACGGAAGTCGCTTCCTGTCCGATCACGAGGTGAATCGGCGTTTTCATCTGATCCTGGTGATAACGCCGCTCGATTTCCTCCTCGATCAGCCGAATGCGCAGCATGTCGCGGAACAGGCGAACGAGGAATTTTTTATCGTAACCGGCCAGGCGGCCTTCCCAATCTTTAAGGCCACTACCTGAATAGGCGTATTTGATCATTAATTTTCGATACTCGCTTAATATGTCCTGACACAGACAGGCTCATGCGCAGGCAAATTGCCAGGATTTTTGCTGTGCCGCTGGGATTCTTCTTCTGCAATTGCCTCGTAAATAGGATGAATCTTCTTCTTATATCGATGCCATGAAGTGTAGATACGCGGCTCGTTGCTTCCACATTCACGGCCATAGGAATGATTCAGAAGTTTTTTCTCGATCTCCGGCCATTCTGAGGACACAATTGTAGTTCTTTTAGTCAGTTTTCGAAAACGGCGTTGCGCCTTTCCGTTCGTATTGCCAGACAAATTCCACCAAATGCCCATATTTTTTATGGAGATCAACCCATCGATGCACATAGCGTTTGCGCCACATCACGTGGAATATCCTGATTGGGACATTGAGCGCGGGAAATATCGCGCAGGCCCTAGATAGGATTACCAGCGACTTCCCGATAACAGGATGGCCGCACTCCCGAATGCCCTCCGCCGCGCGGGAGGCATACTTATAATCCCCTTTTGAGAGCGCACCCAACATCTGTGTTATACCACCGCGCCAATATGGAGGCGACCATTCTTTGACATACTTTCTGACTTGGGGAGGAACCTTGTCGTCTTCGTAAATAGTACGCATCATTGTCTCCCACCCCTTCATCCACTCCCTGCTTATGGGACCAGACGCTGCACCCATGTTCCCTTCATGTGACATGAGCAGAGCAGCAATGCCAGGCACTGCAATACCAGAAAACCGGGCCGCTGCATGATAAACATATCCGCCGTCGGCATTAATGCCGGCGGTCGTATCAATGAGGCCAATGCCGTCCCTGACTTCGCGACGGAAAACGATGCCAGTCCATATTGCAGGAATGGAACCTTCCAGCATTCCCTTTACCGCCTCGCCCGGTTCGTAAAATTTCATCTCGCTCAATGGTATCGGTCCAGTGGTGACGCGAAGATCAGTATCCACCCCTAAGACTGCCATGCACGCAAACATCGCCTCCGGATACCGTTCAAAAGCCCGCATCGCTTCTTCATAGAACGTGGGGGCAAGCATGTCGTCGTCGGACAACAGCGAGAAGAACGGCGTTTCCACTTCGCGGATGCCGTAGTTGAAGTTGTTGTACGGGCCGATGTTCTGCGGATGGCAATGATATTTCACTCGCGGATCACGCTGTGCAATTTCAGTAACCACCGCCCCCGTCTCATCGCCTGAGGCGTTATCATGCACGCAGACTCGCACGTGCGGATAGGTCTGATTGAGCACGCTTAGAATCGCACGGCGCAGCAGCGCCGGACGTCGGTAGGTGGGGATAATGGTAGTTATAAGGGGTTGGGCGGTGAGGGTGGCCATGGAGCTTTCGCTGACACCTTGATTCCAAATGACCGAAGCTGTTCGCGCACCAGGCCCTTAAGTTCAGGCCCGGTCGCAATCCAGCCGACAAGGAGAAATAATACCGATCCGAACGCATACGCGGCGACCAGTCCATAGGCGTCGAGCCCGAGCCCCATCATCCAGAGCGCAAACCAGGGCAGACCGTAGGACAGTAGCCCGAGCGCAGTCAGGAGCCCCGACATGCGAAACCACTTCCAGCCGCTGGTTTTCAGGCATTCGGCGGAAAACCGGGGAATGAAATAGAACATATTCAGCACACCGGCAAGAATGGTTGAAAAAGCCGCGCCCTCCAGACCGAAACGGATGGTGAGCAAAATGGCCGCCGGAACAGCGATCACCAGCGTCCACAGATACGCTCGCAGCATAATCTCAGGCCGCTTCATGGCCAGCGACAACATATAAGGAACATACTGCAGCCCCAGCAGCAACTGGCCAATAGCGAGGAACACCAGTGTCGGCCAGGTTTGCCGGACCACGTCTTCATTCAGGACAAACGACATGACGACGATCCCCAGCATTGCCACCGCCGCCGACACGGGTATATAGACATAGCTGCAGAAATCCTGAAGCTTGTGGTATTGCGTCTTCCAGTCAGACTGCTCTTTGTTCGCAACATTTGCGGACAAGGCGGGAAACGCCGCTTGAGCAATCGCACCGGGCACCATGCCTCCCTTTGACACGAGGCCCTGCGCCACGCTGTAATAACCTAGCTGACTTGCGGGAAGCAGCTTGCTCACAATCCATTTGTCCGCCTGACCGATGATGTATCCCACCATGGTGATCGCTAACATGCGCGAACCGTAGTGAAAGTTTTGGCTAATGACCGTCCATCGGTACGAAAGCCGCAGCGGAGAAATTCCACTCAATCGCGCGGCCATCGTACCGAAGATGACAATACCTGCAACGCCGGAAACGACATACCACGTCGCAACATCGTAGAGCGTCCCACCAACGCCAAGAACGAGAATCATCCCAAATTGTTGCAAGCCGACGGCAGAGACATTGACGACGTTCCAAATATCCATTCTTTCGTTGCCGACAATAATAGCGCCATACACAGCTCTGGGAATGGCAAGGAGCAAAGAAGCTGAAATCACCACAAAGGCCATCATCGCCTCACTGTAGGCAATGCTTTCAATCTGAAGCCAGTGTTTAACGAGAACCGGCGCAAACAATGCGATCAGAAGACAGGATATGCCGTAAGCAGTCCACGCAAGCACCGACGTGGTGCCTATCAGGTCGGAAACATAGCGGCGGTCGCTGTGCCGGTGCGCTGCAACCTCACGCGTGATCACACCTGACAGCCCCATGTCCGATAAGCTGATCAGCATGAAGGTGACCGTTACCGAAAAATAGATGATGCCCAATGCATCCGCGCCCAATTCCTTGAATACGAAACGGGTCGAAACCAAGGAAAGTACCATCAGGACGGCCTGACCGGACATGTTGGACAGAATATTCTTCTTCAGACTTATTTTCCGGGTCATTAGCCATCCGTCACTGCATAACTAAATATTTAATCCAGCCGTCTAAGCCAAGCACCGGGCCAATGGGTAATGTTCTCAGTGAGCTGGCTTTCATTGAATGGCCAGACAGGCTGCTCAATCACAAACTCTGTGTGTTTCTTGGAAAATTCCAGCGCCGCCACTGTCGGGTTATCATGGATCCATTCCGGATTGCCGCGCGGTACATCGTACAAATCCTTCATGCTGCCATCAGTCGCGATGATATAAGAACCAACTGTTACCAGATTATGGTAGACCTCGAGCTCATCGAGCACGTGCTGTCGCGTATGGCAGGAATCCAGGATTACAAGCACAGTTTCTCCGGGCTTGACCAGCGAGGTGACTTTCGCGACTACGTTACGGTCAATCGAACTGCCTTCGATCAGGGTAATGAAGGGAAACAACTCGTGCGATTCGATAGCCTTGCGGTTGTGCGGCCGGATCTCGATATCCACGCCGATCACGCGCCCCTTGCCCATGGCCTTGAACAGGCTGGCGTAAAAAATCAACGACCCGCCGTGGGCCACACCAGTTTCAATGATGACATCGGGCTTGACACGGTAGACCACTTCCTGAACACGTATCATGTCTTCCGGCAATTGGATGATGGGCCGTCCCATCCAGCTGAAGGTATATGGGTATTTCTGGTTCCAGCCGACCTTGAGCCATTGGTGCGAGATCTGCTCGAAAGCCTCACGCGAATAAAGTTCCAGCGTCCGCGTGGCGCCGTTCTGCTCTATCGTAACCTGTTTGCGTTCTGTATCGATCGTCAGCTTCATTGCAATTACCCCAACAGTTTTATTGGCGCTCAACAGATTTCATGTTTTCAACAGTCTGGGCGATGCCTTGCTTTAATTCGTATCGCGGCCTGAACCCGACTTCATCACGTAACCGGCCAACATCGGCGATCAAGGCGCCCGGTTCACCAGCTGGTGCTGGTACAGCGCCCAAGCGTACGAGATCGCGCTTATTCAGATGATCGGCAATCGCATGGATAACGTCCTTAAGAGAAGCGGAAACTCCCGAGGCAATGTTCACCGCGCCTCGTGCATCGCTGTCCAGTAATGCAACGAAGGCGCGCGCAACATCTTCCACATGCATGAAATCACGCACCTGATTCCCATGGGTACAAAGCGCCGGTTCATTGCGCAGCAACGAGTTAATGACGGAAGGCACCAGGCGCGAAGGATATTCACCGGGCCCATAGAGAAAGAAAATTCTTCCCCAGGCGCTGGACAATCCCGCCTGCCGTGACCAGGCATCGAGCAGAACCTGCGTGCCATGCTTGCAAGCTCCGTAAAGAGTGGCTGGCCGGCAGGGAGTGAACAACTCGGAACAGTAATCGAATTTCCAGTCGTACTCGGCGCAACTGCCCGCCATCACCGCGCGCTGACCGCCGTGATCCGAAAATATCTGCATCAGATTTGCGGTCGCTCTGACCCAGGCAAGATTCTCGGGTGCCGTCCAATACTTGCCGGGTACGGCATACCAGGCAAAATGCAACAGATGGGTCGGCTGAACTTTTCCGACCAGTGATGCGATTTCGCCCGGTTCCAATATATTCGCACGATGCCAGACGATATCCCGGCTTCGCGCTTCCGGTGCACGTTGACCGCTTACGGCATGCACTTCGTAACCGGATTCGAGCAATCGAGGCAGACTGTGATGTCCGATAAATCCGGTGGCGCCGGTGACCAGCACTCTTTTCATGCGGCGAAATCCGGGTATTGGCGATCTTTATCGGAAATAATCCGTTCCGTCACCGGCCACTCGATGGCGAAGGCAGGGTCGTTCCAGCGCGCGCCGCGCGCGGACTCCGGGCGATAATACGTGGAGATCTGGTAGAAGACCTCGGTGTCGTCCACCAGCGACTGAAACCCATGGGCAAAACCGACCGGGATATAGAGCATGCGCCGATTATCGGCGCTCAACTCCACCGCGATCCATTTCCTAAACGTGGACGACTCCGGCCGCAAATCGACGATGACGTCATAAATCGCGCCACGGGTGCAACGCACGACCTTGGTTTCCTCGTGCGGCTTGGCCTGATAGTGCATGCCGCGCAGCGTTCCGCGTATTTTGTTGAACGAGATGCTGCACTGCGCGAGATCCGGATTCAGGCCGTGTTTGGCAAACTCCTCGCGACACCAGCTGCGGGCGAAAAAACCCCTTTCGTCCGGCACCGGCTCGATATCTATAATACAGGCACCGGCGAGGGCCGTCGGCGAAAACTTCACGCAATCACCTCGACGCGCGGGATGGGCACGACGAATTTCCCGCCCCATTCGCGCACGTGCGACATCTGTTCGATGATCTCATCCTTGATGTTCCACGGCAGAATCAGGATATAGTCCGGGCGCGTCTGGCGGATACGGTCGGGCGCGTGGACCGGTATGCGGGTACCCGGCAGAAACAATCCTTGCTTGTGCGGACTGCGATCCACGGTGTAATCCAGAAAATCGGTGCGGATACCGCAGTAATTGAGCAGCGTATTGCCCTTGGCCGGCGCGCCGTAACCTGCCATCGACTTGCCCTCGCGCTTCGCCCGGATGAGAAAATCGAGCAGCTTGCGCTTGGTGTCGCGAACGTTTTCCGAGAATTTTTCATAAGTGGCGAGCGCCGTCATGCCGGCGCCGGTTTCCCGTTTTCTGAGTGATTCCACGTTGGCACTTTCCGGGGGTTTTCCATTCTCCGCATGCCGGGCATAAATGCGCAGCGATCCACCGTGGGTCGGCAGTTCCTCGACATCGAACAGCGTCAGGCCGTGTTTCGCGAAAATCCTTTCAACGGTGACGAATGAAAAGTAGGAAAAGTGCTCGTGATAGATCGTGTCGAACTGGTTGTTGGCCATCAACTGCAAGAGATGCGGGAATTCCATGGTGATCACGCCATCGCGTTTGAGGGCGATCTTCATGCCGGCGACAAAGTCATTCACATCCGGCACATGCGCCAATACATTATTGCCCAACAGCAGATCCGCCTGTTGTCCGGATGCCGCCAGCTCCTTGGCGGTTTTGACGCCGAAGAACTTTGTCTGTGTCGGAATCCCCGCGGCCCTCGCCGTCTGCGCCACATTGTCGGCCGGCTCGATACCCAGCACCGGAATGCCATGCTCCTTGAAATTCCGCAGCAGATAGCCGTCGTTACTGGCGATCTCCATGACCTGATGCGAGGCATTGAAACCGAAACGGCGGATCATCAGCTCGGTATAGGCCTTGGCGTGCCGCAGCCAGGACTCTGAATACGACGAAAAATAGGCATAATCGCTGAATATCTGCTGCGGGCTTTCGAACTCTTCCAGCTGCACCAGGAAACAGGAGCCGCACACGTAGGCGTGCAGCGGATAGAACGGCTCCATGGCGTGATAGTTTTCGGGCTTGATGAAGGCGTTCGACAAAGGCGACATGCCCAGATCCACGAAGGTATGCGCAAGCGGTGCCTCGCAGAATCGGCAACGGCCGGCCTGATGGAGGGTGGGCGTGGATTTCATCCGTCCACCATCGTCTGGTAACGCGCAATCTGATCGAGCGTGAACCGGTGCATGTCCGTTTTTTTCTGATGCGCCTGGTACCATGCCACCGTCCATTCCAGTGCCGGACTCAGCGAAAGCTTCGGATGCCAATCCAGACGCGTCTTGGCCTTGGTGCAATCGAGCTTGAGATAGGCGGCCTCGTGGGGTTGCGTGGCACGGTCACGGCTCCAGCTTGCGCCTTCTCCCCACAGCGTCACAAGATGGTCCGCGATCCAGGACACCGGCTTGGCGTCGCCTTCGTCCGGGCCAAAATTCCAGGCCTCCGCGTCACGACCCCCCTGCTCCCACAGCAGCTCGATCAATTGCAGATAACCGCGTAACGGTTCCAAAACGAACTGCCAGGGGCGGATGGCATCCGGACGACGGATCGTCACCGGATGCCGCTGCATGAAGGCGCGCACGATATCCGGAAGCAGGCGATCCTCGGCCCAGTCGCCCCCGCCGATCACGTTCCCCGCACGGGCGCTCGCGATGGCCGCCTCGTGTCGGGTCGCATTCTTTTCATTGAAATAGGAATTACGGTACGCCGCCGTCACGAGCTCCGCGCAGCCCTTACTGCTGGAATAGGGGTCGTAACCGCCCATGGGTTCGTCTTCGCGGTAACCCTGTGTGCGCTCCCGGTTCTCATAGCATTTGTCGCTGGTCACGATCAGGACGGCCCGCGTGCCGCCGGCATGACGCACGGCCTCGAGCAAATTCACCGTGCCCATGACATTGGTGGCATAAGTCTCCACCGGATTGTGGTAGGAATAACGCACGAGCGACTGCGCCGCCATGTGGATGACAATCTCCGGTTGATGCTCCTGCATTGTCGCCACGAGCTTCGGAAGATCACGGACATCGCCATGCAGGGAAATCATGCCCTGCGACACCTTTCCCAGCTCAAAAAGACTGGGCTTGGAGGGCGGATCAAGGGAATATCCGATGACCTTCGCGCCCAACTGCTGCAACCACAGGCACAGCCACCCGCCCTTGAATCCCGTGTGACCGGTGACCAGCACCTGTTTGTCTTTCCAGAAACCGGGCTTCACTACCAGATCTTCCAGGGCGCCTTGCCGGAGGCCCAAAGCTTCTCAAGATAATTCTTGTCGCGTAGCGTATCCATGGGGTGCCAGAAACCGGTATGCGTGTAGGCGGAAAGACTGTTCTCCCGCGCCAGCCTTTCCATGGGCTCGCGCTCCCAGAATGTCTGGTCGCCTTCAATATAATCGATCACCTTCGGCGAAAGGACAAAAAAACCACCGTTGATCCATCCGCCATCGCCATGGGGTTTCTCGACAAAACCCGTCACCTTCCCCTGAGCGATATCGAGCGAACCGAAGCGACCGGGCGGCTGCACCGCCGTCACTGTTCCCAGCAATCCCTGTTTCCGGTGGTGTGCAATCAATGCCCGAACGTCCACGTTACCCACCCCGTCGCCATAGGTCAGACAGAAATCCTCTCCGCCCAGATACGACTTTACCCGCTTGAGACGCCCGCCGGTCATGGTGTCATCGCCGGTATCCACCAGCGTCACCCGCCACGGCTCCGTCTTGTTTTGATGGACTTCCATATGGTTCTTGGCCATATCGAACGTAACGTCTGACATGTGAAGAAAATAGTTCGCGAAATACTCCTTGATCTGATAGCCAAGGTATCCGCAACAAATGATGAAATCGTTGATGCCGTGTGCGGAATAGATTTTCATGATATGCCACAGAACGGGTTTACCGCCGATCTCTATCATGGGCTTCGGCTTCAGATGAGTCTCCTCGCTGAGGCGAGTACCCAGACCTCCGGCCAAGATGACAGCTTTCATTTAATGCACCCCCTCAGTTAAGAATAATTTGGTGTCCACTATTTTAGACAGTCGCCGTGACCGCTTCCTGATAACAAGATATCACTCGTTGACCATAGGTATCCCAGCCTCCCAGCAACTGCACGCGATGTAACGCCGCTTTTGCCATTTCGAGAAGCTGATCTGGATGGTGATAAAGGTGCAATAGACGATCACGGATTGCATCCGTATCGCGAATGGGAACGATAAAGCCTTCCACGCCGTCCGTAAAAAGGTCTTCGGCGCCTGTGTTATGTGTCGCGATCACGGGAATTCCGCAAGCCATTGCTTGAGCCTGAACCAAAGCCAAGCCCTCCTCTATTGAGGCAATCACAAATACAGAGGCTTGACTGTAATACCGATGAAGCTCAGCACGAGGAATTTCACCAAAACATTTGAACTTGCCTTCATATTTTGCGAGAAAAGGCTTGATCTCAGGTTGTACCGCTCCTATCAGCCATAACTCAAATTTTGGAAGCGGCAATGCACAGAGCGCTTCCAAAAGGTAAGGGATGCCTTTGCGTAAGCTCAATGCACCGACATAAATGACGCGAAACACATCGTCAGACTTTGGCATGGGTCGAAACATGCGTAAATCAACGCCATAAGAGATCTTGCGCAGCTTCGCTTCGGGAACACCTTTCTGAACAAAAGAACGATACACAAACGTTGACGGTACGAAAATTAAATCGCATTCGTTGTATTCTTGCAGCTCGCGGTCCAGCAGAGCTCGATCTACCGGTTGGTAAGGAATGCCCCAACGCAGATACTCTTCCGCCAGGATTTCGTCATGAAAACCGATATGGGACGACCCTCGATCGCATACTGTTAAAGCACCATAACGTTCTTTAGCAATGCGATGACTGCGTAGACCGAAGCTTGACAGGCAATGAAACACATCGCAGGGTTCGAGACGGCTCGCCATCCATCTATCAAACGACTTAACCGTGAGTCGGTTCAGGTACCGCTCCACCCCATGGAACCCCCGACGGCCAAGCAGAATTGTCGGTCCCATCAACCAGGGAAACGACCTTACCTTGTCCCGCGGTAATCCATCGACTTTCCATCGTGGATATGCGGTATAGAGTCGGCTCAACCAACCCGCACGCTCCATCTGCCGGGCCAGATCAAAGGTGTGAAAACGTCCCGCGCTTCCGATGCAGACTCTCATTGTCTACTTAGAAAAGCGCCTTACCGGTAAACATGATGGCGTGAGTAAACACTTGTTTATGTGCAACAGGATCGCATGCGGCGCTCCGCACGCACAATCTCAAAGATGGATTCCCACTCACCTACGTGAAATGCCGTCTGCTCGATTAGCCACGCCCAGAGAAACGGTACGAAATCGCGGACGCTCTTCTTCGAGAACCGGGTTGTACGCCATACAACATATGTCATGGGGGCAACCAAGCCGACATATACCAGTGTCTTGACGATGCGAAGCATCGCCCAAGCTGCGATCGCTCCTATCGACCACTTCTGCAAAAAGCGTCGGATCTGCGGGCTGCCCCGCCCGCGGCCTTTGCGGATCTGCCAGTATTCGGCGAATGACGCAGGCGCGACGTGATCCACGGTGATAGAGAAATCGATCATCTTCTTCGCGCCGAGCTTGCGCAGATTGCCGCCAAAATACACATCCTCGCCGGCGCAGATGGGCACGACAAATCCCGTGGGAAACATCCCCACCTTGATCGCGATTTCCCGGCGACAGGAAAATCCCTCGCTCCATTCCATCCATGATGGGTCGCCACTCTGGTCCGCGGCCCCCATCGCCTCCACATAGCGGGCGTACAGGTCCTGAGTATTCGCAATCTCGGATCTCACAAGGACGTAGTCGTAACCCTGCTCGTAGTACGACAGCAGGCGGCGCAGAAAATCCGGTCGCAGGCGCACGTCAGCGTTGAGGATGACCACGATATCGCCGGTGGATTCCATGATACCGAGATTACGCGCTTCACAACGCCCTGCGCGCTTGGCCGGACGCACCAGGCGTATACCCTTATTCGCATACCGCTGGACGATATCGGGCGTGGAATCGGTCGAATCATCCACCACCAGAATTTCCATGTCTGGACAATCGAGCAACAACAGGGCATCGAGTGTTCCCGCGATGTCGTTTTCCTCGTTATAGGTCGGAATAACAATGCTGAACTTCATGTCGCCTCTACGACGGACTTGTGTGCCTGACACAATGGTATGTTCATAACGGTATGTCCAGATGACGTTCCGCTTCCACCATCAGGCGCACGACTTCGCGCATTTTATGCTGCGCCTGCCAACCCAGCTTGGCGCGCGCCTTGGCAGGATTGCCGCGGCCTGCCGCCAGATCCGTGGGGCGCAACAAACCCGGGTCCAGCACCACATGATCGCGCCAGTTGAGTCCGGCGGCAGAGAATGCCGTATCGACGAATTCTTCGAGGCTGTGGCTCTCGCCCGTCGCGATAACATAGTCCTCGGGTTTTTCCTGCTGCAGCATGCGCCACATGGCATCGACATATTCCGGCGCCCAGCCCCAGTCGCGCCGGATGGAAATATTACCGAGCCGCAGTTTGTCCTTGCTGCCAGCGGCGATACGGCTGGAGGCGGCGACGATCTTTTTTGTCACGAAACGTTCCGGCCGCAGCGGCGATTCGTGGTTGAATAAAATCCCAGAACAGGCGAAAAGACCGTAAGCTTCGCGATAATTCGCCACTTCCCAGAAGGCCGCGGATTTGGCCACGGCGTAAGGACTGCGCGGTGCAAAAGGCGTGGCCTCGTCCGCCACGTCATTGATATCCCCGAAGCATTCGCTGGAACCGGCGTTGTAAAAACGGATCGGGCGGCCGGCAAAACGGATGGCCTCGAGGAAATTGAGCGTTCCCACGCTGATGCTTTCAAGCGTTTCGACCGGCTGCTGGAACGACAGCCCCACGGAGCTCTGGCCGGCCAGGTTATAGACCTCGTCAGGCTGGATCTTCATCAGCGCCTGCAACACACTGCGAAAATCGTTGACAGCCACCGATTCGAGATTCACCTTTTCAAGAATACCGAGGCGTGCAAGATTCCGAAACGATGACATCTGTGCATCACGCGATGATCCGTAAACTGCATAACCTTTATCGAGCAGCATCCGCGCGAGGTAGGCGCCGTCCTGTCCGGATACACCGCATATCAATGCTTTCTTCATAGATTTTTTGCCTTCAGCATCAGTACATCAATGGGTCATTGATGACACTATTAACTGCTTTTTCTGCCTCGTCTACCGATATCAAATTCAGGCATTTGTTCTCATAGGGGCAGTCCGTTCGCATACACCCGGCGCACTCTGTCTCATGTCGCAGAACGACATGGCCTTTGCCGTACGGTTCCCATTGACCCGGATAATCTCTCGCGCTGAACAACGCCACACAGGGGGTCCCCACCATGCCCGCCAAGTGCATCGCGCCGGTGTCGTTGCCGACATAAGCGATGCATTGCCGCAGAACTTCGGCTGAGCCATATGGCGACAACTCACCCGCAAGATTGCGCGCACGCGGTCCCCAGGCGCTGCACAGCTCCTTGCCACGCGCCACATCATCGCGTCCACCCACCACCAACAGCATGCAATTGGGATAATTTTTCAGCAGCCTGCTGCCGACTTCGCGGAAACGCTCCAGCGGCCATACTTTAGACGGCATCTTGGAACCCGGTCCCACGCCGAGCAACCGGACTCCAGCTGGAATGCCTGCACGCACCAGCAGTTCCTGAGCCTTGCGTCGCTCCTCTTCCGGAATCGATAGATGAAACGGCGTCGCCGGCATTTCAGCACCGGCAGCGCGCAGCAGCCGCTTCCACTCCGGTTCGATTTGCGGCAGCACGCCGGCGGCATTCTTGTCCGGCCTTGTCAGATAACCGCCACCGTGGTAGTCACGGATGCCGATCACACGCTTGAAGAAAAAGCGGTCTCGGCAGCTTTGCATGAGCTTTCGTTCCGGCGTGAGGTCATAAACCATTTCGCAGCGCAGCCACCGCAACTGCCAGGCAAGTGTCAGCAGCGTGAATAGCCGCCTCAGGACTCCGCGTGCCGTACGGTAGAACACCACGTCGGCGAACCAGCCAGTCGGACCGAGCACCTCCCAGGATGAAACAAAACTGGCCGTCTCCTGTCTTTCGGTCAGCAGCACCAAGCGATGATGTGGATGGCGCTCGCGGATGGCGTGGATGGCCGGCAGGGAAATCAACGTGTCTCCCAACTGGCCGATACGGAACACCAGAATGTTTCCTGCCTGTGCGCCGGTCGATGAATTCATCGTCATCTCAGAAATGCAACACCTGGCGCGTCCAACCGCGTAACCTGGGCTCGTGCTGGCCCGCGTGCTGACCCTGCATCAGCCATACCTGCACGGGCTCGGAAAACCCGGTCTGACGGCGCGCTCGAACTTCCGATTACAGCGGTTTGTAATTGTAAATCTCACGGCTAAAGACCACGCGCAGCCGACCGTTATAGCTGAATGTTCCCGCAATGCCACACATTTATTTGACTGCCACCGTCAGGAAATTCTGGGTGAAGATACAGTCTTTCTCACCTGCCCCTGTTTCCGCCAGCAAGTAAATACGCAATATGCCCCTGATAATTTTCCAAAGCCCCCAGCGTACAGCGCTTTTAAAGCCGTGGGGAATCGGCGTATCTTCATGGCAAGCGACTTGAGAAAACCCGGAAGATTTAAGTAATTGCGTTATAGAAGCGCGGGTAAAAGCCAGCTCATGGGTAAAATCCCAATATCGCATCTTTCCGCCAAACGGCGATTCACCGTTGGGCGCGTGGATAATCCATTTGCCGCCTTTACGTAAAACGCGATACACCTGGTCTAAAAATGTTAGCAACTCGTCTTTTGTGAAGTGCTCGATAACATCGAAAGCAATTACGGTATCGATAGATTCATTCGCCAGGGATTGCAGCGTGTTCATCAAATCCCCTTCATGCACGCCCTCGATGCCAAGGTGCCTGGCGGCCGCCACTTGTTGCGGCGAGCGGTCAACCCCTGTCACTTTGTGATAGCCAGCCAGTCGTACAAAGTGAACCAATGCGCCATGTCCGCACCCAAGGTCCACGATGACCGCATTTTTATCTAGAGGAAAATGATCACGGATCAGTCTTTTGAGATAAGCAGCTCGCGGTTTCAGCCCATTAACGCTTTCTGGGGCGAGTGATTCTTGGCGCGCGTGGACATAATATTGATAAATGCGGTCACGATAATTAGGCATTGTTATGTCCAGGTATTGCGTAAATTTCATCGCTGGTCAATTCGCCAGAGATTGCAGATTGGCCGTCCAGGAGATGAATTTCGTATCCTGCAGACCTAAGTATTTCGGCACAGTGCTGCTTCCGGTTATCGCCGTGTAGCGCAATGAACAGGGTTGTCTTCTTCTTGTTTAATAGATCCTTCGCACCGTTCAACACCAGTGTCTCAGCACCTTCTACATCCATTTTGATCACATCTGGAACAGGAATAATATTTTTGGCAACAGACTATCCAACGACAAGGAGGCGGATGGGATGCTTAACCAATTAACCTGCATACCGCTAGACAACCAGGGTCCTGAAATATTCGATCGTCTTAATCAATCCATCCTGAAGTTTCATTGCAGGCTCCCATCCCAGTTTACCGCGTGCGAGCGTGATATCCGGACAGCGCTGCATCGGGTCATCGCTCGGGAGCGGTTTGAAGACAAGTTTAGATTTCGAGCCAGTCATGGAAATCACCTTTTCCGCCAGTTCGCGTATGGTGAACTCGCCAGGGTTTCCGAGGTTCACCGGCCCGGTGAAGTCATCCGTCGTATTCATCAATCGAATGAATCCCTCGATCAAATCATCCACGTAACAGAACGAGCGCGTTTGCTTGCCGTCGCCATAGACGGTGATCGGCTCTCCCTTGAGTGCCTGGACGATGAAATTCGAAACCACGCGCCCGTCGTGCGGATGCATGCGCGGTCCATAAGTATTGAATATCCGTGCGACCTTGATGCGGAGATTATGCTGACGGCGGTAGTCAAAGAAGAGTGTCTCAGCGCAGCGCTTACCCTCGTCATAGCAGGAACGAATCCCGACGGGATTGACATGCCCCCAGTAATCCTCGCGCTGTGGATGCACCTTGGGGTCGCCGTAAACCTCGCTGGTCGAGGCCTGGAAGATCTTGGCCTTGATGCGCTTGGCCAGGCCCAGCATGTTGATCGCCCCGTGCACGCTGGTCTTGGTCGTCTGCACCGGATCGAACTGGTAATGAATCGGCGAGGCCGGACAGGCCAGGTTGTAGATTTCATCCACTTCCACATAAAGCGGGAACGTAACATCGTGCCGA
>NZ_JBGQKW010000024.1:0-32062 GCF_041499725.1 Sulfuricaulis sp.
CGGAAGCTATGACCTGATTCTGATGGATTGCCAGATGCCGCGCCTCGATGGGTTCGAGGCGACCAGGGCGATACGACGGGAGGAACAGGACGGGCAAAAGAAACACATTCCGATCATCGCCCTGACGGCTAACGTCATGGCGGAGGACCGCGAGCGTTGCCTCAAGTCGGGCATGGATGATTATTTGCCGAAGCCGTTGAGCCGCGAGGAACTTGGGCGCGTGCTCGCGCGTTGGCTGGGTGCATCGCCTGCGTCCGGGATGGCCGTGGTCGGCGAGCCGCCGCCAGCGGCTGGCCAGATCTCTCAAACCGTCGCTGAGCAGGAGAGTCTCTTAAACCAGAAGGCCCTGGATGCCATTCGCGCGTTGCAGCGCGAGGGCGCACCGAGCATTCTTAATAAAATAGTCGGCCTGTATCTGGACAGTGCCCCGGAAATTATCCGGCAGATGAACGCCGCGACGGGGAGGGGCGATGCGCCGGCCATGCAGAAGGCTGCACATAGCCTCAAGTCGAGCAGCGCCAATGTGGGCGCACTGCAACTTTCAGCGCTATGCAACGAGCTGGAAATGATGGGGCGCGAGAACAACATCAACGGCGCGGTGCAGAAGGTGCAGGCGCTGGAGGCGGAATTCGAACGGGTGATACATGCATTGGCAGAGATAATTGCCAGAGAGGTGCAAGCATGAGCCACAGGAACTCGCCGGATAAGTTGCCGTGCGTGCTGATCGCGGACGATGACACCGCCGCGCGTCTTCTGGTGCGTGAGGCGCTGGAACAGGCCGGATTCAGCGTGGTGGAAGCCGAGAACGGAGCGCAGGTCTTGTCAGCCTTTGCCGAGCACAATCCGGAGGTGGTGCTTCTCGACGTGGTGATGCCCGAGATGGACGGTTTTCGCGCCTGCGCCGAGATCCGGCGGCTGCCGGGCGGCGCCAATGTCCCCATATTGATGTTGACCGGACTCGATGATCTCGAATCCATCAACAAGGCGTATGAAGCCGGCGCCACCGATTTCGCCTCCAAGCCGATCAACTGGTTGGTGCTCAGCCACCGCGTGCGTTACATGCTGCGCATGGGGCGGGTGTTCAATGAGGCGTTGACCAGTAAGGTCAGCCTCTCGGCGGCGCAGCGTATCGCACGGCTCGGCAATTGGGAGTTGGACGTCGGGACAGGAAGGTGGCACTGGTCCGATGAGCTATACCGCCTCTTTGGCTATGAGCCAAACGCGGTCGAACCGGCGCAAGAGCTGCTGCTTGCGCGTATTCACCCGGAAGACAGGGAAAGCGTCCAACAGACCTTCGCGAATGCGTTGTGCGAACAGGGTTTCCAC
The DNA here is from genome assembly GCF_041499725.1 of Sulfuricaulis sp. Lineage (GTDB taxonomy): Bacteria > Pseudomonadota > Gammaproteobacteria > Acidiferrobacterales > Sulfurifustaceae > Sulfuricaulis. The sequence goes on from NZ_JBGQKW010000024.1 coordinate 1,327, forward strand.
GACGCTAATTATCGTATCCTGTTGCCGGATGGGACGATCCGTTATCTGTACGGGCAGTGCGAGACGGCGCTCGGCGATGATGCACGTGCGACCCTCCGGTTAGCCGGTACGGTTCAGGATATTTCCGAGCGTAAACAGGCTCAAGACCAGATAGCGTTTCTTGAAAACTATGACCGATTAACCTCGCTGCCGAACCGGATCCTGTTCAATGACCGGCTCGAGTATGCCACCAAGCTCGCGAAACGCCAGAAACATATACTGGCGCTTGTGGTGCTCGGTCTCGACCGTTTCAAGCGCATCAATGACACCTTGGGGCACGGCGTCGGCGACCAGCTGCTGCAGGCGGTGGCGCAGCGGATTCTTGCATGCATACGCGAAACGGACGCCATGTCCCGCGGCGGGTCGCAGACGTTAGACAACATGCTGGCTCGCCTGGGTGGTGATGTCTTTATTTTGCTGTTGCCTGGCATCAATCATGTCGATAACGCCGTCAAAATATCGCGCCGTATCCTTGATGTGCTGTCCCAGGCTTTCCATGTTGGGGAACAGGAGGTGTTCATCACGGCAAGTATCGGGATCAGCATTTATCCCGACGACGGCGTGGATCGCGAGACACTGCTCAAGAACGCCGATGCCGCCATGTATCACACCAAGGACGCGGGCGGGAGCAATTACCAGTTCTACGACAAGTCCATGAACGCCGCTGCCTTGGAGCGACTGGCGCTCGAAAACAGCCTGCAGAAGGCCCTCGAGCGCAATGAACTCGTGCTTTTCTATCAACCACAGGTGGACATCCACACCGGCGCCATCCTCGGCGCGGAGGCGCTGATACGCTGGCGCCACCCTGAGCTCGGCATGGTGTCACCGGATAAGTTCATTCCGCTCGCCGAAGAAACCGGACTCATTGTACCCATCGGCGAATGGGTGGTGCGCACCGCTTGCGCGCAGAATCAGGCTTGGCAGGTGTCGGGGTATCCGCCGCTGCGCATGGCCGTAAACCTGTCCGCGCGCCAGTTCCGGCAGGAAAATCTCGCCGAATCGGTGGAGAGCGCCATACGATCCGCCGGCATGGACCCGCGTTATCTCGAGGTGGAAATCACGGAAAGCATCGTCATGCAGAACGCCGAGACAGCCGTGAACACGCTGCGCGCCTTGAAAAGCAAAGGACTGCACATCGCCATGGATGATTTCGGCACGGGCTATTCATCGCTTAGCTATCTCAAGCGGTTTCCGATCGACGTACTGAAGATTGACCGCTCGTTTATCCGTGATATCGCGACAAACCCGGACGACGCGTCGATTACCAGCGCGATCATCGCCATGGCGCGTAGCCTCGATCTCGACACGGTCGCCGAGGGCGTGGAGACGGAACAGCAGCTTGTTTTTTTGCGCCAGCAGGGCTGCCGCGTCGTGCAGGGATATTATTTCAGCAAACCGCTCCCGGCAGGGGAATTTGAAGTACTGCTGCGCGATGGGTTCGGCGGGAAAATAATGGCAGGTAACCCGGGATGACAGAGTGTTCGCAGCAATTCGCTGATGGACGTGTATGACCGGTAGTTTGCCGGGGAAGGCCGGGAATTTGTCAGTCGTAAATTTTCTGTGATAGAACTGACACAACTCCACCATCCAACCGAAGTAACAAGTTTTTAGCCCCCTGGGTCTTTATTTCTTGCCACTTCCGCTCTGGCGGAGCCTGCGGACTCAGGCTCCCCGAAAGCGGTAGTGCTGCCCGGAAGAGAGCCGGCCGTGAGAATGGCCCGTCTCCGCGTGCAGGTGCGCACCATCGGGCTGAACCGCCGGACGCAAGATCTGGCCCGTACGCACGCGGTCCCTTTGTGCCGCGCGTTCGTGGCGCAGCCAGTCGAACCAGGCAGCCAGTCCGTCTTTCTTCTTCGCCGACAGGCGCAGCGCGGGCGCGGGATTGGCGAGATTGCGCAGGCAGGTTTCCGCGCGCGCGGGGTCGAAATCATCCAGCACCGGCAGCAGATCGGTCTTGGTGAGCAGCACCAGATCGGCGGCGCGGAACATCACCGGATATTTGGCCGGCTTGTCGTCGCCCTCGGTAACTGACAACAGCGTGATGTTGCGATGCTGGCCGAGATCGAAGCTCGCCGGGCATACCAGGTTGCCGACATTTTCAATGAAGAGAATATCGACATTCTCCAGATTTAAATGATGCAGCGCGTCGTGCACCATGTGCGCATCCAGATGACAGGCGGAGCCGGTGGTGATCTGGATGGCGGGCACGCCCTTGGCGCGAATGCGCGCCGCGTCATTTTCGGTTTCGAGATCGCCCTCGATGACCGCGATACGGAATTCGTTCTTGAGTGCCTCGATCGTTGCTTCCAGCAACAGCGTTTTTCCCGACCCCGGCGAAGACATCAGATTGAGCGCCAGCACGCCGTGGCGGTCGAAATGTTCGCGGTTGTGCGCCGCTTCGCGGTCATTGGCACTGAGCAGGCTCTTCAGGACCGTGATGGCATCCTGGCCTTGCGGGTTTTTCCGGCGCGCCAGATGTTCGTTGCCGGGAGTGATATTACAACCACAGGTGTCACACATAGATACCTCCAATGCGCAATTCGGTATGCGGAGTGCGGAATCTTAAATCTTTTAAATAAGATACCTTTTTATTCCGCATTCCGAATTCCGGGTTCCGCATTTGACTCCAGCTCCACGCTGGCCAGCAGCATTTCGTCGCCGCTGAGAAGCCGGGTATGCCAATCTCCGCAGGCGCCGCAGATCAGCTTGTTCACTTCGGCGGCGGTTTCCGCGCCGCAGCTCTCACAATGCACACGGATCGGAAGCCGTTCGATCACCAGTTGCGCAGTTTCCGCCACGCTGCCTGCAGACGCCAGCGGAAACGCCTGTCTCAGCAAATCCGCCTCCACGCCGGATAGCGGACCGATCTGCACCTTCACGGAGGTCACCGCCACGGCTCGATGCTCGCGGGCTATATCCTGCACTTGGCGTATCAGCGCGTAGCACACCGACAGTTCATGCATGAGCTATGCGTTACCCGCCGCTTGATTCTTCCGCACTTCGATCCTAACCCCAATAAACCATGGCATCTTGACCTATATCAATAAACATTTATATGCACTGCGTTACAGGATCGTATGGTTGGCAGGTATGCTGGATGGTACGAAATAATCCCATGTAATGTACGGGTTACGCTGCCGACGGTGGTGAATATGATGCTCCGGGTTGTGGCGTAGGCGCAAGATAATTCGGAGCGAATGGGTCGTGGCAAGTCAATGGATCGCAAGACGCTGGTGCCGGGACTGGGAAATATCCCGCTGGGTTTAGTCACTGGAACGGATCGGAAAGTGGCGATGTGCAGGAAGCACCAGTGTCACGAGAGCGCAAGGATCGAGGAGCGACCGGCATGAGCAGCCTCAGTACATTGCCGCGATTACCGCAGATCTGCCTGCGTCCGCGATGCTCAGCGGCAACGCCTGCCCCATGTCTATTAATAACCCACCGAAAAGAAACGCACTCCATAAATAAAATAAATGGGCGCGCAGGGTTTCCGCAGATTAGACAGAAAAAAACGGGCGGCCGAAGCCGCCCGTTCCGCCCTGCTCGGGGCTGGTTTATTCCTTACTTTGCTTCAACGATGGTATGGCTGCCGTCTTCGGCAAACTTTACTGAACCGTTGATAAAGTAAGCTTTCAACTTTGGTCTAAGCAGCTGGACTAAGTCGTAAGCCTCGCCGCTTCGAGCGCCGGTACCGCAGAAAAAAATGATCGGTTTATTCGCCGGCAGTGTGCCGATTTTCTTACTTAGCGTGTCGGCCGGGATATTGATCGCATTCTTGAAACTACCCGAGGCAAATTCGAGAGGATCGCGCACGTCAACCAACACGATACTGTCAGGCGCTTCCTTCAGGATCTTCTCGAACGAGGCAACCGTGATCGATCCTTTTTCCTTCCCTTGTACAATTACCGGCCCTTTCCCTGGCGGGGATGCTGCTCTCGCTGCTGTCGTGTCATCAGCCATCGCGGCGGATGAAAAGGCTAGCGGTGAGGTGGCGAAGGCCGCGAGCAGAATGACGGTCAGAATCGTATGTTTGGATTTCATGGCATCTCCTGAGAGAGATTGGGTCAGAGCACCGTGAATTTTTCGGTGGACTCGTTGTAGCGCACGAGTGCGTACCAGACCAGTAGGAAAAGGCCGCCGACAAGCAGGGACCAGCCCCAGCCGTCGAGCATCACCGGGAAGTAGGCCTGGTAGCCGAGTTTCGTCGCCTCGATTTCTTCCAGGGTCACCTCTTTGACGAGCAGTCCGGTTTGTTTCAGCAGCCCGCTGGCCGTCGAGCCCATCCAGGCGAAGAAGAAGGCCGCTACCCACAACTTGATGTGGCCCTCGCCCATGCGCCAGAGCGAGCCCGAGGCGCAACCGCCGGCGAAAATCATGCCGATGCCGAAAATTATTCCGCCGATCAGCGAGCCGGCCCAAAACGCCGCGGGGATGGCGATATAGGGGTCGATCACCTTGGCTTGAAACAGCAGCGTGGCCAGCGGGATGGCGATGGCGAGGCCGAGGATGACGGCTTTGGTCATCTCTCCCTCGGCCGTCATGAACGGCTCGCGGAACGCCCGCGCAAAGCACAGCCGCGAGCGGTGCATGATGAAGCCCATGGCGAAGCCGGCGAGAATGATGATGGCCCGTACCGTCAGTTTCGCGTCACCCGAGGTATACCATTGGGCGCTCCAGACCAGTATTCCCACGAACACGCCCAGACCGAGCAGCGGGTAAATCGAAAGAATTCCGGGAGACGGCTTCAGCACCGGCGGCGCCGTCATGCCCCACTCGATATGGTCGAGGGTCCACAACAGCAGTTTCAAGCCGATGACGGCGCCCAGAAGCAGGCCGCCCCACATCGCCCAGCCGGCTGGCGAGGAGTGCATGACCGGCGTAAAGAATCCGCCGGTGGTGCAGCCGCCGGCGAGCGTGGCACCCAGCCCCATGAAGCTGCCGCCGAGCGCGGCCCAGATATATTCCAGTTTAGGTGGGCGGCTGATAAAGAATTTACCCGACAGCAGCGCGGCGCAAAACGCGCCTATCACCAGCGTGATGTTCATCAGCGACAGACGATGCATGAACGGGCCGTCCAGATGTTCCGGCACGCCCACGAAAGTCCCCAGGCCGATGGCGGTGTTGAACCAGTCGCCCCACAATTTGAGACCGCCGAACACGCCCCAGAACAAACCGCTGATCATCAGGCCGATGATTACCATGACCAGGAGGACGCTACCGAAATAGGGAGACCAGTCCTCGACAAAAATGCTTTTGTAATCCGCTTTGAAACCAATCAACCAGGGCCGGCCACTTTCTGCGCTAATTGCCATGCCATTCTCCATTTGTTGCTTGCAACATATGTCGGCCATTCCCGCCGGTGTCGACGGGAATGGCCTCTGCTATCTTATGGCGCCATGAACGCCGGTTTCAGCTGCAACTCGCCGGGCTGTCGCCATCCTTGGCGCCTTTGATGACAAACGCCTTGATGTCTTCGAGCAGTTCCTGGTCAGGCACGTCGGCGTATTTCTCGGCGGCCTTGTTGGTGGCCTTGATCTTGGCGCGGTATTCCTTGCTGATGTAGGACTTGACCGAGTCCTTACCCTTGGCATGCTTGTCGGCCTGAAGGTAGGCAGCCCATTCCGCCTTGGTCTTGGAGGTTGGGGCGATTGCCTTGCCTCCGCCGGCCGCTTCTGTATGGCAGGCGGTGCATACCATGCGGTAATAGACGCGGCCACGTTTCCAGTCGCCATCGGCGGCGCTGGCGGCGAAAGGGGCTCCGAGCACGCAAAGTAAGAGGACGGAAACGAGAGGCTTGTGCAACTTCATGGCGCGACTCCTTAAAAAATTAACAAACGATGGAACCCGCGTGCCGCGAATCGCTCCGACGGTTGGCGACGACGGGTAATTTCGATTTACTTGCGCAAGGCATGCGACTTTTCAATCCGGCTCTTCCCAGCCGGTGATCATTGCCTTGATGTGGGCCAGCGGCGTATGTCCGGTGGTCGTCAGGTAAACGTGGACGATGAAAAAGATCAGCATCAGGAACGCGGCACCGGTATGTATCATGGCTATCCAAGGCAGTGACAATCCGCTCAACCCCAGATCGCCCCAAGAACCGTAATACAGATAGAGCAGACCGCTCGCCCAGATCAGAGGGTTGATCAGTAATTTTACGCCCAGGTAGGCGAGGCGCTGCAACGGATTGTGCTTTTTGAGCGTGGTCAGGCGGAAGGGGTGCGGCGCGTCGGTGAAAATGCCGGTGAGGTAGTACTTGAGCATGGCATCCACTTTTTCCAGGGTGGGGATGTACTGTTTCCATTCCCCGGTGGTGAAATGCCAGAAAATGGCGAACACCCACAAGGTAATCAGCGACCAGGCGGCGATAGTGTGCAGGCTGACCGCCTTGCCGAAGCCGAACAGCTTGTAGACGCCATGGATCTCGAAGCCGGTGAGCATCATGAAGATGATCAGCGCGGCCTGAGTCCAGTGCCAGAAACGCTCGAAGCGTTTGAAGATGTAAATTTTTTCGGCTGTCATGATGTTATCCCTTCTTGTTGCTGTTGATGAAACGCAGGCTGCCATGAATCAGCACACCGATCAGGGCCAACAGAGCGATGGTCCAACCCGCCATGTCGAGCAGCTTGCTGGCGTCGCGTCCCGGCATGTAAACGCCCTTGATATCCTTCAGCCGCCCGTTCGCACTGTGGCACTGCTGGCAGGAGAGAGCCTCTTCCTTGGGCGCGATCATGTGAGCGATGGGCCAGTACATGACGGTTTTGGCGAATGCAATCTTGCCGGAGAACGGCGCATGGGCGGTGGCCATGCCGGTGGCGATGGCCTTTTCCCAGTTGAAGTTCTTCCAGTAGGCTGTGTCGTCCGAGCCGGTCGTGTGCGGCACGACCAGCGTTTGGTTGACCGGGTCATACGGCTGCGAGCCGCGGAACACCTTGACCGGCCAGATCATCGACTTGCCGTCGTCCGGACTGCCCGCGAAGCTGTTGATATGGATGACGCCGTCGATCATTTCAATCTTGTCGGTCAACAGGGTGTACTTCACCGTGCCGTTGAACCAGGTGTATCCCGGTACGACATTCTCGCTCAAAACGAAGTCGCCCTTCCTCGAGTCGTAGATGACATGGCCTTTGTCGTCTTTCTTCACGAATGGCTTGCCTTCCGGTGTCAGCTTGCCGGAAGTTGACCAGTCCCATGACACCTTGGTGGGCACGCCGCCGCGGGCGAAGCTGGGAATGTGGCAGGTCTGGCAGGCGAGCTTGCTGGTGTGATCGTTCAGCAGGCTGCCATGGTTGTTCAGCTGAGCCGTTTTCACCGGGTGCGGTGCGTTACCGTGGCAGGCTACGCAGGTGGTGGGGTTTCTGGTGTCCGCCTTGCCGCGCATGCGCGCACCGCCCTTGTCCATTGCGGTGGGCGCGTAGCGACTGCCGGGAACCTGGTGGCCGGTGGTCATGTGACAGGTGGCGCAGGCGAAATCGCTTCCCGTCGCATCCATATGCACGTCGAGCTTCTTGTCGGGGGCGGATAGCGAACTATCCAAGTCGCCGTGCTTGACGCCGTCACCACCGCCGCCGTAGAAGTGGCAGGCACCGCAAGTGTCGCGACTGGTTTTGCCGACGCCTTGCGCCACTTTTTTCAAGTCAACGGGCTGGATGAACTTGCCGGAACCGGGTGGGTTTTCAATGGGCTTGTAAGCCGGGTGTCCGGCCATGCCGGGCGCTTTCTTATAGACGCCGGTAGTGTCGTGACACACCAGGCAGTCCACGTTTTCCTGCTTGGTAAAGTCGAAGGTGTCATCCTTCCAGCCGTAACCTATGTGGCAGGCATTACAAAATGCCTCGTTGGACATTTCCGAGATGCAGAAGTTGTTGATGAGATGTTTCTTGCCGAGTAACTGACCGTTCGCCGGGTTGCGGTACTCCCAGGTCCAGTGCGTGGTCTTTTGAATTTGCTTGGCCGCCTCGGTGTGGCATTTCAAACAGGCCTTGGTGACATCAGGACCGGTCTTGAAAGTCTGCTGCAATTCCTTGAACTTGCTATGGTCGGCGGTGCTGGCGTTGGTTATGGCTGACGCCGTGCCACTGATGACGATGACGCCAAAAGAAACGAGCCAGCCGACGAATAGTGTCGCAGCGTGCCAGTGGGTGTGTTGCTTTTTCATGAGGAATCCCTTGTGCTTGCTGTTAAGACAGAAACTTGTGTCTGAACGTTAAAACCGGGCGCATATTCCTAAATAAACGGCAATCAGCAATGTCCTTGTAAATGTAAGCATAGTATTAAATACTAATATTGAAGTTTCCTACATTGACATGCGTCAATCCGTCAAAATGAGGCTGTTCAGGACTTAACCGAGAGCAATACTGTATGTACTGGCCATGGAAAATCAGCATGTTACATGCAGACAGACTCTAAAGTTTTCATTCTGACCAATCTTTGATCCTCGTCAAATAACTTGGCGGCGTCGATTAATAACCACGCTGCCCGTTAGTCCAGAAAGACCGAGAGCATAAGACCATGCAACAGAATACAGCATCGGCCGGGGCGATACATGCGAAAGTTACCCTGCGTCTCACGCCAGTTGTATGCCCCCGGCACGCGTCCTCGATACGCGCAGGTTGGCAGCGATCGTCGGCGCCGAGAATCTGGCGCAAACTGATCGGCGGTTTCTCAAGTTTGCGCAGGAATTCGAAATGCGGTTTGCCGGCTAGGGCGAGAACAGACGGCTCGGTCATTGGAACCCTCGCAATCGCCCGGCGACGGTTGTCGCTGTTGCCGCTGGAGAATCTCTCGCGTCAGCGAGGCCAATCTCGCCAAGTTTCGTCATTGGGAACGCGAGACGGAGACGGCGTGACTTGAGCGCGGCCGCTCTTGCGGTTTCATCGCTACGCTGTCCCGCTTCGCTGGAAATTCCAGGGCTTGCCTTGCGGCGCTTCACTTCCAGCTTCGCTTGCAAGTCCAGGGCGGACCATCCATGGTCCGCCCGTTCGCCGCATGCGGCTCACCCCTGGCAAGCCCGCTCGGCGGGCAAAGGGTCCATCGGACCCTTTGCTTATGCCGCCTCTCCCCTGCGCTCGCGGCATTTGTGCATCCTGCACATCAGAATTCAGAATGCGGAATCGACAATAGAATATTCCGCATTCGGTTTGTTCCGTATCCCGGTATTATTTTTTGGCGGCATATTGTAAATTGAGCGTTAGCGAATTTAATCTCGAAACGATAGGAGAGGTGAGTCATGATACGCAAGCACGCAGCACTGACGGTCCTGGCCACGTTAATTATCTTTGGCGCCGGCTGCACCAGAGACGTCAGTTTTAAGCAGGACGTCTATCCGATTCTGAGCGAAAACTGCCTTTCCTGTCATAAGCCCGGAACCGAGGGATATATCAAGAGCGGACTCAGCATGGAAAACTATGATGCCGTGATGAAGGGCACCAAATTCGGTCCCGTCATCGTCGCCGGTTCCCATATCAGCAGCACATTAATTTTGCTACTGGAACGCAAAGCGCATACCAGTATCAACATGCCCAAGGACCACCCACCGCTGGCTGACAGCAAGATCGAGGTGATCCGGAAGTGGATAGACCAGGGAGCCAAGAATAACTGAATCGTTAGGGAGAGCACTATTGAAACGCCGCTGCGCTTGGGCTGCCAACGGCGGCCCGCTTGAGCAGAGGTATCATGACCGGGAGTGGGGTGCGCCGGTTCACAGTGACCGCAAGCTGTTTGAATTCCTGATTCTCGAGGGCGCGCAGGCGGGCCTGAGTTGGTCAACGATACTCAGGAAGCGGGGGAATTACCGCAAGGCCTACGACAACTTCGACGCGCGCAAAATCGCGCGCTACAACGCCACCAAGATTCGGCGACTCCTGAAGAACCCGGGAATCGTCCGGAATCGCCTCAAAATTCGCGCCTCCATTCTCAATGCCAAGGCGTTTCTGGAAATCCAAAAGGAATTCGGCCGCTTTGACCGGTATATCTGGCAATTCACCGGCGGCAAACCAATCCAGAACCGGCGCCGGAACCTGCAGCGGGTTCCGGCGCGCACCAGGAAGTCCGACGCCATGAGCCGGGATTTGAAACGGCGCGGGTTTAAATTCATCGGTTCGACGATTTGTTACGCTTTCATGCAAGCGGTGGGAATGGTCAATGACCATGCGCTAAACTGTTTCCGGTATCGTCAATTGGCCAGGAAGCACAAATGAAAAAATCGTTTATTTCGCGTGCGCTCGGCGTGTTATTGCTGCTGGTGTCGCCCTTGTGCGCCACGGCAAAAGATGCGCGGCAGAAGGTCGAGATGCCGCCGATGATGCAGGAGCATATGCTCGATAATATGCGCGACCATTTACACGCACTGCAGGAAATTCAGGCGGCATTGGCCAAATCCGATTTTGACAAAGCCGCGGATATCGCCGAGCAGCGTATCGGCGTAAGTTCACTCGAGACGCACGGCGCCGCGCACATGGCACCCTATATGCCGAAGCCGATGCAGGACATCGGCACGCAAATGCATCGCGCCGCCAGCCGTCTCTCCCGCACGGCACAGGACGCCGCGGTCAAGGCCGATATGGCGCCGGTGCTGGATGATTTTTCGACGTTGCTGCGGCAGTGCGTTGCTTGCCATGATTCTTACCGTCTCCGATAGCATCTTCCTGTCGGTTCAGGGGCCGGCGTCATGAAAATTTTTCCCGGTAAACAAATCTTTTTTATCGCCATGTGGTGGGCATTTTGCCTGCTGCTTGTTTCCTGCTCGCCGGCCGAAGATTCGCCTGAAATCCAGGTCAGGACGCTGCTCAAGCGCGGCGAAACGGCGGCAGAAAAAAAGGAGACGGGAGAACTGCGGAAAATGATTTCGGAAAAATATTCCGACAGCCAGGGTCAGGACAAGAAAGCCATCGAGGCCATTCTCCGGTATTATTTTCTGCGCAACGAGTCGATTCATCTTCTCACGCGTATTCAGTCAATCGCATTTCCGCAACCGGCGCAGGCGCAGGCTGTTGTTCTGGTCGCGATGGCTGGACAGCCGATTTCAGGCGCTCAGGAACTAGAGCGCCTGCGCGCCGATCTACATCGTTTCGAGCTTACTTTGGCGCGCGAAAACAAGGAATGGAAAGTCATCCGCGCCGAGTGGCGGCGCGCGGAGCCCGGCGATTTCTTCTGAGGCAGTGCGGTGAAGTATGATGTAATGGTTAACCACATGGACCCACGGGGGCGAGCATGGAGGCAGGATTTCTTCCGCGCACCAGGTTCCAGATGCTTCTGGATACGCTGCATCAGGCCGGCTACCGCTGTATCGGTCCGCAGGCGCGCGATGGCGCCATCGTCTACGATACGCTGGCCCGCGCCGAAGATTTTCCTCGGGGCATGCGTGACCGGCAGTCGCCGGGTACATACCGGCTCGAACGCACCGACAGTCCGCGATTTTTCAGCTGGGCCAACGGCCCGCAGGCATTAAAGCCGTTTGTGTTCGCCCCGCGGGAGCCATTGTGGAGCTCGGAGCGCACGGCTGATGCCGCCATCCGCTTCTCGGAAATAAATCCCGCGTCTGAACCGCTCGCCATCATCGGCGTGCGCGCCTGCGACCTCGCCGCCTTGCAGCTTCAGGACCGGCACTTTCTGGAGGGTCCTTTCGCCGACACCGGTTATGCCGCGCGACGCAAGAATCTTTTTCTGGTGGCAGTCCATTGCACGCATCCCGCTGACACCTGTTTCTGCGTATCGACCGGCGACGGCCCGCGCGCCACGCAGGGTTTCGATCTGGCCTTGCATGAATCGGATGAAGGTTATCTGGTGCAGGCCGGCAGCGACAAAGGACGCGCGCTGGTCGCGCCATGGGCGCTCGCCCCGGCAACAGCCGCGCAGCAACAGGACGCCGACCGGGAAGTCGAGGATGCCGCCCGGCGGCAGAACCGGCGCTTGCCCTCGCGCAATCTGCGCGACGACCTTTTTGCGAATCTCTCGCATCCACGCTGGGAAGAAGTAGCTGAGCGCTGTCTCTCCTGCGGCAACTGCACCGCGGTATGCCCGACCTGTTTTTGCCACAGCGAGGCGGACGAGACCGCGCTCGATGGACGTCACAGCCTGCACGTACGCCAATGGGATTCCTGTTTCACCCAGGGACACAGCTACATTCACGGCATAACGATTCGAGCTGACACGCGCATGCGCTACCGCCAGTGGTTGACGCACAAGCTTGGGAGCTGGCATGACCAATACGGCCGCAGCGGTTGCGTGGGCTGCGGACGCTGCATCGCGTGGTGTCCCGTCGGGATTGACATCACCGAGGAAGTTACGGCCGTTTGCGGCGGGGGCGCGCATGGATAATCCGCATCTGCCGCTGGAGGCGGAAGTAGTGGAGCGCATCCAGGAGTCGCCGACCATCTTCACGCTGCGATTGCGCTTCACCGACCCCGTGAAGCATGCCGCCTTCCGCTTCGCGCCCGGGCAGTTCAACATGATTTATCTCTACGGGGTCGGCGAGGTGCCGATTTCCATCGTGTCGGACCCGCAGGACGATCATCTGTTCGATCATGCCATACGCGTGGTCGGGCGGGTCACACGCGGCCTGGAGCAACTGAAGGCCGGGGATCGGCTCGGCGTGCGCGGGCCTTACGGACGCAGCTGGCCGCTCAAACTCGCCGAGAACAGGGATGTTATGGTGATCACAGGTGGTCTCGGTTGTGCGCCGGTAGTGTCCGTGATCAATTACGTGATCCGCCGGCGCGACCATTTTCGCCGTCTGGTTATCATGCAGGGCGTGAAGCACTCGGAAGATCTGATCTGGCGCAGTCAGTATTCGCAATGGAGCAAGCTGCGTGACACCCAGGTTCTGGTCGCGGCCGATGTTGGCGTAGCACTTTGGCCGTGGCATGTCGGCCGCGTTACGGAACTGTTCGATAAAGTGGAGATCGATCCTTCCCGCGCGCTGGTCATGATGTGCGGTCCCCAGGGCATGATGCAGGTAGCCGTGGATCATTTACTCGAGTATGGCGTGCCCGAAGACAGTATCTATCTCACCATGGAGCGCAACATGCATTGCGCAGTGGGACTCTGCGGTCATTGTCAGTACGGCGGCAAGTATGTCTGCCAGGACGGACCGGTTTTCAGTTATCCGGAAGTCAAACCGCTTTTCGGCATCCGGGGGTTCTGATGAACAACATCAGACCGCGGATGGCGGTTCACAAGTTCGCTTCCTGCGACGGTTGTCAGCTCGCGTTTCTGAATCTGGGCGAAGAACTGCTGACGCTGGCACAGTTGGTCGAGATTGTGCACTTCGTCGAGGCCGGACCGGTGGATCCGGACGCCGCAGTGGATATCGCTTGCATCGAAGGCAGCGTTTCAACGTCGGAGGATGCCGCGCGTATCCTGCGTATACGTGCGAACAGCCGTTACCTGGTTACCGTCGGCGCCTGCGCCACGTCGGGCGGTCTGCAGGCGCTGCGCAATTTTGCCGACGGTAAGGAATGGCTCGCCGCGATCTACGCCAAACCGGAATATGTACAAAGCCTCGCGACCTCCACGCCGATTTCACAACATGTGAAGGTCGACCTCGAGCTGTGGGGTTGTCCGGTGAACGGCCGCCAGTTGCTCGCCGCCGTGCGCGCGCTGTTGTTCGGCGTGCCGCCGTGGTATGAAAAAGACAAGGTTTGTCTCGAATGCAAGCGCCAGCAGACCGTGTGCGTGATGGTGGCGAAAGGAGTTCCATGCATGGGACCGGTGACACGCGCCGGCTGCGGAGCCCTGTGCCCGAGTTTCGGGCGCGACTGCTACGCCTGTTACGGTCCGGCCGAGAATCCGAACGCGGAATCCCTGGCGCGCCGGTTCGAGGGGTTGGGCCTGATGCCCGAGGCGGTGGCGCGGCGTTTCCTTTTCATCAATGGCGCCGCACCCGCCTTTGCCGAGGCCGGTCTGAAACGGCGCGGAACCACCGATGACTGAAAAGCATCAGATCCCGATCCGGGTGCCGGTGCTCGCGCGCGTCGAGGGCGAGGGCACGCTGGAATTGCGCGTGCGCAACGGGGCGATCGAAGAACTGCGGCTGCGCATCTTCGAGCCGCCGCGGATGTTCGAGAAACTGCTGGAGGGGCGTGATTACACCGAAATCCCGGATATGGTGGCGCGCATCTGCGGCATCTGTCCCGTGGCCTACCAGATGAGCGCGGTGCAGGCCATTGAAAATCTGTTCGGCGTGGAGCCTGGCCCCTGGGTGCGTGATATGCGCCGCGTGTTTTACTGCGGCGAGTGGATACAAAGCCACAGCCTGCACATTCACATGTTGGCGGCGCCGGATTTTCTGGGTTATGCGAGCATCACCGAGATGGCGCGTGATCATGCGCATGAAGTGCGGCGTGGCCTGCGACTACAGGCCCTCGGCAACGAGATCATCCGGCTGCTGGGCGCGCGTTCGGTCCATCCCGTGGGTGCGCGCATCGGTGGATTTCACCATGCCCCGGCGCGCGCGCAGGTCGATGCCTTGCGGGAAAAGTTGCAGGCGGCGTTGCCGGAAGCCGAGACGCTGGTGCGTTGGACCGCGGCGCTCAATCTGCCGACGGAGGAACAGGAATTCACCGCCGTGTCACTGCGCCATCCGCGGGAGTATCCGATGAACGAAGGTCGGATGGTCTCCAATCGCGGGCTGGATATCTCCGCCGATCGATTCGAGTCGCGGTTTGTCGAGCATCAGGAAATGCATTCCACGGCGTTGCATTGTCTGCACGACGGCAAGCCCTACCTCGTCGGTCCGCTCGCGCGTCTGAATCTCAATCTTGATCGTCTTCCGGCGCCGGTGCGGAGCCTCGCGGACAGCCTCGGCATCAAATTCCCCAGCCGCAACATGTATCACAGCATCGTGGCACGCGCACTCGAGATCGTGGTGGCGATGCGCGAGGCGATACGTCTGCTGGAGGTTTACGCCGAGCCATCGGCACCTTATATCAGCGTCACACCGCGCGCCGGCACCGGCTATGGCTGCACCGAGGCGCCGCGCGGACTTCTCTGGCATCGTTATGATGCCAACGCAGCGGGCGTCGTGATCAAGGCGCGCATCGTCCCACCCACCAGCCAGAACCAGGCGCGCATGGAAGAAGACCTGCGAACGTCGCTTCAGTCCCTGGGCGTCCGGCAGGGAGAAGCGGTGCTGCGCCGGCGCGGCGAAATGGTGATCCGCAATTACGACCCATGCATCTCCTGCGCCACCCATTTCCTCGACCTGCGCGTACGCGAGCTGACGCATGCCTGATCGGGTGCACATCATCGGCGTGGGTTCTCCTTTTGGCGACGACCGTCTTGGATGGGTGGCGGCCGAATCGCTGCAACGTTCTTCTGTTTTGAATAGCCTGGAACCTGGGCGGATCGCGATCTCCATCATGGATCGTCCCGGCGCCATGCTGCTGGCGCTCTGGGATGAAGCGGATCATGTCATCCTCATGGATGGTGTGCGCTCCGGCGCCGTACCCGGGACAAGGCATCGTTTGACTGCCGGCGATGTGACTGACACATGCATCCCGGCAACGTCCCATGGCTTTGGCATTGCCGCCGCGCTGCAACTGGCGCAGGTGCTCGAAAATCTTCCCAACCGGCTGTTGTTGCGTGGCATCGAGATGGATGTTTGCTGTACCGGATTTACCCTGAGCGCTGCCGTGACCGCGGCCATGCCGCATTTTGTTCGGGAAATAGAGG
The DNA here is from genome assembly GCF_041499725.1 of Sulfuricaulis sp. Lineage (GTDB taxonomy): Bacteria > Pseudomonadota > Gammaproteobacteria > Acidiferrobacterales > Sulfurifustaceae > Sulfuricaulis. Next base: position 17,035 of record NZ_JBGQKW010000024.1, read on the forward strand.
AGGAAACGTTGGCGCTCGCCGGGGCAATCCATCCGTTCAGGTCGAAAACTGCATCAGAATCGTCATTTTTTGCCAGGTAATTCCAGTATTTGGCGTGATTTTCCAGGCCTTGGCCCCTCCTGTCCCAGTTGACTCATGAACCCAGAATAAGCCTTTTCATTTCAATAGCTTGTGAAACAGTAGATTCATGCAGATCGGCGCTGTTCGTCATGAAAGGCGAGCATGGCATGAATGCTGCAACAGTACTCATGTAACGACGGCGGATAGTGGTCCGTGTCGCCCAAGGAGTACCACGAGGTGCAATCTTGCAGAACATCAGGATCGGATTCATCGCGCGCCTAAGCGCGAGAAACCATTTGCCGTGGAACCGGGGCCTATTCTCTTTTTCCGGCAGGAAAAACTTGTGGGCGGTCTGCCTGCTGATGACTTTCTGTGCGGCGTTGGGTGGTTGCTTTGCCACGCAGAAGACACCGGTGCCGGGCATAGCAGTTATTTTGAGCGATGACTCGCCGGCTTTCGTCGGTGTTCAGCGCGAGATAGGGAAAAAATTCCCGCAGCGGGTTGTAACCTACACCTTGGGCGATGCAAGCACATACTCCACCGTGCAAAAGAAAATCCAGTCGTCTGACCTGCCCATGATTGTGGCAATCGGCCTTCCCGCCGCCCGGTTGGCGCGGGGTCTTTCGGGCAAGAAAGTAGTCTTCTGCCAGGTATTCAACTACGAAGACGAGGACCTCGTGACGTCGTGGATGAAGGGCGTGTCGGCGACCGCTCCCGTGCGCGAGCAATTTCGTGTCTGGAAGTCCCTGTACCCGAAGCTGACCAGTGTCGGCGTCATTACGGGAAAAAATCTGCATGGCCTGATGAAAGAAGTGCAGGCAGCCGCCAGGGAGAATCAAATAAGACTTGATCACGTCGAGGTCAGGTCGGACAAGGAAATGATTTATGCCTATAAACAACTCTCGCCGAAGATACAGGGGCTGTGGCTGGCGCCGGATAATCGCGTGCTGAGCAACGATGTGATCCGCGATATCATGGCGCACAGCGTCAAGGAAGGGAAACAGGTTGCCGTGTTCGGACGCGAGTTGCTAGGTCTGGGTGGCTTGATAAGCGCGGAGACCAGCTATGCGGACATCGCCGAACAGGTGCTGGCGCGTATCAGGCAGGCGCAGGAGGCATCCGGTGTGCCGGGCGCACCCGTCATTCCGCTGACCAGAACAATCATCAAGATCAATACGGTGATGGCGAAGCGTTTGAATCTGAAAATTCCAGGGACCTTGCGGGGGATGGCGTATGCTCCCTGAGTGGAAATTCATCGGCAAGTCCTGGTTTGAACGCCTGAACGACGTGTCCTTCTGGCGGCGCATTATGCCTGGACTCGGAGGCCGCAGTCTCGTCAGCCGGCTGCTGGCGCTGCAGATGCTCGGTGCGATCATAATTTACCTGATCGTCAATATCGGTCTGTGGTGGACGTCCAGCCGCCTCATTGAGGACAACCTCGAGAAGCAAGCGGTTCGGTGGCTCGCCGAACTCGATGAACTCGGAACGCCGCTCTATGCCTCGCAAGGAGGCAAGCAGTTGGCGAATATCGACAAACGCATCAAACACTTTCCTGAAATCGCTTTCATACGTTACTACGATGCCTCGGGGATAAAAGTTCTCGGTGAAGCGGGTGAAGTGCGCAGTACAGGAATTCCGCTGCTTAAACCCGAACAAGTGGAAAAATTGCAGAAGCAGACCGCCGGCGCAGAAAGAAATTATCTGGTTGACCGGTCGCTGCTGAGCGGCGCCTACCTGCGTTTCATCTCGCCGATTCGCGTCAAATCCATACGCTCGGACGGACTGCTCAATTTCAGCCTTGATAACGAGAAGGCAGAAAATGAAAGGATCGTCGGTTACATCGATCTCAGTATCGATTCCGGTTATTACAAGGAACAAATGGTGCGCAGCATGGCCTCCGGCAGCCTGATCATCGCCGTTCTACTGCTGTTCGCGCTGTTTTTCGGTAGCCGGATGATCCGGCGAGCGCTCGCGCCGTTAACAGCGTTGCAGGCCCCTCTTGCCCGGCTTGCCCAGGGAGAAACTGATGTTAACGTCGAGCGGGCGAAAGACGCGGAAATTGCTGCGATCAGCGATGCCCTGAATACCACCATCCGCGCTATAAGAGAGCGGGATGAAACCCTGCAAAAAATGGCAGAAAGCGATCCGCTGACCGGTCTTGTGAACCGCAGTTATTTCGCGCGCGCGCTGGAGGAGGAGATCGAACATGTCACGCGTGACGGTATCGAGAGCGCGGTTTATTTCATCGATCTCGATAAGTTCAAGCAAATCAATGACACGTATGGACACGCCGCGGGTGACAAGCTTCTTATTCGTGTCGCCGATCTGCTGAAGTCCCAGGTGCGCGAGAAGGACGTGGTTTCGCGCCTCGGCGGTGATGAGTTCACTGTGCTCGCGCGCAATATTTCCCGCGAAGGCGCGATGGAATTGGCGAACTCCTTCAACAATATCTTGCACGATACGCATGTCACCGGAGGCGAAGATACCTTCAACATCAATTGCAGCATCGGTATCGCCATGGTCAGCCCCGGAAGACACACTGCCGATGAAATCCTGTCACACGCCGATACGGCCTGCTTTGCGTCCAAGTCACAAGGCCGTAACCGCTATCATATGTACGAAGAGCGCGGTGACAGTAAAACGGAAATCGCCGTAGATACCGGTTGGTTCGAGCGCATCCAGCAGACCATCAGGGAGGACAAGTTTGTACTGGTATATCAACCCATTGTTGATAACGTTAGTTCCGACAAAGAATGCTATGAGGTGCTCCTGCGCATGCAGGGACCAAACGGTGAACTGTTGTTACCCTCCACTTTCCTGCCGGTGGCGCAGCGCTTCGGTCTGATGACGGACATAGACCGTTGGGTAATCGTGCACGCCATGAAAGCGCTGGCGGACTTCCGTGCCGCCGGCCGCGAGATTGTCTTCTCGATCAATTTATCAGGACAGTCGCTGGAGGATAAGTCCCTGCTGCAACTGGTCAAGGACCAGATGATGCTCAACCAGTTGCCGCCGGGCTGTGTGATTTTTGAATTTACCGAACAATCGGCCTTGCGTTATCTGGAAAATGCGAAGCGTCTCATCCTGGGGCTGGCGGACACAGGCTGCCGCTTCGCGCTGGATGATTTCGGCACCGGTTTCAGCTCGTTCGTTTATCTCAAGAATCTACCGGTGGATTTCATCAAGATTGACGGCGCTTTCGTCAACAGCATGGCGTCGAATTCCGTCGACGAGTCAATGGTGCTTTCCATCATTCATATTGCCCGCTTGTTCGGCATGAAAACGATCGCCGAGTTCGTGCCGGACGAAAAAACCATCACCATGCTCAAGGCGTCCGGGGTGGACTACATACAGGGATTTTACGTCGGAATGCCGTCGGAGCGGCTGCCGGTGAATCTGCACGTGGTATCGGATACGAAGAAAAACGCGGGCTGACGCCCGCGCGCAGGATTAATTCTGCGTCTTGTCCTTTTTGATCATCGCGTAGGCCGAGTGGTTGTGGATGGATTCGAAGTTTTCCGATTCCACCACGTAGGCATCGATGCGGTCATCCTCGTTCAACACAGCAGCCACGTCGCGAACCATGTCCTCGACAAACTTGGGATTGTCGTAGGCGTGCTCGGTGACGTATTTCTCGTCCGGGCGTTTCAGCAGGCCGTAAAGCTCGCAACTTGCCTGTTTTTCCACCAGATCGATCAGGTCCTCGACCCACACGAAAGTATTGGTACGCACCGTCAGCGTGACGTGCGAACGCTGGTTGTGGGCGCCGTACTGGGAAATTTCCTTGGAGCAGGGGCAGAGACTGGTGACCGGCACGACCACCTTGATGGTCATGGCATCCTGGCCGCCGTGGATTTCGCCGATGAAGCTGACCTGGTAATCCATCAGGCTCTTCACGCCGGACACCGGCGCGGCCTTGTTGATGAAATACGGGAAACTCATCTCGATGTGCCCGGTATCGGCTTCCAGGCGCCGGCTCATTTCCGCCAGCATGCCCTTGAAGGATTCCACCGAGATTTCAATGTCGTGGCTGTTCAGAATCTCGACAAAGCGCGACATGTGGGTACCCTTGAAGTTGTGCGGCAGCTCCACGTACATGTTGAAACACGCGACGGTATGCTGCACGCCCTGGGAACGATCCTTGACGACCACCGGGTGACGCATGTCCTTGATCCCGACCTTGTCGATCGGCAGGTGGCGCAGGTCCGGGCTGTTCTGGACGTCGGCGATGAGGTCGATGACTTCGGTTTTGCTTTTGAGCTTCATAACAGGGTTTCTCTACTTCCCAAGCGGACGCCAATGATGTAGTAGTTGAGCGATCCAGTCAAGATTAGGCAGATTCCCGGTGCACGGGGGTTTCCGCCGGGGCATGACGCAGGATCGTACGCCGGATTCCGGCGGCATCCAAGCCGCACCGCGCGAGTTGTTCCCGGTGATCGCCGTGCTCGATGAAGCGGTCGGGGAGTCCAAGATTGACGACGCGCGTCGGGAGGCCCGCGGCCATCAGACATTCATTGATGGCGCTCCCGGCTCCGCCGGCCACGACGTTTTCCTCGACCGTTACCAGCAGGTCGTGGGTGCGGGCCAGTTCCCGCACCAGTTCTTCATCCAGCGGTTTCACGAAGCGCATATTGACCACGGTGGCGTTGAAGGCCGCGCCCGCCTCCAGCGCCGGTGCCAGCATGCTGCCGAAGGCGAGCAGGGCGATGCGCTTTCCTTCGCGCCGGACCTCGGCCTTGCCGATGGGGAGCGTCAGCAAGGCCGGATCGACGGCCACGCCCGGTCCGGCGCCGCGCGGATAACGCACCGCGGCCGGGGTGTTGAGCTGAAAACCGGTGGTCAGCATCTGGCGGCATTCGTTTTCATCGGCCGGTGCCATGACCGTCATGTTCGGCAGGCAGCGCAGATAGGAAAAATCGTAACTGCCGGCATGCGTTGCCCCATCCGCGCCTACCAGTCCCGCGCGGTCAATCGCCAGCAGCACCGGCAGCTTCTGCAAGCAGATGTCGTGGATCAGCTGGTCGTAGCCGCGCTGCAGGAATGTGGAGTAAATCGCCACCACCGGCTTCATGCCATCGCAGGCCAGCCCCGCGGCGAAGGTGAGCGCGTGTTGCTCGGCAATGCCGACGTCGAAATAGCGCGTCGGAAAACGTTCGGAGAATTGCACCAGCCCCGAGCCTTCGCGCATCGCCGGCGTGACGCCGACCAGGCGCACGTCGCGCGCCGCCATGTCGCACAGCCATTCGCCGAATACCTGCGTGTAAGTCTTGCCCGAGGGTTTTTTCTCCATCTTGCCGGTGGCGGGATCGAAGGGCGTGACGCCGTGATACACGCAGGGATCGCCCTCGGCCGGCTGGTAGCCCTTGCCCTTGCGGGTCACGACGTGGAGGAAACGCGGGCCCTTGTGGCCACGCAGATTCCTGAGCATGCGGACCAGCGCATGCAGGTTGTGCCCGTCCACGGGACCGAAATAGTTGAAGCCCAGCTCCTCGAACAGCGTGCTCGGCATGACCATGCCCTTCATGTGCTCCTCCACGCGCTTGGCCAGCTCCCACATCGGCGGGATGGTGGAGAGCACGGTCTTGGAGCCCTCGCGCATATGGCTGTAGACCTTGCCCGAGAGGATGCGCGCGAGGTAACTCGACATCGCGCCGACGTTGGGCGAGATGGACATGTCGTTGTCGTTGAGGATGACGAGCAGATTCGCGTCCATGTTGCCGGCGTTGTTGAGCGCCTCGAACGCCTGACCTCCCGATAAGGCGCCGTCGCCGATCACCGCCACCACTTGGCGTTCGGACGCGGTGCGCGCCGCCGCCACGGCCATGCCGAGCGCGGCGCTGATCGAGGTGCTGGAGTGGCCGACGCCGAAGGTGTCGTATTCGCTTTCATCGCGACGCGGGAAACCGGAGATGCCGTCCGTCTGGCGCAGTGTGCCCATGCGTTCGCGCCGCCCGGTCAAGATCTTGTGCGGGTAAGTTTGGTGGCCCACGTCCCACACCAGCCGGTCTTCGGGCGTATTGAACACGTAATGCAAGGCGATGGTGAGTTCCACCGTGCCCAGACCCGCAGACAGGTGCCCGCCGGTGCGCGACACGCTGCCGATCAGAAACTCGCGGATTTCCTGCGCCAGGCAGGGAAGATCGTTTTCGTCCAGACGTCGCAGATCTTCGGGACCGTTTATGGTATCGAGCAAGCGGCGGTCAGGCATGGATTTTTTGGTCATTGACGGCGTTCGATGATAAAACCGGCCAGCTCGGCCAATAGGCGGCCATTATCCCCCAAAGGTGCCAGGCTTTCGAGGGCTTGAGACTTCAAGGCCTTGGCGCGGGCTTTGGCCTCGGAAAGACCCATCAGCAGCGGGTAAGTGGGTTTCCCGCGCTCGCGGTCCACCCCGGGTTTTTTGCCGAGCGTCTCCGCATTGCCTTCCACGTCGAGGATATCGTCGGTGATCTGGAATGCGAGGCCGATCGCATGACTGTATTTTTCAAACGCCTCCAGTTTTGCCGCTTCGACGCCCTCCCGGGTGAATGCCCCGAGTAGAACGGAAACCCGGATCAGCGCGCCGGTTTTCCGCAGATGCATGTCTTCGAGTTGCGCCAGTGTCAGCGTCCGGCCGCCGGAGGCGAGATCGATCGCCTGGCCGCCGGCCATGCCGTGCGCGCCGGCGGCCTGTGCCAGCAGCGCGATCATGCGCAGGCGTTGCGCCGCGCCGATCGTCAGCGTCGGGTCGTTCGCCAGAATCTCGAAAGCGTAAGACTGGAGCGCATCGCCGGCGAGCAGCGCCGTGGCTTCATCGTAGGCCTTGTGACAGGTCGGCTTGCCGCGGCGCAGGTCGTCATTGTCCATGCACGGCAGGTCGTCGTGCACCAGCGAGTAGGCGTGGATCAGTTCCACCGCGCAGGCCGGCACATCGAGCGCGCTGTCCGGCGCGCCAACCGCCGCGCCCGCGGCGTATACCAGGCTCGCGCGCACGCGCTTGCCGCCGTCGAGCGTGACGTAACGCATGGCCGCGTGCAGGTGCGACGGTGATGTGGTGGCAGATAGCAGACGCGCATCCAGCGCGCGTTCCACGCGCGTCTTGAAACGCCTGAGACGATCGGTGAAAGCGGGCAATGCGGGTTTACTCGTCTTTGTCTCGCAACGGCTCGGTGGTCAACTCGCCGTTCTTGCTCACCAGTTTTTCCACGCGCTGTTCGGCGTCCTTGAGGCCTTGCTGGCAGGCGCGCGTCAGCTCGATGCCGCGCTGGAAGGACTTCAGCGACTCTTCCAGCGTCTGTCCGCCGGACTCCATTTTTTCCACGATCTTTTCCAGTTCCGCGAGGGCGGCTTCAAAGTCGGGTTGGGTGCTGGATTTTTTCGCCACCGGGGCTCCTAAAGGCATAGGCAAAGAAAGGGTAAACTAGCGCGTGCGCCCAAGGGCGTCAATTCGCCGGATTTCACCGCATGGGCGATGCCAAGCGCCGTGACAAAAGCGAATCATATCAGTTGTCGGCATAGCTTTCGTGCCACGACACTAAGGAACATCTGATCAAGTCTCCCGTTCGCCCTGAGCTCGTCGAAGGGTGAACGGGAAATACCGTCAATGGGAGGCGATTCGTCCGTTCATGGTTCGACAGGCTCACCACGAACGGACTTGGTCAGAGCATCCCTAACCATGTAGTTTGCGCGTCCGAGCTTGCGGTTTATTCCGCCGGCCCGTTGACCTGAATCAAGGCCAGTGACGTGCCCGCCTGATACGAATGTGCACCATTTATAGGTGTTCCGGGAGAAATTCTTCGGCATGAAATACGTACGGCTGACCGGGCAGTGGCTGTTCCTGCGCCTGGAGAAAATATTTAACGCCGTATTCGGCGACCGGCTCAATCCCCTGTATCACCTCGGCGCGATCGCCTATTTCATGACCTGGGTGGCGGTGGTGACCGGTGTCTATCTGTACGCCTTCTTCGATACCGGTGTGAAAGAGGCTTATGCTTCCGTCGAGCACATCACGCGCAACCACTGGTATATCGGACAGGTGATGCGCGGCCTGCACCGCTACGCCTCCGACGGCATGGTGCTGGCGATGGGACTGCACTTGCTGCGCCACTTCGCGTTTGACCACTACCGCGGATTCCGCTGGTTTTCATGGGTCACGGGTATCGTCGTGCTGTGGCTGGTGTACGCCTCCGGGGTCGTTGGCTTCATGCTGCCGTGGGATCGTCTGGCGCAATTTGTCACGATCGCCACGTCGGAATGGCTCGACTGGCTGCCGCTGTTCACCGAACCGATGGCGCGCAATTTCCTGCGCGAGGGCAGCGTCAGCGATCGCCTGTTCTCGCTGCTGACGTTCATGCACATTGGCATTTCGCTGATCCTGCTGTTGGTCCTGTGGATACACACGCAACGCGTGGCCAAGGCCGCCACCAACCCGCCGCGGTATCTGGCCGTGCCGCTGCTGGTGGCGATGATCGTGTTTACGCTGGTGTGGCCGGTGTGGAGCCAGGGACCGGCGAACCTGGACACGGTGGTCACGTCGCTCAAGCTCGACTGGTTTTATCTTTTGATGTATCCGCTGATCTATGCCTGGTCGCCGAAACATTTGTGGTGGCTCGTCATCGGCGGCACCGGCCTGCTGGCTTTGTTGCCGTGGTTGCCACCGCAACGCCGGCGCATGGGCAAGGAATTCCTGCTTACCATTCGTCCCGGCGATGAGACGGTGGCGGCAAGGTCGGGCGAGACCATCCTCGAAACCGGTCTGCGCGCCGGCATCGCGCTGCCGTTCGAATGCCGCAGCGGCGGTTGCGGCGTCTGCAAGTGTACCGTGCTGCAAGGCACGGTGGATCATGGCGTGTATCAGCAAAGCGCGCTCACGGAGGATGAAAGGCGCGCGGGCAAGGTCCTGATGTGCTGCGCCACGCCGCTGTCCGATCTGGATATCGAATGCGAGAACATCGGCGCCACGAGCGACATCCCGATCCGGACCTTCATGGCGCGCGTGCAACAACTGGAACGGTTCACCGACGACGTCATGCGCGTGCTGCTCAAACCGCTCGACCCGGAACCCATCCGGTTTCATGCCGGGCAATACATCAATATCGTGCTCGAAGACCGCGAGCGGCGCGCGTTTTCCTTCGCCACCGCGCCGCACGAAGCCGAGTTGATCGAACTGCACGTCAAGCTGGTGCCCGGCGGTGCGTTCACGACCTACGTCTTTAACGCGATGAAGGTGGGCGACACCCTGCGCTGCGAGGGGCCGCTGGGTTCATTTTATCTGCGTGAAGATTCCGACCGGCCGATTATCTTCGTCGCCGGTTCCACCGGCTTTGCGCCGGTGAAGAGCATGGTGGAGTATGCGTTCCACGCCGGCCTGAAGCGCCCCATGCATCTCTACTGGGGCGTGAAATCGCTCAAGGATTTTTATATGAAGGAATTACCCGAGCGCTGGGCGCGAGAGCACGACAATTTCAAATTCATCCCGGTGCTGTCCGAGCCGGGTCCCGAAGATCGCTGGGAAGGACGCACAGGTTCTGTGCACGAGGCAATTCTCCAGGATTTCCCGAACATGACCGGTTGCGAGGTCTACGCCTGTGGTTCGGTGGGCATGGTCGAGACGGCGCATTCCGCTTTTCTGCAAAAGGGCATGGCGGAGGACCGCTGCTTCTCCGATGCCTTCAATTTTGCGCCGCATATCAAGGGACAGGCCGGCGAGATAGTGCAGACGTCAGACTGAGTTTCCGTATTTACTGCTCAAAAGCTGCAGGTCTTTGGGAAAAAGGGGCGCAACGTCCGCTTCCGACTGCGGTCATTCTCCGATCTCTATATTTTGTCGAACCACTACGCGAGTTCTCATCTCGCCACTTTCCTTGGACCAATAACACTAGAGGGCGCCACATGGCGCCCTCTAGTGTTACCTTTACTATTAATGGTGGAGGTGGCGAGAATCGAACTCGCGTCCGCAAGTCCTACATCCATGGTTCTACATGCGTAGTCTGTCTTCGATTTGACTCAGCGTGTTCCGGCAGACAGGACCATCGCTGAGCTGAGCCTGCTTGGATTTAGCGCTTGCTCAACAGGCACGAGCCGGCGCGATCCTGTGTAATCGACCTTTCGATCCCGGCCCACAGGCGAAACGTAGGCGAAAGGTTAGCGGGGATTAAGCCGCTAAGGCGTAGTTGTCGTTGTTGGCAACTATAAGTTTGCAGCTGGATTTACGAGGAGATCTGCACCTCGGCATGCCCCAGAGGTTTCGTAACCCACGTCGAAGCCAGGTCACCCCCCGAAACGTTTACAGTATATCCCATCGTGGATGGGATGTCCTTTTTATTGGGGATGAATGCACCAAGTTTCAATGCGTTGTTTCGTCACCGCTGATTTTTTCACGAAACCATTTGTTTCGTAGACTATCGCAGGCTTGACATTTAAATTAAACGAATGTTTAATTAATGCCATGTCACGCACGGCTAAGAAATCCGGCACGCGGGCGCGACGCCGCCCCGGCCGGCCGGAAGGTACGGCGCACCGCGAGGCGGTGCGCGTGGATCTGCTGCGGGCGGCGCGCGAGCTGTTCGCCAAGCGCGATTTCACCGCCGCCTCGGTGCGCGAGATCGCGGCCGCGGCGCGCGTGAACCCGGCCATGATCCATTACCATTTCGGCGACAAGGACGGGCTCTACCGCGCCATGCTCGAGGACACCCTGGGGCCGATGATGCGCCGGCTGCAGGCGCTCACCGAGGAACCGGGCAACGCGCGCGAGGCGGTCCCGTTACGCGAGGTGCTTGCCGGCGTCATGACCACGTTCGCGCGCGAGCCGTGGCTGGCGCGCCTCATCGTGCGCGAGGTGTTGGCGGAGGCGGGGCCGTTTCGCGAAACCTTCATCCGCGAAATCGCCCCGCGCGCCGGCGGACGGCTGCCGAAGCTGCTTCGCCGCGCCATCGAGCAAGGCCAGGTGCGCGCCGATCTCGATCCCACGCTCGGCACCTTGTCCTTCATGAGCCTCGTGGTGTTTCCCTTTATCGCGCTGCCGATTGCGGAGAAGGTATTGGGGATACGCATGACGGACGCCTTCGTCGAGCGCCTCATCGATCACAGCACGCGGATGTTCTACGAGGGCGCCGGGCAGAAACAATCCCGGAACGCGTCTCGCTGATTTTCATATCACGTGGCATGGATATTGGACACGGATGACATGAAACGCTTCGCCAAATTAGCCATCCCGATCGTGACGGTTCTGATCGCGGCGGCCGTCGCCGGTTGCGCGGTCGGTCCCGATTTTCGCGAACCTGAAACTCCGAAGGTCAATTCCTATACCTCAACGGCGTTGCCCGAGGAAACCGCGACGACTCCGGGTCGCGCCGGGGCGGCGCAACGTTTCGTGGCGGGGGAGGAGATCTCGGCCCAGTGGTGGACGCTGTTCCATTCCGAAGCACTCGATCGCCTGGTCCGCCAGGCTTTGGCCGACAGCCCCTCGCTCGCGGTTGCGCAGGCGAGGTTGCGCCAGGCGCAGGAGAATCTGCGCGCCGAGGTCGGCGTGGTTTCGCCAAGCGTGGACGCGAAGCTCTCCGCACAGCGCGAGCGGTTTTCGCCGACGGCGTTCGGCCAGCCGAACACGCCGTCCACGGTTTTCAATCTATACAACGCCTCGGTCGGGGTGTCCTATACCTTCGACGTCGGTGGCGGCTGGCGCCGCGAGCTCGAGGCGATGCGTGCGCAGGTCGACTACCAGAGTTTCCAACTGGAAGGCGCGCATCTCGCGCTGACCGCCAATATCGTCACCACGGCCATCCGGGAGGCTTCGCTGCGCGCGCAGATGCAGACGGCCCAGGAGATCGAGGCGCTGCAGCAGAAGGAACTCGATATCACCGAGAATCAATTCAAACTGGGCGGGGCGAGGCGTTCCGACGTGCTCGCCCAGCGCGCCCAACTGCTGCAAACTCGCGCGACCCTGCCGTCGTTGGAGAAAGAGCTGGCGCTGACGCGTCATCAATTGGCGGTGCTAGCGGGCAAGTTCCCCGGCGAGGCGGACTTGCCCGAGTTCACGCTGGACACGCTGGAGTTGCCGCAGCAACTCCCGGTAAGCCTGCCGTCCATGCTGGTCCGGCAACGGCCGGATATCCGGGCCGCTGAGGCGCTGCTGCACCAAGCGAGCGCGCAGGTCGGTGTCGCCACCGCCAACCTCTATCCGCGGATCACGCTTTCCGGCAGTTACGGTACCCAGGCGAACAGCACGGCCGACTTGTTCGGTCCCACCACCGGCATCTGGAACGTCGGCGCGTCGCTGTTGCAGCCGTTGTTTCACGGAGGCGAACTCACGGCCCGGCGCCGCGCCGCGGTCGCCGCCTACGATCAAACCGTTGCCCAATATCGCGACACGGTGTTGCACGCGTTTCAGAACGTGGCCGACACGCTGCGCGCGCTCGAGGTGGACGCGCGCACGCTCAAGCTGCAGACCGAGGCCGCATCGATCGCGCGCGACACGTTCGACCTGACGCATAAAGAGTTTACGCTCGGGGCGGCGAATTCTCTCTCGCTGCTCAACGCCGAGCGTCAATATCAGCAGGCGCGTATCAGCTTGGTTCAGTCCCAAGCCCTACGCTACGCGGATACCGCGGCGTTGTTTCAGGCGCTCGGCGGCGGTTGGTGGAACCGATCTAATGAATCCGCGGCCGAAGGCCGCAACGGCTCGCTCCCTTCTCCCCTTGAGGGAGAAGGGGTGGGGATGAGGGGTGATCCCCCTCACCCTCTCCCCTCTCCCGCGAGGGGAGAGGGGAAGTAGGTGAGCGTCTTCATTTAAGAAGGAAAGGAAAACCGATCAATGAAAAAACCTCCCAAGAAAGTTCTCATCCCCGTCGTCGCCGTCATAGTGATCGGCGCTGCGGTGGCGGCGTACTTTATGTTAGAGAAACCGTTCCGGTACGCCGGCACGCTGGAAGCCACCAAGGTCGACCTGTCCGCGCGCTTGGCCGCCGCCATCGATCAGGTTCGGGTACACGAGGGAGACCGGGTCAAGGTGGGTGAAACGCTCGTTACCCTCGCGTGCGAGGATTACAAGATCGCCGCGCGTCTGGCACACGAGAACTACGACCGCAACTTCAAGCTCTCGAAGATCGGTTCCGTCAGCGCCGAGACCATGGATCAGATGCGCAACCACAGGGACGACGCCGATGTCCGGCTCGCGTGGTGTTCCATCGAATCGCCGATCGAAGGTAAGGTATTGAGCCGCTATCACGAACCCGGAGAGTGGGTGGCGCCGGGAACCAAGATCGTCACGCTCGCCGACATCCGTGACATCTGGGCTTATATTTATGTCCCCCAGTCCAAGGTCGCGCAACTCTCGCCGGGGATGAAACTCAAGGGATATCTACCGGAGCTCGGCAATCGCGGATTCGACGGCACCATCCTGAAGATCAACGACGAAGCCGAGTTTACGCCGAAGAACGTCCAGACCCAGGCTGAGCGGGAACGTCTCGTCTTCGGCGTCAAGGTGAGTTTCCGCGATGCCAATGCCGAAGAAATCCTCAAGCCCGGCATGACCATCGAAGTGCAACTGCCGAACGAGAAACGATGACCGGCCAGTTCTCCATCCGCGTCAATGAAGTGAGAAAGAAGCTCGGGTCGAACCAGGCCCTCGCGGGCGTTTCGCTGGAGTTCGCGGAAGCGAAGATGCACGGCATCATCGGCCCGGAAGGCGCGGGCAAGACCACGCTGATGCGGACCTTGCTCGGCTTGCTCCGGCCCGACGCGGGAAGCGTCGAATATCGGGAAGACGGCGTGCCGCTCGAATTCGAAGCGGTGCGTTCGCGCATAGCGTACATGCCGCAGCAGCAGAGCCTGTATCCGGATCTCTCCATCGACGAGCACCTGGAATTCTTTCGCGCGCTGTACCAGATTCCGCCGGACGAATTCCGGACGCGGCGCGAGGAGCTGCTCGAGATCACCCGCCTGGGAGAGTTCGTGGACCGCGCCGCGGCGCAGCTGTCGGGCGGGATGTACAAGAAACTGGGCCTCATGTGCGCGCTGCTGCGCTCGCCCGAGATCATGCTGCTGGACGAGCCCACCAACGGCGTCGACCCGATCAGCCGGCGCGAGTTCTGGGAACTGCTGTACCGGCTGGCCGACCGGAAAATCCTGATCCTGGTGGCGACCGCGTACATGGACGAGGCCGAGCGTTGCTCCGTGGTGCACCTGCTGGAATCGGGCCGGGCGGTCGCCGAAGGCGAGCCGCGCGAGATCCTGGCGCGCGAGCGGGTGCGCACGTTCGACGAGCTGTTCCTGAAGCACGCGGAGATCGCTTCGTGAACGACGAACCGGCCGTCGCGGTATCGAAGCTCACGGTGAAGTTCGGCGACTTCACGGCGGTGGATGACATCAGCTTCACGGTGAAGCGCGGGGAGGTTTTCGGATTCCTCGGCGCCAACGGCGCCGGCAAAACGACGACGATCCGGGTACTGTGCGGGCTGTTGCCGCCGACCTCGGGGGAGGTGACGGTCGCCGGCGTCGGGTTCGACACCGGCGAGATGGCCATCAAGCGCAAGGTGGGGTACATGTCGCAGAGGTTCACTTTATATAACGATCTCACCGTCGAGGAGAACTTCGCGTTCATCGCGAGCCTGCGCAAGCTCGACCGCGCGACCTTCCTGAAGCGCCGCGATTTCATTCTGCATTTCATTTCATTTCAGCGACCGCTGAACTCATTCGTCAAGGACCTGCCCGGCGGCATCAAGCAGCAGGTCTCGCTCGCGGCCTCGATGCTGCACGATCCTGAAATCGTGTTTCTCGACGAACCCACCGCGGGGGTAACGCCGGCGGCGCGGGCGCGCTTCTGGGCGCTGATCCGCGACCTCGCGGCGCAGGACAAGACGATATTCGTGACCACGCACTACATGGACGAGGCGGAGCAGTGCGACCGCATCGCGCTGATGCGCACCGGGCGGATCGTGGCGCTCGATACGCCGGCGCAGCTCAAAAAAGCGGTGTTTCCGGGGCAGCTGTA
>NZ_JBGQKW010000025.1:0-30855 GCF_041499725.1 Sulfuricaulis sp.
GGAATGGATGCTCGCGCGTTCTCAGGCGCGGCGCGATGTCATGAAAAACCGTCAGGAACAGGTTATCAATTCCGCCGACGGCCTCAACGTCCTCGGCCCGACGCGCGATGGTTCACGGCCGTATATTCTGTCGGCTTTCACACAAACGGAATTGACCAAGCGTTATAAACTGTGGGCGGCGTTATATGCGGGGGGATGCTTTTTACTTGGTCTGGCGACGGTGTGGGTGTTCAACGCGAAGTTTGTTTAAATAATGTAGCGTGCGCTACGCGCACGATTTAAAAAGCTAATTGCGGGTGGCTCCATCCGCAATTAGCTTTTCATCGTCGGCGAAGCCGACTCAACAGGTTGTTCGGTGGGTTACGGCAAAAAACGCCTAGCCACCCTACATTAACTAAATACACTCTTCCTGATTAATTCCCACTGCCTCTCCCATCCCGCCACCGGCGATGACTTGAATTCACTGCGAACGAAGCGGGTAATCGATCCCTCCACGACGGCAAGCAGAAGCACGGTGACGTCATTGACCGGCAAGTGCAGATTCTCGTTGACCTCGGCCTCGCGCAGTATCTGTTTCATCTGGGTTTCGATGCGCTCGTAGATCTGCGCCACGCGCTTGCGCAGTCGCTCAGTCTCGCCCACCAGCACATCGCCGTACAGCAGGCGCGCCATGCCGGGGTTCTTGCCGGCAAAACCGAGCAGCAGGAACAGAATATTCTGCACTCGCGCCTCGGCGCGTGATTCTTCCGCGATAATCTTGTTGATGCGGGTGAAGAGCGTCTCTTCGATGAACTCGATCAGGCCCTCGAACATTTTCCCCTTGCTCGGGAAGTGGCGGTAAAGCGCGGCCTCGGAAACCCCGACGGCGCGCGCGAGCTGCGCGGTAGTGATGTGTTCGCCGTGATTGGCCTGAAGCATGTGCGCCAGCGTTTCAAGAATCAGCTGACGTCTTTCGCCACGGCGCGGTCGGGCCATGGTTCAGTCCCGTTCCCGAACGCCTGTCAGGTGCGCGCGACAATTATCGCGGGCGAAAAATTCCTTGAGTGTGAGCAGATTCACGATGGTTAGGACTTGATCAGCGTTCCCACGCCTTCGTTGGTGAAAATTTCCAGCAACAGCGCGTGCTCGACACGCCCGTCGATGATATGCGCGGTCTTCACGCCGCTGCTGACCGCGTCGAGCGCATAGTTGACCTTGGGCAACATGCCACCATGGAGGGTCCCGTCGCCGATCAGGTCCTTGACCTGGCTGATGGAAAGGCCCGTGAGCAGCTTGCCCTCCTTGTCCAGCACGCCGGTGGTGTTGGTGAGCAGGATGAGTTTCTCCGCCTTGAGCGTGATTGCCAGCTTTCCGGCCACGACATCGGCATTGATGTTATACGTCTGTCCGTCCTCGCCCACGCCGATGGGGGCAATCACCGGGATGAAATCGCCGGTGTCCAGCAGTGCGACCAGTCGCGGATCGATGCTGCTGACCTCGCCCACGTGCCCGATATCGATAATCTCGCTCGGCAGGTTCTCTTTCGTGGGCGGCTTCTGGAGTACCATTTTTTTGGCGCGAATGAGTCCGCCGTCCTTGCCCGATAGCCCGACGGCCTTGCCGCCGTGCTGGCTGATGAGATTGACGATCTCCTTGTTCACCAGCCCGCCGAGCACCATTTCGACCACGTCCATGGTCTCGCGGTCGGTGACGCGCATGCCCTGGATGAACTCGCTTTTCTTGCCGATTTTCTCCAGCAGCTTGCCGATCTGCGGCCCGCCACCGTGCACCACCACGGGGTTCATGCCGACGAGTTTCATCAGCACCACGTCGCGGGCAAAACCGCGCTTCAGATTCTCGTCTACCATGGCGTTGCCGCCGTACTTGATGACGATGGTCTTGCCCTGGAAACGCTGGATGTACGGCAGCGCCTCGGTCAGGATGCGCGCGCGGTCGGCGGCGGATTGGGGGGTCAACGTCATTCTTGTTCCTTTTTTCTGCACCCTCTCCCCTTGCCCTCTCCCGCTATCGCGGGAGAGGGGGAGTAGGTTATGAGATTTCCTATATTGCCGGGAGGGAAAAGTTAGCGCATATTCACGCCAAAGTCAGCATATGCCGGACCTAAAAATGAGAAAGGCCGCTTGCGCGGCCTTTCTCGATCCGGGATCCTTCCTGGTAACAGCAGGCTTAAGCTACATCCACGGTAATCTTCTTGGGTTTCACTTCCTCGGCCTTGGGCAGGATCAGCTCCAGCACCCCGTCCTTGTAGCTGGCCTTGACGCCTTTCTCGTCGATCTGCGTACCGAGCCGCAGGCTGCGAATGAACTTGCCATAGCGGCGCTCCTGGCGTAGGACACGCTCGCCTTCCTTCTCTTGCTTCTCGCTCTTGCTCTCGCCGGTGATGGTCAATACGCCATTCTCCAGCGTAATGCTGACATCGTCCTTGTTCACGCCCGGCATTTCCGTCTTGATGACATACGCGTCATCGCGTTCCTTGACGTCCATTGCCGGCGTCAGATCCGCGCCGGTCGCCTCTTCGACCCAGCGCATCGGGCTCAAAAAACCCTGGAATACACGGTTAATGTCGTCGTCCCACAGACCCCAGCGGTTCAACGGGGTCCGGTCTTCACGTCGCATGAGCCTGTTCATCAGAATCACCTCCATACAATTAATCAAGTTGCCAGCAATTTCTGGACTTGTTCCATAAACCCAAGTCCGTTCTGCTGTATCGCGTTTTTAAATGGGGACAGCGGAGGTAATTTCAAGAGCGGAAAAAATAACGAAAAATCAACGAACCACAAACGCCGCGGTGCAGCGGCTACAGGATATAGCGCGTGAGGTCTTCGTTACCGATGAGACTGCCGAGATGCTGGTCCACGTAGACCGCATCCACCATGGTTTTTTCATTGCCGCGATCGGCGGCTTCGAAAGAAACGGTTTCGAGCAGGCGCTCCATGACGGTATGCAGCCGGCGCGCGCCGATGTTCTCGGTGCGCTCGTTCACCTGCCACGCCACCTCGGCTATGCGGCGCACGCCGTCAGGCAGGTATTCGAGCACGTGTCCTTCCGTCGCCAGCAGCGCACTGTACTGCTCGGTGAGCGAGGCATCCGGCTCGGTCAGGATGCGCACGAAATCCTCGGCGGTGAGCGGATCGAGTTCCACGCGGATGGGAAGCCGTCCCTGCATTTCCGGGATCAGGTCCGAAGGTTTGGACAGGTGGAACGCGCCAGAGGCAATAAAAAGAATATGGTCTGTCTTGACCATGCCGTATTTGGTCGAAACCGTGCAGCCCTCCACCAGCGGCAGCAGATCGCGTTGCACGCCTTCGCGCGAAACATCCGGCCCGCGACCTTCGTTGCGACCGACGATCTTGTCAAGCTCGTCGATGAATACGATGCCGTGCTGCTCGACACGCGCGAGCGCCCCGCTCTTGATATCATCTTCGTTGACGAGGCGCCCCGCTTCTTCCTCGACCAGGAGTTTCTTCGCTTCACGGATTTTCACCTTGCGCGGTCGCGCGCGCCGGCCGCCCATGTTCTGAAACAGGCTTTGCAGCTGGTTGGTCATTTCCTCCATGCCGGGCGGCGTGATGATCTCGACGCCCATGGCCGGCGCGGAGAGCTCGACCTCGATCTCCTGATCGTTCAACAGGCCTTCGCGCAGTTTCTTGCGGAACATCTGGCGCGCTGCACCGTCGGCCGGGCGCGCCGTGTCACCCACGGCAAATCCCATCTCGCGCGCCGGCGGAACCAGGATATCCAGAATCCGGTCCTCGGCGGCGTCCTCGGCGCGCGCGCGGACCTTGGCCATCTCCTCGACGCGCGTCATCTTGACCGCCATGTCCATGAGGTCGCGGATGATCGAGTCGACGTCGCGACCGACATAACCCACTTCCGTGAACTTGGTCGCCTCGACCTTGATGAAAGGCGCGTTGGCGAGCCGGGCGAGCCGTCGCGCGATCTCGGTCTTGCCGACGCCCGTCGGACCGATCATTAGAATATTCTTGGGCGTGATCTCGGTGCGCAGCGTTTCATCCTTGACCTGGGCGCGGCGCCAACGGTTGCGCAGCGCGATGGCGACAGCGCGCTTAGCGGCCGCTTGGCCGATGATGTGCTTGTCCAGTTCCTGGACAATTTCCCGCGGGGTCATTTCCGACATGATCAGCCCTGAAGCTCTTCGATGGTGAGGTTGCGATTGGTATATATGCAGATGTCCGCGGCGATATTCAAGGCCCGCTCGGCAATGGCGCGCGCGTCCAGTTCGGTGTTCTCCATCAGAGCCAGCGCCGCGGCTTGGGCATACGGCCCGCCGGAGCCGATGGCGATGAGCCCGCCCTCCGGCTCGATGACATCTCCCTGACCGGTGATGACGAGCGAGGCGG
The DNA here is from genome assembly GCF_041499725.1 of Sulfuricaulis sp. Lineage (GTDB taxonomy): Bacteria > Pseudomonadota > Gammaproteobacteria > Acidiferrobacterales > Sulfurifustaceae > Sulfuricaulis. Next base: position 4,362 of record NZ_JBGQKW010000025.1, read on the forward strand.
TCTTGTCCGCCACCGCCAGCAACGCCTCAAGACGGCGCAGAATGCGGTCGGTACGCCAGTCCTTGGCCAGTTCCACCGCGGCGCGCGTGAGGTGCCCCTGATGTTTTTCCAGCTTGCCTTCGAAGCGCTCGAACAACGTGAAGGCATCGGCGGTGCCGCCGGCAAAGCCGGCAATCACCTGATCCTTGTACAAGCGGCGAACCTTGCGCGCGTTCGCCTTCATGACGGTGTTGCCCATGGTCACCTGGCCGTCGCCGCCGATGACGACACGCCCGTTGCGGCGTACCGATAAAATGGTGGTTCCGTGAAGCGGTTGCAAATCAGGTTCCTCTCTCGAAATTGATTTTCGGCGATGCCGGGAGTCGTGGCGATAAAATAACGGTGAAAAAAATGGAATGACCGATCAGAGCGCCGACAGTGCCGAAACAGCACGCGCCGGTTCGCGCACGGCGAGACGCGGGGCCAGAAAACCCAGCACCTGTTCCAGCAAGGTCTTGCGCTCGCTCGCCAGCGGATAAACCGCGTAGACCTGCCGGTCGATCACCGGGGCATCGTCCACGCGGTGCAGACGGCCGGACTGCAGGGATTCATTGGCCATCTGTTCCGCAAGATAGGTCGCCCCACCGTTGCTCAGGAGAAAAGACTGAGCCATGCGCCCGAGGCTCATGCGCACCGCGGGCGGCGGCATGTCGGGAAAGTGGCGTGCGTGGGCGATGGCAAACGAGGTGCCCCAATCGGCCATGATGTAGCCGCTGCCCACAGCCTCGCGCGCGCCGAGACCGGGACGATCCGCCACCATGATCAACTTGATCTGCGCGATCTCACGCACCTGGAGTTCCGCCATCTGCGGCGGCTCGAACATGAAGCCGATGTCGAGCGCGCGGTCGTGCAGCCGGCGGATCAGTACTTCCGGGCCCAGAGCCTCGGCCTGCAAGGCGACACCGGGTAATTCGCGGTAGAGCGCGTGCGTCCAGTCCTGGAGCAAGATGTCCCACAGACTGTAGGAGGCGCCAATGGCCAGCGAAACCTTGTCTTCTTCGCCGAGCGCCGTGTCCTGGCGCGCCCGGTTCCATGCGTTCAAAATGGATTCGGCGTATTTCAACAGTCGCGCGCCGGCGGGGGTGAGCTGGATGTCGTTGCGCGTGCGAGTGAACAGCGGCACGCCCAGCGTCTCCTCGAGCAGACGGATACGCGCGCTGACCGCCGACTGGGTCAGGTAGAGGTTCTCCGCGGTCCGGCCGAAGTGACGGGTGCGATAAACTTCGAGGAAGGTTTTGAGGAGATCGATGTCCATCTCGTTCCAGCAATTTCTTTTATCGAGTCAATCATTTCATTTCGCTTTATTGCTGGCAAGCCTGTCCCTATAAAGATGCCAACACAGCCACCAACCAGCTTCAACTGATTGTTTCTGAAAGCCAATCCCTGGTTATCTTTGATTCCATCGCCCCGCGCGTTGGAAATTGTGGCCTGCCTTGCGGTTCAGACGTTACCGCGGCCTTTCGGCCCTGAATCGACCATTCGCGCACTGACCGCCGTGACCCCCCTTCTCATGACATCGTACCGTGTTGCGCTACGCGCCGGCGATTTATCTTTTCTCAGGAGAAATATGTGCTGAACCGGACCGAAGAACCTCCGCCAAACCCATCGGAAAATTACATTGCCGGGCACAATCCGCCAGCGCCGGTTCTCACGCTGCACAGCAACGAACTCTTTCCGCGGCATTATCTCGTCGTCGAGAATTACCGGCTCTACCCGTTCACGATCGACGCCAAGCCCCTGTTCGATCGTTACGTGAAACACATCCCGGCGCCGCTCTCCGATTACACCTTCGCCAACAACATCATCTGGCTATCACAGAAAAGCGGCTTCTACCAGATTATCGAGAATTGCTTCTGTCTCTTCAGCCTGAACGGAAACTGTCTGACCATGTTGCTGCCGCCGCTCGGCATGCCCGCGCATCAGGCGGCGGCTCTCGACGCCTGCTTTCGCATCATGGATGGATACAACCCGACACCCTACCTCAGCATCGCCGAATATGTATACCGCGATTTTGCGAACGTACTCGAGGCATCCCATGGTCGCTGGCTCATCGAGCGCAGCCTGCCTGACTATATCTATCGCACGCCGGATCTGATTCAGCTCAAGGGCAATGCCTACAAAACCAAGCGCAGCGAGATCAACCAGTTCCGTCGCGTCCATCCCGATCACCGTCTCGAGCGGCTCGGCCCGCAACATTGGGCCGGCATACGCGAACTCATCGACACCTGGCTGCGCAACCGCCTCAAGTACCTTTCCGGTGAAGCGATTGCCGACTTCTTCTACACCGTCGAACAGGAGCGCCAGGCGATCGAGCGTGCCCTCACCCACTACGACACACTCGGCCTGCGCGGGCTGTGTCTGTTCATCGACAACCGGCTGGAGGGTTTTACCTTCGGCGAGTCCATCACCCCGGACGTCGCCAACGTGCTCGTGGAAAAGACCAATTTCGCCATACCCGGTTCGGCGCAATTCCTGTTCCGTGAATTCGCCAAGGAGTTCTCCGATTGCACCTTCATCAACGTCGGCGATGACCTGGGCCTCGAAAACCTGCGCCGCGTGAAAATGAGCTACCGTCCGGCGCTGTTCGGGGAAAAATTCAGCTTGCGACGTGCAGGGACGCACGAGTGTCGCGAAAGACAGGACGTCGAAAGCGACCGGCACAACACGCCTCCCTGATCGCCGACAGCCCATGCACATACGTCAGGCCGGAATTGGCGACCTCGCTGCGCTGGTGCAACTCGAGGAACAATTCCCCTCGGACCGTCTTAGCCGCGCGCGCTTCAGGCATCTGCTGCAGCACGGTCACGCGGTCGTCTGGGTAGGTGAGAACAACGGATTACTTGTCGGAAATGCCGTGGTGCTCTATCGACGCGGCACATCGATCGCACGCCTCTATTCGCTGGTCGTCCATCCTGATTTCCAGCGCCGTGGCATCGCCCGCGCGCTGCTCGCTGCCGCCGAGTCAGCGGCTGGCGGGAAGGGATGTCGCGAACTGCGAATGGAAGTCAGGCCGGACAACGCCCCGGCCATCGGTTTCTACCGGAAAACCGGCTATGCCATGACAGGCAGGGTCGGGAAATTTTATGAAGATGGAATGGATGCGCTCAAAATGCACAAACGCCTTGTGGCGGTGGCGGAAAATTCTACCGGGCGGTCCCAGCCGCGACCGCGACCGGTTCCCGGCGCGCCCGGTCCCACAACCTGAATACCAGCAGAATCGCCAGGATGCGTCGTAGATCAGCGGCTCACGGAGAGATAATTCAGGAGCTGGTGACCGGCTTGGGCAACGAGGGACGGGTGTACGCGGTCACCCCCGGACTCCAATCGAATTTCCGGATTTTCACGACCGTTGGCCGCAGCGGCTGACAAAACCGGCCTGACAAAAGAAAAGCCCTCCGTGCACAGGCACAGAGGGCTTTTGCGTTGAAAGATCAGCGCGCCTGCTTCAGCGCGGCAATCCGCTCGTCGAGTGGCGGGTGCGACATGAACAACCGCTTGAAGCCACCGGCAGGCGCGCCGGAGATGCCGAAGGCAGCCATCTGATCGGGCAACTGCGCCGGTTCATGCATCGCCTTCAGACGCTCGAGCGCGGCGATCATTTTGTCGCGGCCCGCGAGTTTCGCCCCGCCGGCGTCGGCGCGGAATTCACGCTGGCGGCTGAACCACATCACGATCATGCTCGCCAGGACGCCGAGCACGATTTGCGCGACCAAACTGCTGACGAAGAAACCGATGCCCCCGGAATCGCGGTCGTTCTTGAGAAGCACGCGATCCACGAAGTAACCGACCACGCGCGACAACACGATCACGAAGGTGTTCAACACACCCTGGATCAGCGCCAGCGTCACCATGTCGCCGTTCGACACGTGCGTGATTTCATGGCCCAGCACCGCCTCGGCTTCGTCCTTGTCCATGGCATTCAGCAGGCCGGTGCTGACTGCCACCAGCGCCGAATCGCGGCGCATGCCGGTGGCGAAGGCGTTGACATCCGAGGCCTCGTAAACCGCCACTTCCGGCATACCGATGCCGGCCTGCTTGGCGAGACGCCGAACCGTGTCAAACAACCATTGCTCGGTGCTGTTGCGCGGCTGCTCGATGACGGTCGCGCCGGTGGCCCGCTTGGCCATCCACTTGGACATGGCGAGCGAGATGAACGAACCGCCGAAACCGATCACCGCGGCAAAGATCACCAAAGACTGCAAATTGAGTCCGCCCGGCATTTCCTGAATTCCCAGCACCCTGATCAGGATGCTGGCCGAGATGCTGAGGACGAACAAGACGGCAATGTTGGTCGCTACAAACAGAAAAATGCGCTTCATAGATCTAGGATTCTCCCGTTAAAAACCAGTGGCACAATCGGTAAGCTTAGATGGGGCCGATACCTTACAAGTTCAATCCCCGGCACGAAACCTCTCCAACAACCGTGGCGACAGGGCGCCATGCATTGGCTATATTAATGATGAGGAAGCTCCCGGGCAATGCACCTTGACCTGACCCTTGCCGCAGCGGCAAATCTCCTTCCAGGACACCGCGCCCGCACCGGGCATGATACGATGCTCAACGAAAAGTCTACCGATCCGCAGCACCGCGAAGCGCTGGTCTCGATGACCGCGCTCTACTTCATCGAGGAACACGCGCTCCTGCGCCCGGAATTGCTGGAGGACGCCAAAAAAAGCTTGCAGGCGCTGTTCCTGCGCACCAGCGGCGAGGAAACCATGCTGCGCAAGCTCATTGATATCCTGAAAACCACGAAGCAGATTCATCAGTCCTTTGCCAGCATCTCCAACGTCCTCTCCGGCATCACCCGCGGCGCGCAAACCGTGGACAGCAAGGTGGCCGCGTACAAGCAGGCCCTGGCCACGATGAGCCCGAGCGCCGAGGAAAATGCCGCCTTCGCCGGACCGTTCCTGTCGTTCTCACAGACGCTGCTGCATAAGATTGACGCTTTCGACAACAATATGCGTCAGTACGTGGAGCTCAAGGAGACCGAGGCACGCTATTCCAGCATTTATCGTATCGCCATGGAGGCGCGCGAGCGCCTGAAACTGCGCCTCGCCGGCGTATTGGGCTCACAGACGCGCAGCGAGGTCGAAACCCGGATTCGGCAGAGCGTCGTCTCCTCTTTCGACTACAGCGAGTCCGAGAGCAATCTTCAGTTCGCGCAGCGCGACGCGCACAACAAGGAAGAGGAAATCATGGCGCAGCTCGAGGACATCCGCGTGATGTGCCAGATGGCCAAGAACCCCGCGATGCGTAACAAGACCGACGACTCCGCCAACCCCACGGTATCGTCCTATTCGGTGACGGCCGCCTCCAAGACCCCGAAGCCGAGGGCGGACTACGACGACGTCTTCGCGCTGTTCTCCCAGGCGCTGCGCCAGCACCCGCGCCTATTGCAACTCAAGGACATCGTGCTGGAGCTGTTCCGTCTGTATCAGAATTCCTACGGGATGTTCCGCCTGGACTGCGACCGCCTCGGCAAGGCGATGGAGACCATGTTCGACAACTCGGAGGCCTACTTCGAGACCAAAGAGGAGGACAAGGACATCCGCACCAAGCGCGAGAAACTCATGCTGATCGAAGGGCTGATTCCCTTCCTCGAACACGCCGCCGTCCTGACGACCGAAAACGAGATGGAAGATTACGGCAGGTTCTCCCGCCGGCTTTCGAACATGATTTCAGAAAAGAAGGCGGCGTGGGTGCACGTCGCTGAACATCTGTTGCGCGCCAAGGTACAGGCCGAAGCCGAACTCAGCACCCGGCTGTAATTATTCAAAACCAACATCAGACAGGATTCACAGGACTAAAAGGGGATTAACAGGATTTTTATTCTTCAAAATCCTTAATCCTGACTAAGTCTATACAGAATAGAATTGGACGGCCGAAGGCTGCATCGCAGGGTGCGCGCCAGGGGCAAGGCGGATACGAAGACGGTCCAGTGGGTGAGCGGCGGGCATAGGAGCCGCGAACGCCCGGGCCAGGGATGGCCCGGGCCGGAATTCGAGCGAAGCATGGAAAGCGCAGCGATGAATGTCTTCCCGCCGAGCGGGCCGCCAGGGGTGAGCCGGATTCCGCAAACGGTCCGATGGACCGTTTGCCCGGCGAACGGACGTACAGGGAGATACGTCCTGGACTTGCGCGCGAAGCACGGATGCGCAGCGCGCAAGGCGGCCCTGGACTTTCGAGCGTCGCGGGACGCAAAGCGAGAAAGGCGCGCACCCTGCCGCGGTCACCTGCGTGAGCTCAGCGAAGAGTGTTTCCGCAGCGCCAACAGATTTCAAACGCCGGCGGATTCATCTCGCCGCAGGCGGCGCACCGTGCCGTGTCCGGCGAGGAAGGGGTCTGCTCGAACTCGACCACGATCCGCCGCGCCCGCTCCTCGTCCGCCGCCTCCATGATCCAGATCTCGGGATAGGCATGGGTGAACGGGATCTCGCCCAGCCCCCCCCTGCGCATGCTCGTTGAGCACACACGCTTCGATGCCGGCCTGTGCCAGCCGGTGGAGGAGCAGATGCGCCTCGGGCAGGTTCGCTGCGGTGCACAACCGGAACATGGCCCGGGTTATTGACCCGGCACGTTGACGCTGCCACGGAGGCACCGACATATCCCTGCCATGCATTCCTCCTTGCCGGGGGGTTCATGCCGCCTCACTAATCCTCCATGCGGAAGCCGACCTTGATCTTGACCTGCCAGTGCGCGACCTTGCCGTTCACAAGATGGCCGCGGGTCTCGGTCACCTCGAACCAGTCTAAATTGCGCAGGGTTTTGGCGGCGCGGGCGATGGCACCCCGGATGGCCTCGTCCGAACCCTGGGGGGACGAACCCACCAGCTCCACGACTTTATAGGTATGTCCGCTCATTCCTGAATTCCTCCAGTTGATGTACAGGCCATTCATTGTGACAGCTTCTCCCCGTCCTGTCCGCCACCGGCGAAAAAACGGTCGTTCGGATATTGGCATTTCCTTGGGGGTGGGATTATTCTGTCCTACAATAAACGTCATATAAGCTGTTATGCCGAATTTCGCAGAACAGCAAAATGGCGGGAAGCCGGCGGGTTAAAAACTATGAAAAGAAAACTCGACGTTCAGCAGCTCAGGATTGGGATGTTCGTCCGCGAACTGGATCGTCCGTGGCGCGAAACGCCTTTCCTGTTTCAGGGTTTCGAAATCCGCGGTGAGGACGAAATCCGCGAGCTGCAGCGCTACTGCCAGCACGTCTACATCGATACCCCCGAGACCTATCAGATTCCGCCTCCGCGTAAGCCGGCCGACAAGACCCTCGCCGAGGAAACGCTGAATCACAAGAAAGTCGAGCGCGATCTGCTGATCAAGATCGAAAGCCATCCGCTGCTCAAGCCCGTCTATCACGACCAAACAAGTCTCGAGGAAGAAATCGAAGTCGTCCGCGAAATCCACCGCGAAACAAAGAATCTCGTCTACTCCATTCTGGAGGATGTGCGCCTGGGCAAAAACCTCAACAGCGTCGGCGCTAAAAAGATCGTCGGCGAGATGGTGGAAAGCATCATTCGCAACCCGGACGCATTGACCTGCTTCACGCAACTGAAAAAGAAAGACGAATATACCGCGCAGCACAGCATGCGCGTCTGCATCCTGGCGCTGTCCTTCGGACGGCACCTGGGATTGGAAAAACAAGAACTGAATACACTCGGCCTCGGCGCACTGCTGCACGACCTCGGCAAGATGAAAGTGCCGAATGAGATACTCAACAAGCCCGGCCCGCTCAATGATTATGAATATGCCCTGATGAAAAGCCACGTGCCGCGCGGGGTGGAGATACTCGACAACACCTCGGGCATCCCGCGCGCGGCGATCGAGGTGGCACGCTGCCATCATGAACGCTACAGCGGCAGCGGCTACATTCACGGACTGAAGGGAGATCAGATCGGCCTGTTCGGCATGATCGGCGGCATCGTGGATTGCTATGACGCCATTTCCAGCGACCGCGCGTATCACAACGGCATGTCGGCGCATGCGGCCCTGAAAAAAATGTACGAGTGGCGCAACCGCGATTTTCACCCCGGCCTCGTGGAACAATTCATCCAGTGCATGGGAATCTATCCGATCGGGAGCGTGGTGGAACTAAACACCGACGAGATCGGTGTGGTCGTCACCATGAACCGCGAGCGTCGCCTGAAACCTCGCGTGGCGCTCGTGCTGCAGGCCGACTATTACCCGACCCCGGGAGCCACGACCGTGGATCTGATGAATTACAACACTAGCGACGGGCGCCCGTGCGAAATCGAACGCGTGTTGGAATCGGGCGTTTACGGCATCAATCCGATCCAGTATCTCCCGGTCATCGCGGCCACCTGAATATCGCCGCGCTCAGACCGTCAGCATCCGTGGCGCGGATTCCTCGATAAACATGAATCCCTCCTGCCAGCCGTTCAGCACGAACTGAATCGCCAGCGCCGCGAGAATCACACCCAACACCCGGCTCACGACATTGGCGCCGGTCTCGCCCATGAACGCCATGATACGCACGGAAAACAGTAGTGACGCGAGCGTCAGGATCAGCACCACCAGAATCACGGCTAGCACGGTACCGATGACCATCGGGTCGGCACCCTGCTCACCCACCATGAGGAGTACCGAAGTCAGCGCGCCCGGACCGGCGATCAGGGGGATCGCCAGCGGAAATACCGAGATGTCCTTTTTCGCTTCCGCCTCTTTCTGCTCCCGTGCCGTCGGGGAACGCACCCCCGAAGGGCGGGCGAAAACCATGTCCACCGCCAACAGGAACAACAGCAGGCCGCCCGCGATCTGAAACGCCGGCATGCCGATACCCAACGCATTGAGCAGGGTATCGCCAACGAGCGCGAAAACCACGAGTATCGCTCCCGCGATGAGTGTGCCGCGGATAGCGGTACGGCGTCTGACATCCGGGGACTCTTCGTGCGTGAGCGCCGCGAAAATCGGCGCGATGCCCACGGGGTCGACGACCACCAGCATGATGATCAGTGAATCCACGAACAGGTCAGGCATGGCGGCGTCTCACGTCAAGAATATGTCTAACTTTACCTCCTGCGGAGGCATCTTCAAAACGACGCAAAAGAAAGCGGCAACAAGCGGAAATCGGGGAAGACCGGCAAAAAAATACCGCCGTCCAATACCAGGCCACCAGGGAGAAGTGGTAGCCGTGCGGAGACACCGGACGGCGGTTTGCCCTACTGAGGCTTAAACACGTGTAACTTCGCAAACATGCCCGGCTGAATCAATGACCTAGATCAAAATAAATGTGACTTACGACGATAGAATAAATCTAAATTAGGAGAGGACCATGACCGCAGGAAACACCTGCAATAGCGATTTGTCTTCGTCCACAAACAAGCTTCTATTCCGGAGGCGGCTCGCTTGATGCGTAAGTACCACGATGGCGATCTAGTGGTCATACAGGAAAAAACGGGAAGGAAGTAAACCGTCCGCCACCGGTCTTACAGAATCAGTTTGAGGGTAACCCCAAGTCCCCAGTCGGGACTGCCGTTGGCGAAACCTTTCAGAAAATATCCCGTCAGCCTGGTTTTCTTGTCGATCTTGTTGTTCAGGAACAAAGTGAGCTCGGACTGCCCCGAACCGCCGGACAGCGCCGCCTGCTGCGCATCGAGCACGAGCCCTGCCGCGAGCGCGGCGTCCAGCTTGTGCGAGAAGCCGATGGAGCCGTAGAAGACATTCTTGTAATCGGTGCCGGGCGGATCGCCGAAAATTTTATATCCTGCGGAGCCGAATACACTGTTACTGTTGTAGTTCTGCTCGAAATCGAGTTGCGCGGCATAGTCGTTCTCGCCCGTGCCCAAATTATCCGTTTCATCCGCCGTGCCAAGCTTGATCTTGCCCGTGAGATCGATCCGCGACGAAGCCGTCCCGGAGAGCTTGTGCGATCCCGTCAGGATGACGTCACCGAAACCGGAATTCGTGCGCGTGCCGTTCAGCGTCGAGGTCCGTTGTACGGTCTGTGAACCCATTCCCATACCCCCACCCCCACCTGAGACAACGACATCTCCTCTGCCCTCAACGCTGAGGTAGGAAACGGTGACGGAAGCCGCGTTGACATCGGTTTCATACCGCAGTGTCACGGGGAAATACCATATTTTCGTCTTGGAGGAAGTTCCGTAGTCCCCGGAGGTGTATTCCGCGCCCACGATGATACTGGTTTCACCGTCTGTCGCCGCGCTTGCTTGGTGCGGAACAGGCAATAGCGTCGCGCACAACATGGAAACAACCGGTATGACATATTTATTCATGATCATTGCTCAGCCTCCGGCGATATTTCGCCGCATCTTCAGAACCGGGTTATTGCTCGATGTATGGACTATACAAAAACCTCACGGTCATTCTATTGATTGAAGTCAATATAATCCAGAGGGATATTTTATGTGATACCAAGCGGTGTTCACGACACGCGGATTTCTAATACCGGCATCAAATTTAATGGCTGTCATCAATCTGTAATCCGTCCCGGGCCAGGAATCTGCCGGGTTTGCCTTTTTACAAAAGGCTGGATATCGTACCCGCGCGCGACGATGGCAGGCATCTCAGGGTTGCAGTACCGGACACCATGCTCTCACTGGCGCTGATGATTTTTTTGAACGAACCATGGGTGGAAAAATGTACCAGTGTCCGTATTGCGGTAAACCGGCGATCTCCGCGCTTAGAAAAACAATATTAGGTCCGGGCGTCCCCGTCGCCTGCCAGACCTGCGGAAAGTCGATTAAAATCACCTATCCGTCCTGGCTGAAAGCCGCCATGCCGGGCGCGGCAGTCATGGTCGTCGCGTTGTTTTTCGACTCCAATCTGCTCATTTACGGGCTGAGCACTGTCGGCCTGGCACTGATGATCGCGCTTCATCTGCTGTGGGTGCCGCTGGTCAAAGAGGAATAAGCGCGGCGACTCGGCCCGCGGGATAACACTGGCATTTCATACGGCATTCCTGTATCGTTCGCGCCGGCTGAATGGTCCAGGCTGCTGTAACGCCCGATCCAGCCATAAGTTCATCGCTCTCTGACCCACCTTCTGGTTTCAGTTTCCCTGAGATTTCAGCAATAAAACGGTTGGCGACGATGTGTTCGCGCCAGCAGTTTTGTTACTGCCGTTGCCTTTAACGGGCAAACGGTTGCGCTTATCTGCACGCGCTATTTATCTCAATCAAGGAAACAACGTGACTTTTGAAAAACTGGCTTTACACCCGTCCATCCTCAAGGCGATCACCGAGAGCGGCTACACCACCCCTACACCGGTCCAGATGCAGGCGATACCGCAAGCCCTCGAAGGCCATGATCTCATGGCCTCGGCCCAGACCGGCACCGGCAAGACCGCGGCTTTTGTGCTGCCCTCGCTGCATCGGCTGAGCACGCCGTCGACCAAAAATTCCCGCGGCCCGCGCGTGCTGGTGCTGACACCGACGCGCGAACTCGCGAATCAGGTGACGGCAGCGGCCATCAAATACGGCAAGCACATGCGCTTTCGCATCGGCAGCGTCGTCGGCGGCATGCCCTACCCACCGCAGATGCGGCTGCTGTCCCAGCCGCTCGATATCCTGGTGGCGACGCCCGGACGCTTGCTTGACCACATGGAACGCGGACGCATCGACTACTCGCGCCTGGAAGTGCTGGTGCTCGATGAAGCCGATCGCATGCTGGACATGGGCTTCATCCACGCCGTGGAGAAGATCGCGGCGGCCACACCGGACACCCGCCAGACGCTGCTGTTTTCCGCGACGCTCGAAGGCAACATTGCCAAGCTCGCCGGCCGCCTGCTTAAGAATCCCAGGCGCATTCAGATCGCGACGCAGCAGGAACGACATGAGAATATTGAGCAACGGCTGCATCACGTCGACGACGGCGCACACAAGCACCGCCTGCTGACGCACCTGCTGGACGATATCAACATGGACAAGGCCATCGTGTTCACCGCCACCAAGCGCGGCGCGGACCGCCTGGCCAAAACCCTGCATGCCAAGGGACATCCAGCGACGGCGCTGCACGGTGACATGAATCAGAACCAGCGCAATCGCGCGATTACCAACCTGCGTTCAGGTGCGGTGCGTTTGCTGGTGGCCACCGACGTCGCGGCGCGTGGCATCGACGTCTCCGGCATTACGCATGTCATTAATTTTGATCTCCCGAAAAGCGCCGAAGATTATGTGCATCGTATCGGCCGCACCGGCCGCGCGGGCGCCAAAGGCATCGCCATCTCGTTCGCGGCGCCGGACAATTTCCAGCAATTGCGCGACATCGAGCGTTACACCCGCCAGACCATCCCGGCCCATGTCATTCCCGGGCTCGAGCCGACCATCCGTCCGCGGCAACAGACTCCCTCGGGTCACCGTCGAGGCGGCCCGTCCGGCCACCCACCGCGTCGTCAGGACGGTGCGCCGCGTCATTTCAATGGGAAAAACGGCGAGAACCGTCCCCGGCACGGCCAGGGGCCGCGTCATGGTTCGGGTGGCGCCGGCCGCGGTGCCAAGGCGTACGGTTAGCCGCCGCACCACGCCCTTAGTGTGGGCCAAAGATCGGGTAATATTCTTCGGGCACTTGGACGCCGGCGAAACACAGGCGTATTATCTGCGACGGATACCGATGCTGGGATACTGAAGCCCACCTTTCCTCATGTCGAGACCAAGGAGCCTGGTTCACGCCCGATCATCCGCCTATCCGGCCGCACGTTTTCAGGGATTGTTTAGAAAATATGGCGCGGTCCATGATGCTTTACCCTTTCAACCCAGGAGTTAGATATGAACATCTTTGTAGGAAATCTGTCACGCGATGTCACTGAAGAGGATTTGCGGACGGCCTTCAGTGCCTTCGGACAAGTCAGCAAGGCCACCATTCTTAAAGACAAGTTCAGTGGCGAGCCGCGTGGCTTCGGGTTCGTCGAGATGCCGGCCAAGGCGGAAGCTCAGGCGGCCATCAATGGCATGAACCAGAAGGATCTGAAAGGGCGCGCGTTGAACGTGAATGAAGCCCGTCCCAAGACCGAACGTCCGGGCGGCGGTGGTGGCGGTGGCGGGCGCGGCGGTTTTGGAAATCGCGGTGGCGGCGGTGGTGGCGGTGGCTGGGGCAACCGCGGTGGTGGCGGCGGCGGTGGTGGCGGCGGCGGCGGACGGCGCAGTTACTAAGCTTCCTGGTCTGCAACCCTAACCGGGCAGTTTCCGGCGTCTTATTCATCTGACATTAAAGCGGGGCAATGCCAGACGATGGCTTGCTCCCGCGAGTCGGTGTTTCAATATCTCCGAGCCTGACATGCGGCATGTGCCATGGATTTTATTTCACGATCCCAATAATCTCTGCGGCATCCCACGACTGACTCTTTATCTTACAAATGAAGTTACCGCGCGGAACACGGCGGGTATTTCATTTCAACCGACACGGCTCAGACGACGTTAGTGGAGTCGACCCATGTCAGATCAGGAAAATAATGGCGCGCCATTGCTGACCCTGAACCGTGCCGCGCGCCTGGTTGGCGTCTCACGCGGGGCGCTCCAGAAAAGAATCAAAGACGGCGAACTGCCGACCTTCGAGGGCATGGTCAAGCCCGAGGACCTGTTGCGCGCCTACCCGGACACACAACTGGAAGACGCCGCGATTCTCGAGCGCTTTACTCACATCAAGGATGAGGCCTTTGCGCACCGTGTCCGCGAACGCCTGCTGCCGGAGCCCGAAGTACTGGCCGAACGCCTCACTGGCCTGGGACGCGAACTGGCGCAAGCCAAGGCACTGGTGGAACACTACAAGACCGTTACGGACTGGCTGTACGACAAGTTCGGCGAGCACGAAAAATCCGGCGGGCAGGAAGTCAAAGGGATCATGGGTCCGCTCAAGTTGTGGCTGCGGCACGAACTGGAAAAGGAATCGCGCAGCGATCAACTCCAATCGCTTGTCGTCAAGGAGAGCTTTCTAAGATTAATGACCGCCACTGTCCGCCTGCTCCCAAACCGCCACGAATTCTTCGTGGAGGGTTCCGATTCCATTCTGGACGCTGCGCTGCGCGCGGGCATTTCGCTGCGCTACGGATGCAGTAATGGCAATTGCGGCATGTGCAAGGCGAAAGTGGTATCCGGCAAGACGCTGCCGGTGCGCCATTACGACTACCTCTTCAGCGAGGCCGAGAAGAATCAGGGCTATGTGCTGCTCTGTTCGCATACGGCGGTATCCGATCTGGAGATTGAAGCGAACGAAATTGTCGGCGCCCAGGATGTTCCGGAACAGGAGATCGCCGCGCGCGTGAAAAAAATCGAACGGCTGGGCGACGACATGGCGCTGCTGCACCTGCAAACGCCGCGCACCAAGCGGCTGCAATTCCTCGCCGGCCAGTCGGCGGCGCTCGAGACCGGCAACGGCGCCGAGGCGGAATATCCGGTGGCCAGCTGCCCGTGCGACGACCGCAACCTGCAGTTTCACATCCGTCGCGTCGCGGGTGACCGTCTTTCTGAATATGTGTTCCGCAAGCTCAAGAACGGAGATATCGTCAGCCTCACGGGACCCCACGGCGAATTCACGCTGCACGAGGACTCGCCGCATTCGCTGATTTTTCTCGCCTATGGCAACGGATTCGCGCCGATCAAGAGTCTCATCGAGCATGCCATGGCGCGGGACGTGGCCGAGTCAATGCATCTGTATTGGCTGGCCGGGAAAGACGGTCATTACCTCAACAATCTCTGCCGCTCCTGGGCCGACGCGCTGGATAATTTTCATTACATGCCACTGGAGGCCGAACCGGCCAGATCCGGCGCGGCACTCAAACAAGTCATCAAGGAGCATCCCGACCTCGCCGGCTTCGATGTCTATGCCGCCGGGCCCGCACCGTTCCTGGCGACGGTGAAGAAATTCCTGCGTGACCGCCGGCTTCCCGAAAACCAACTCTTCAACAACCGTGTCGACGGATAAGCGTCAGAGATTTTCGATCGTCACGGGTGCGATGGCGTCGGCGGGCGTAAAACCGAAAATCCGCGAATAAAAATAGAGCTCGGCCTCGATCGCGCGCCGGATATTTCCCGCGCGGCGAAAACCATGCGACTCGCCCGCCAATGGCACGTACGCCACCGGGATGCCTTTCGTGCGCAGGGCATTCACCATTGTTTCGGTCTGATCCGGCGGCACTATCTTGTCTTCCAGGCCCTGAAAGAAAATCACCGGACACGACAGCCGGTCCACGTGATGAATCGGTGAACGGTCGCGATACAAGTCGCGATGCGCCTCGTACGGGCCGATCAGCCGGTCGAGATAGCGCGCCTCGAACTTGTGCGTGTCCCGGGCAAGCGACTCCAGATCGCTCACGCCGTAATAGCTGGCGCCGGCGCGAAAAAGATCGTGGAAGGTCAACGCGCACAGCGTCGTGTAACCGCCGGCGCTGCCGCCGCGGATCGCGAGACGCGTTGTATCCGCCCAACCGCGTTCCACGAGATAGCGCGCCCCTGCCAGGCAATCCTCCACGTCGGCGACACCCCACTGCCCCTCCAGCTTCAGGCGATAGCCGCGGCCGTAGCCCGTGGATCCACGGTAGTTCACGTCGAGCACGGCAAACCCGCGGCTGGTCCAGTACTGAAGCTTGAGATTGAGCGCGCTCGACGTGGCCGACGTCGGCCCGCCGTGGCTCAGCACCAGCAGCGGCGGCTTCGTGCCGGCCGGCGCACGGAAATCACGGTTCGCGGGCGGATAATAAAACGCATGTGCCGGTTCTCCGCCGGAGACCGGGTAAGTCAGCGTCTGGGGTGCCGCGAGATAACCCGCATCGGGCGTCGCGGTGCTCGATGAACGCAGGGTTTCAAACCGGCGGGTCGTGAGATCGAGGCGCACCACGGCGGGCAGCATCGTGGGCGACGCCGCGACGAAAACGGCCTTGCCGTGATCCGCCGCGACACCGCCGATGTCGGTAAACGGCGTTTCGATGATATCCATCCGGCGCGTCTCGGTCTCAAGCAGCGCCAGGCGCCATGTGGCTTCGCGGTTGAACGCGCACACGATGCGCCGCTCCGAAGCAAAGGCGTAGGTGGACATGCCGAATATCCATTGTGGCTGGCCGAATTCCGCTTCCATCGGCGCCAGGGCCTCTATCCGTCCGGAACGGAATCGGTACAGATTCCACCAGCGGCTGCGGTCGGAAACAAAATAAAGCGTGCCGTCCGGCGCGAAGGCCGGCTGAAAAACCGATTCGTCCCGGCTCCCGGCTACACAACGTTGGTTACTGAGTGACCCATTCGACGCGATCTCCGCCAGCCACAATTCGGTACCATCCCACGGCATGTCCGGATGGTTCCACGCCAGCCATGCCAGTTGAACACCGTCCGGACTCAGACGCGGGGAGGCGTAGAAGTCATGTCCCGAAACCAGGTTGACGGGCTCGCCGCGGCCATCGAGATTAACGGCCACGATCGTATTGACCGGCTCGCCGCCGGCGCGGTGATCTTCGCATGCGCACACAATGCGCTGACGCCGCAGGTCGATTGCCGTGTCGGCATAACGCCGATTGGATTCCGGCGTGATCGGATGCAGCGCGCCTCCCGGCGCGAGACGATACAGGCGCTGGTCGCTGTCGTTACAGAAATAAATCACACCGTTATCGACGGTAAACGCGCCGCCGCCGTATTCATGCGCCCGGGTACGGGCGCTGAACGGCGCGGGCAGGACATCCTCCGTCACGCCCTCGCGGAGCCGCACGATGGCATGGCGTCCGGCCTCCGCCGGGCGCATCTCACTCCAGTAAATATCCTGCGCATCGAGCGCGATCTGGCCAAGGCCGATCGAGCTCGTAGCAATCTGTTCCGCGGTGATCGGCGAGGACCAGGAACCGTACGGCGCAATTTTCGGCGCGGCGCTCACGCGCAGATGTGCACGACGATACGGCGCGCTCCGCCACGATGACGGTGCTCCCACAGATAAACCCCCTGCCAGGTGCCGAGCGCGAGCTGCCCTTCGCTTACGGGGATGGATATCTGTGTCGCTGTCAGGGCCGATTTAATATGCCCCGGCATATCGTCGGGGCCTTCGTTCTGGTGGGTATAAAGCGGGTCGTTTTCCTGCACGAGCCGGTTGAGCCAGTGCTCCAGATCGCGCTTCGCCGACGGATCGGCGTTCTCCTGACAATTTTGCCTGGAGCAAAATCGGACGCGCTTCAGCGCGCCCGTTAAGGGCGCGGGCCATGGATGGCCCGCGTCAATCAGCAGACTGGCCGAGGTGTGCTGCACAAAGAGAGTACACAGGCCTTCGCGCACGCCGGCGTCGCGCACCAGCGCGTTGAGCTGGTCGGTGAATTCATGTAGACCCTGTCCGGGCGTGGTGATAGTGAGATGTTTGATCATGAAAAATAAAAATCTTTCACCGCAAAGACGCAAAGAGCGCAAAGATTTTTTTGTTGCGGCCCGGGGCGCAACCAAACCCGTTGCACCCGTTCGGTGGCGCGAATGTTCGCTGAACATTCGCGGAAACTCCACCTCACCCTTTGCGTCTTTGTGGTGTAGAACTATTATATTTGAGATTGCTTCTAATCTTTCCGGTCGCTGTGGCCGAGATTTTTCTGCGGCGCGATGCGGTCGCGGATGAGCTGCTTGATCTCCTTGGGTTCGGGAAAACGCCCGACTTGCTTCTTGTTCCACAACCGTTCACCGTTCAGCCGCACCTCGAATATGCCGCCGGTGCCGGGAATCAGCGCCACCTCCCCGATTTCGTCGGCGAAGGTCGTGAGCAGCTCCTGCGCCATCCACGACGCGCGCAGGATGAAACGGCATTGGCTGCAGTATTCGATTTCAACACGGGGCTTGCGCGTGCTCATGTCGGGTCGCGCCGGGCGCAGAAAAAATTCTGCGTTTCAGTATAAGCATCCGCCGGCGGCTTGTCGCGCCCACGCGGAAAAACCGTTTGTACAGGGTAATGAAAAATCGCCTTGGGCGGAGGCGCCAAAATGCGATATAGTGGCGCGTTCTTTCCATCCTTTCAGAGGACCCCCCCACATGAAGGCAGCCCACGGCATGGTGGTTTCCATGCACTATACCCTTACCGACGACAGCGGCGAGACACTCGACTCGAGCCGCGGGGGCGAACCGTTCAACTATCTGCACGGTCACAGCAACATCATCCCGGGTCTCGAGAAGGCGCTCGAAGGCGCCCAGGCCGGTTTCAAATCCAAGGTCACCGTGGCACCGGCGGAAGGCTATGGCGAGAAAAACCCGGAAGCGGTTTTCGAAGCGCCGCGCGAACATTTTCCGCCCGACATGAAGCTCGAAGTCGGGTCACGCGTCTATGCGGACGGGCCGAACGGGCCGATTACCCTCACCGTGGTCAAGCTCACGGAAACCGGCGCGGTACTCGATGCCAATCATCCGCTGGCCGGCAAGACCCTGCACTTCGACGTCGAGATCACCACGGTCCGCAGCGCCACCCAGGAAGAACTCGAGCATGGCCATGTGCATGGCGAGGGCGGCCACCAGCACTGATTCCGGGACGGCACCGCGGCGCGCTATAAATCTTGCGCGTGAAAATTCATAACGGCGCGGGCGGTATCCTGCATCAGGACCGAGTCAGGCAATGCGCTCGGGCTGCTCGTCCGAGAGCCCGAGCACCTTGGCCGCCACCGCAAAAGCTTCCTCGCAAAACGCATCGATGTCGGCCCAGCGATCCGACGATTCGATTTCCTCGGTCAGGCCATGGGTGATGACCCGCAGGCGGTGCGAACCTTCGTGGGCACGGCTCCGGGGATTCTTCTCCGCCGTCACGTAAAATCCGGGTTTGCCCTCGCCCTCGCGCACGAGCGCGAGGATGTACTGGTATTTCACGGCATCGCTGCTTTCAATCTCTCCCAGCACCACCCCGGTATATTCGCCAAACTGGTAACGGCGTTGCGGAATCGCGGTCTGTATTTTGGGCGCCTCCATGGATCCTCTCCCGAAAAGAAATTATCCCCTGTTGCATCATCTAAGCCGGCCGACGGTTTTCAAAGCAGCACCGATCTCCCGCCACGACGAATATTAGCAATATTCTGGATTCCAGGCGGGATCAATCCCGCTCCAGACGCAGAAACCGGCTAATCCATATCTCCCGAGAGACAGGCGCGCGGCGACATGACATTTCAGGAACCGCCCGGGTTTTGTATGATGCAGCTGGTCCGCACCGGGGGTGGAGCGTGAAACCATTACCCAGACCGCGAAGACCGGAAAAATCGGTGACGGGAAAATATTCGTTTACAACCTGGAACAAGTCGTGAGCAGCCATACCGCCGAGACCGGGGCGGGCGCTCTATAAATAACAATCGCACCACAGGAGAAATTATTATGACTATCCGCAAATCTTGGGGGCTCGGCGTTGTCCTACCGCTGCTTGTCGCGCCGACGCTTGCATTCGCCGCGGAAGCGCCGGCGCTTAACATGGCCAACACGGCCTGGATGCTGATCTCTTCGGTGCTTGTGCTGTTTATGACCATCCCCGGTCTCGCCCTCTTCTACGGCGGACTCGTGCGCACCAAGAACGTGCTTTCCATCCTGATGCAGTGTTTCGCCATCACCTGCATGGTTTCCATCGTCTGGGTACTGTTCGCGTACAGTCTGGCCTATGGCGACGGCGGCGCCGGCAACGCCTGGCTCGGTGGCATGGGCAAGGCGCTGATGGCCGGCATCGGCGTGAACACGCTCAAGGGCGATATTCCCGAGACCGTGTTTGCCATGTTCCAAATGACGTTTGCGATCATCACGCCGGCGCTCGTCGTGGGCGCTTTCGCCGAGCGCATGAAGTTCTCCGCCATGATGCTCTTCAGTTTGCTGTGGTTGCTTATCGTGTACGTGCCAGTCTGTCACTGGGTCTGGGGCAACGGCTGGCTGCAGAAACTCGGCGTGATGGACTTTGCCGGCGGCACGGTGGTGCACGTCAACGCCGGTGTCGCCGCGCTCGTGGCGGCGCTCGTGCTCGGCAAGCGCAAAGGTTTTCCGGAAACGGCGATGCCGCCGCACAACCTTACCATGACCGTGATCGGCGCCTGCATGCTGTGGGTCGGCTGGTTTGGCTTCAATGCCGGCAGCGCGCTCGCGGCCAACGGCACCGCCGGCATGACCATGCTGGTGACTCACATCGGCGCCGCCACCGGTTCGCTGACGTGGATGTTCTGCGAATGGATCCGTTTCGGCAAACCTTCCGTGCTGGGCATCGTCACCGGCATGGTCGCGGGACTGGGCACCATCACGCCGGCCTCGGGCTTTGTCGGTCCATTGGGCGCGCTCGTGATCGGTGTCAGCGCCGGGCTGGTATGCTTTACGGCAACCAACTACATGAAGCGCACGCTGCACGTGGACGATTCGCTCGACGTGTTCCCCGTGCATGGCGTGGGCGGCGTTCTCGGAACCACATTGACCGGTGTATTTGCCGCCACGACACTGGGCGGTGTCGGCTTCGCCGAAGGCATGACCATGGGCAAACAGGTGATGACCCAGATCACCGGCGTTGTCGTCACCGCCGTCTGGTCGGGCGCGGTCTCGTATCTGCTCCTCAAACTGATCGACGCCATGGTAGGACTGCGCGTCTCGATCGAACAGGAGACGGAAGGTCTCGACACCGTGCTGCACAACGAGACGGGTTACAACCTCTAAGAGCCTCTAACATAGTGAGATTTCACCTAACGAAATTTCAGCGCAAAGACGCATGGAAACCACGCTTGCGGATTCATTCAGGGTATGGGGTCGGCTGTACACGAATATGAAATTCGTTATACTGATTCCGCAGTCATGTGCTGCCGTTCGTTGTCATGCTGGTGTTTGCAGGCTCCGCAGTTCGTCCTGGAGAAATTTCCACCATTACGGCGCGTATGAAATTTTCATAAATTAAATAATTGAGTGGGGTCATTCGTCATGCATATGGGTACTGTAAAGTGGTTTAACGAGGCCAAAGGGTTTGGTTTTATCGCTCCCCAGGACGGCACTGCCGATGTGTTTGTGCACTATTCCGTGATCCAGGCCGAAGGCTACAAGAAACTGGCCGAGGGCCAGCGGGTGGGGTTTGAAAGTCAGAAGGGACCGAAGGGTATCCAGGCCACGATGGTGAAACCGCTCGCCTGACTCAAACTGATTTGATCGGCCGGATCGCCGGTCAGAAACAAAAAACCCGCCATCAGGCGGGATTTTTGTTTGCCGAAAAGAAAAAGCTGTTTCAGCGTTTGCCGATGCTACCGGTGTCGAAGTTCACCTTTTCATTTTTGCCGAGTTCACGGTCGAGCGCCCAACCGCCGGCGCGCTGCCGGAAGAGATAAGCGGTTTTCATCGCCTCACCGGCCGGCTCCAGTTTGTAACGTGTTTCGCACACACCGATCTTGAATTTATCACTGTACCGCGTGGTGAAGCCGGGCTCATAGAAACTTTTCTTGGGATATTTTTTATGAATGTCCGCCTCGATCTTCTTGGCAGCGAGATAAGCCAACACCTTCGCCGGAGGGTCCTTCGGCCCGGGGACGTGCAAGGGATGCGCCTCATCGAGTTGGTTGGCATTGAGGGTTTTTGCAATCTTCCAGGCGCCGCCGTCCTTTTCAAACTGAAACCGCTGAATCTGCGACGACCCGCCACCGACTCGATACTCGACCTCGAGGTAACCGGTCATGTTCATGTTCGGCGATTCGGGCTGGGTATAACGCCCGTCGCGCGAGGCGATCACTTCCATCGTATTGCTCGAATCGCCCTTCAGTAACTCATGAAACGCAAGATATTGCAGCGTGTCCACTGAATCGGCGGTGAGATCGGGCTTGCCGTTGACGATACGGAATCCCTTGATATCGGCCTTGAATGTACCGGCGACATTGCTTTTCACTTCATCCGGAAGACTCAGGGAAATCTTGCCCGGGAGTTTTTTGTCCTTCTCCTGGCCAAACTCGAGCACAAGGGTGTATTTGTCGGTGAACTTTTGTTCCGAAGGCGCATTCTGTCCGTCTTCCTTCCAGGCCAGAATGATCTGCGGGGCGCCTGTCCCGGCCAGGCCCGCCACCTTGAAATTTTTTCCTGCCGGAACTTCCCACGGCGGCGTGGAGAGCATCAGCCTGACTTCGAGATCGGCGCTCGCGTCTTTACCCAGACTCAGCGTGAGGGTGCCATTCTCGATGCTGCTGTTTTCGACGACAAACGGCTTGCCGTGAATTTGTCCCTTGGCGGGCGCCGCGGGAATCGCGGGAGCGTCGGCCTTGGCCTTGGCGTCCACCACCGCCGGCGTGGTCCCGGATTTCTTGTCCGCCGCCGGGGCTTGCGCCTTGGCCGCGGGCGCGCGCGTGGTGGCCGGTTTGCTCTCAAAGAAACCGGTGATGAAGTCGAGCCCGCCGCCACCCTGCTGCATGAAATAGGCGCCTGCGCCAACAGCAATGAGCACCACCAAAACGACAATCTGGATCAGGGATTTTTTGTCGAGATTCATTTTCAGATTCAGAGCCATGGAACACCTGCCTGTGATTTCCAAGTAAAGCTAAGAATAGTATGCCCGGCGCATTCCGCCAATCGTTTTTAGCCGGAAAATCCGACATTTCGGCACCCCGGCCATCAGAAACCGAAGTAAAGCCCCAGACCGGTGTAGCGCAGGGGTTCACGGTAAAACTGGCCATTGGGCGAATGACCGCGGAAGTGCTCCAGCATCAGGCGCACACGCCGCGGACTGCTGCTTTTGAACTCAAAGCCCACCTGGTAGGAGCGGCTGCTGCCCCAACCGAGTTCCTCGGAAGCGCGTACATCCGCCGCGGCGATGAGGTCGAACTTGCCGGCTGCACGTGGCAGGATGTATTCGGCGCCGGCGTGCACCTGCTTGGGGGCGAGTTCCGGCTCCGAATGCACCAAATACCCGCCACCGCCGTAAATGCGCCATTGCTCCCATTCATAGGAGACGAGTCCTTCCAGTTCCTCGTAGCTCAGGTTCACTCGGTTGACGCCCGGATTGCCGAGAATGAACTCATCGCCGAGATGCGAACTCTGATGATACAGCCGTATCAGATACGACCACGGGCCGCGGCGGTAACTGATCGGCAAGCCAATCCAGTAATCCGCATTGATGAGATCGCTCGACGGCGCGTCGAGGTTGAACAGCGCGAATACCGCGCCCTGGATGCCGACCTGGGAGCTGCCGTATTCGCCGAACATGCCCGACGCCAGACCGAAATATTCTCCGACTGCCGTGCTGGCCGCGGCGAAATCTCGGCCATTGCCCCGGTAGTGCTGATAGCTCACAGAAAAACGTGGCTGGCGCGGATCGGCCAGCAATGGCGCGAAGAGTTCCGTCTCCGGCAGTGCATGAATATCGATCGGGGCCGGCACTGCCGCGTCCGATTCCGGCGCGGAATGGGACTTGTCGCAATCCGTGGATAAAGCCCAAAGCACGGTTTTGACCTGCCCCGATTGGGTGAGCAGATACGCAACATCACGCTTCTGGGATGGGCCGAGGCAGGTGCGCGAAGTCAGCGTGACGCCCGCATCCGGCTTGACCGCCTGCACGCGAAGCCCCAAACCGGGATAACGGCTATCCAGGAGCGCGTCCACATAGCCGCGCAAGTAATCGTCGTGCTCGCTCGCAGAAATGTATGGGCACGCGCCCATGACCAGCACGGCCATGAACAAACGCCACCTGACGGCTCGAGACAGAATGGACGCAAGCTGTTGGGCGAATTTCATGCAGGGATTTTACACGTTCGTCGTTAGGTAAGTGTCGCCGTTGCTGGAAAAATCCGGTATTGGGGACTTATCCACCGGGATGCGCCGAGTGATGTCATTGGCTTGATGGCGCGCCATTTGTCATACCTCGCTCCGACAGGGTAGGATATTAGCGTCCTAATGGAAGCAGTGAGCGCAAATGGACAAGGGCATTCAGAAAAACAAGGTTGTCTCGCTCAACATCCCCATCCTGACGGACGGAGCGCATGGTGTTGATGTCTCCCAAACATCATCGCGTGTTTCTTCGCTTGACCGATGGATTGCACGCAAGCTGCTTGACCTGCTCGACCATCCCCCGCTTGCTCTCGTGCTGTGGAATGGCGAGGAAATTTCATCCTCCACCGCCACGCCGGACGCGCGGGTGCACATTCGTGACAGCGAGGTGTTGCATCAACTTCTCATGAATCCTGCCCTGCATTTCGGCGACCTTTACAGCGTCGGTCGCATCGATGTCGACGGCGATCTGGTCGAGTTTCTCGAAACTGCCTACCGTGCGGCGGCGTCTTTGCCGAAATATCATAAACTGATGGCCGCGCAGACATGGCTCTTCAATCGCACGCGCCCGAACCGGATCACCGATTCGCGCGACAACATCCATCACCACTACGACATCGGCAACGACTTCTACGAACTCTGGCTTGATAGCGAGGCCATGCAGTATACCTGCGCCTATTTCCCTTCGGCGGATCTCACGCTTGAACAGGCGCAGCGCGCCAAAATGGATCACGTCTGCCGCAAGCTCCGGTTGAAACCGGGCGACCGGGTGGTGGAGGCCGGCAGCGGCTGGGGCGGATTCGCGCGCCACATGGCGAAGCACTATGGTGTCCGGGTTACCTCCTATAACATTTCACATCAGCAAATCGTTTATGCCCGCGAGAAGGCGAAGGCCGAGGGGCTGGACGGAAAGGTGGTGTACGTCGAGGACGATTATCGACTTATCGCCGGTGAATACGACGTATTTGTCTCCATCGGCATGCTCGAGCACGTCGGCCGGAACCATTACCGTGATCTGGGCGATGTCATCCATCGCTGCCTCGCGCCGGACGGACGTGGATTGATTCATTCCATCGGCCGCAACAAGCCCGAACCGATAAATGCCTGGATCGAAAAGCGCATTTTCCCCGGCGGCTACCCACCCACGCTGCGCGATATGATGGACATCTTCGAAGCGCATGAATTTTCCGTGCTCGACATCGAGAACCTGCGCCTACACTATGCCAAAACGCTCGAGCATTGGCTCGCGCGTTTCAACCGGCAGGCGGAGAAAATCGAGCGGATGTACGACAGTGCTTTCATGCGCGCCTGGCGGCTTTACCTTGCCGGTTCCACCGCCGGTTTCACCGCCGGCACGCTACAGCTCTTCCAGGTCGTCTTCACACGCGGCACCAATAACGATATCCCCTGGTCACGGGCACATCTTTATCAAGATTTGAATAGACGGGATTAACAGGAGATTTACAGGCGTAAAGAGTGGATCGTATGTTGATCATTCAACCTGTATATCCTGTCCATTGAAATTCAATAATAATGCTTATGATCCTTGCGTCGCCGGCTGGCGCGCTGGACCACCACGCCGCGAACCGAGTAATTCTCCACCATTTCGACGGTCGGATAAGCGTCGTTTAGCGCCTTGAGGAATTTTCTACCCTCTTCCACGATGAATTGGCGGAACGTGGTCTCGCCCCGGTAGTCGATGACGACATAGGCGCCGTTCAGTGGCGGCATGGCCGGGTCCACGATAATGATGTGACCGTCCAGGAATTCAGGGGCCATGCTGTCGCCAATGACGCGCAGGGCATACGGCTCGGCTTCGGCACAGCTCGTGATCTCCGCGTGTTCCTGGTTGGCCTGGGCGGGCATGATGGGAATGGTCTTGAATTTGTCGGCCATGAGCCGAACCTCCGATTTGAAAAAATAAATCTTTGACGATGTAACTGCAGCGGTCCGGAAATCCCGAAAGATAAAGCACGGTGCCTGTTCAATTCCCGGCAGAGAAAACCGCGATGACATGATGTTTACCGCCGCCGGCCGATTCCATTCTATGTCATTTTGCGTGGGGCGATAAGTCAGGAAGAAATACACCTACAACACGTCAGCCCTAGCCGCCGGATACCGAGGCGCGGTTCTTTCAGCGCGGGCGCTAGGCGGAACGGCGGATCACCGCTTCGACGAAGGCCACGTTCAACAGGTCGGCGTTGACGATTTCGGGTAAAAAATGACGGACCTTGTACAGCTTTTCCGCCTGCCGGCAGGCGGCGCGTTCAAGACGATCGCGCGTGATGCGCGAGAGATGGCGGTGCGTCAACAAGTTTGGTGCCTGCCAGTCGTGATAATCGTGAACAAGTTTTTTTTCACGTTCATCTTCCCATTCCTCACGCAGCAACAACTCGGGAAACGCTTTACGCTCCAGCTGCCGTCCGATCTGTCCAGGATCGAGACGGCAGCCGTGCAAACCGGTGCCACTGCCGTCGCTTTCGCGACGGAACCATTGCGCGCGTTCCATCGGCCCCGCGGCCTTCTGCACGCAGCGGTTAAGCACTTCGCGGTGCGGAATGTGCGATATCGGATCACCGTGGCTGGCGCCCGATGACAGGCTCGGCGCCATGAAACTGTCATCGCCCGCGAGCGCCGCGTGCCAGACGCTGTCCGCCACCCGCGGCGGTGTGATGCGTTCCAGGGTGCTGGTCAGAATCGCGAGCGGCTGGTGCTGCTTCGCATCCAGCAACCACAGCTCGATGTTGTCCGCCGGCACGAATGGAAAAGGCGGATGATTCTGCATCGCCGCGATGAA